>CALWOR010000008.1 GCA_944383205.1 uncultured Oscillospiraceae bacterium | reverse complement strand
GGGGTCAGGCGCAGCATGATCTCGCCGATGGTAATGAATTTCTGCCCGACGCGGGTGCCTTTTAACAAGGGATTGAAATGTTCCATATTGCCCCTCCTTTCAAATTTGAAAAAGGACCGGCCGCGGAAAGGGGCCGGTCCTCTGGGAAAAATCTGGGGAAGCTCAGCGCTGGATGCGCCCGGAGCCGTCGCCGCCGGCCAGCTTTTCCACCTCAGCCACGGTGACCATGTTATAGTCGCCCTCGATGGTGTGCTTCAGAGCGGAAGCGGCCACGGCAAACTCCACCGCCTCCTGGGTGGACTTGCCATTGAGCAGGGCGTAGATGAGGCCGCCGCCGAAGCTGTCGCCGCCGCCCACGCGGTCGATGATACGCAGCTCATACTTCTTGGAGAAGCAGTACTCGTTGGAGGCCGCATCGTAGAGCATGGCGCTCCAGCCGTTGTCAGAGGCGGAGTGGGACTCCCGCAGGGTGATGGCCACCTTTTCAAAGCCGAATTTGTCGGCCAGCTGCTTGGCCACGGACTTGTAGCCCTCGTGGTTGATCTCGCCGGCATAGATGTCGGTGGACTCGGCCTCGATGCCGAAGACATCCTTGGCGTCCTCCTCATTGGAGATGCACACATCCACATACTGGCACAGATCGGTCATGGCCTCCCGGGCCTGCTGGCGGGTCCACAGCTTACCGCGATAGTTGAGGTCGCAGGAGATCTTTACCCCGTGGGCCTTGGCGGCCTTGCAGGCCTCCCGGCAGATGTCCACCACATTGGGACCCAGAGCCGGGGTGATGCCGGTAAAGTGGAACCAGTCCACATCCTGGAAGATCTTGTCCCAGTCGAAGTCGGCGGTGGTGGCCTCCTGGATGGCGGAGTGGGCCCGGTCATAGATGCACACGCTGCCCCGCTGGGAGGCGCCCTTCTCGTTGAAGTAGATGCCCACACGGTCGCCGCCCCGGACGATCATGGAGGTGTCTACGCCGTAGCGGCGCAGGGAGTTCACCGCAGCCTGGCCGATGGCGTGAGCGGGAAGCTTGGTGACATAGGCGGCATCCAGGCCGTAGTTGGCCAGGGAGACGGCCACATTGGCCTCGCCGCCGCCAAAGGAGAACTCCAGGTGATCGGCCTGGACAAAACGCTCATAGTTATAGGGCTGGAGCCGGATCATCAGCTCGCCGAAAGTGACTACTCTCATGTTCAGCACTCCTTAAAAAGTGTATTTTTAGAAAGGGAAGCCCATTATTTCTGGACCAGGTGGATGGCAAAGCCGCACAGCTCATCCTGGAGATAGATGGCCTTAGTGTTGCCCTTGGCGTCGGTCTTGCGGCTGGAGGGGTCAAACTGGATGCCCTTCCGGCCCAGGTGATAGACGGCCCGGTCCACATTGTTGGTGGCGATGGCAATATGGCCGTGGGCGCCCCGGCCGGGGGCCTTGTTGCACTCCACGGCGGAGCCGGCAAAGTTGGAGGAATTGCCCGCCTTATAGTCAAAGCCGAAGATGGCGCACAGGGTCTTGGAGGTCTGCTCGGCCTGGGCGGCGTCGGCGCAGTTGATGCCCACATGGGCCAGCTGGAAGCCCAGCATGGTCTTTACAGCATCCTGGCAGATATGGATGATCTCGTCCCACTTTTCGCCCTCGATGAGGTCCTTCTTCACCATCCAGGTGCCGCCGCAGGCGATGATCTTGTTAAAGCTCAGGTAATCCATCAGATTCTTGGTGTTTACGCCGCCGGTGGGCATCCAGCGCAGGCTGGTGTAGGGGCCTGCCAGAGCCTTCAGCTTGGCTACGCCGCCGTTCTGCTCGGCGGGGAAGAACTTGACCACATCCAGGCCCATGCTCATGGCCTGCTCCATCTCGCCGGGGGTGGCGGTGCCGGGCATCATCAGGGCGCCTTTGTCCAGCACATAGCGGGTGACCTCGGGATTGAAGCCGGGGCTGACGATAAACTGGGAACCGGCGGCAATAGCCCGGTCGGCCTGCTCCTTGGTAAGGACGGTACCGGCGCCTACCAGCATGTCGGGCACTTCGGCGGCAATGCGGCGGATGGCCTCCTCGCCGGCGGCGGTGCGGAAGGTGACCTCGGCAGCGGGCAGACCGCCCTCCACCAGGGCCTTGGCCAGGGGAACGGCTTTATCCGCGTCGTCAATGGCAATGACAGGAATCACGCCGATCTCATAGACGCGCTGAAGAACTTCATTCATAAAACATACGCTCCTTTAATTGTGATTTTTCCTGGACGAACAAAGCACTGGATCCTGAAAACCGGGTCAGGGGAAAATTTACAGGATATGGTTGTACATTTGTATAGTTGTATACTAGAAAACAAGTTAGGGCAAAAAAAGAAAGGATCCGCCGGAAGGGGAAGGGGGAGGACAAGTGAGGGAAAAAGAGGCGGGAAGGAAAAACCAGCGGGAAACCTCTGAAAACCCTCATATTGTACGCTGTATTTACTATTTTACATTGAAAAATAAATTGTGCAAGGGGGGGAAACACTTTTTGGATGAACGCACAAAAACGGATAAAAATTTTTTGCTAGTATGCTAGTGTGCCACGCATAAAGACAGACGGTTCTTTTGCAGCTCACTTATTAAATAAAGAGATCAAAAAAATGATGGCTTGATGAAGAAAATGAAGGGGTCACCCCTTGGAAGTCACTTGAAATCAGTGAAGAGTACTGGTATACTAGAATTGTTTTAACATGTTTTTTATGCAATTTCACTGCACTGCGCTTACAATAACCTTAAGTAACCACTTGGGAGGCCGAATATGCGGATTTTGGAACGCCTGCCCCGGGAGAATGGCCGGGACTATGCCCTGCGCACCATCAAAGATAATATTGTGACTATGCGCCTGGCTCCTGGCTGTCAGATTAGCGAAAACGAGCTTGCCACTGAGATGGGGCTGTCCCGTACTCCGGTGCGAGAAGCCCTTTTGGAGCTGTCCAAAGTTAAGATCGTAGAGATCTATCCCCAGCGCAAGAGCATTGTCTCTTTGATTGATTATGATCTGGTGGAAGAGTCCAGATTTATGCGGAACCTGCTGGAGTGTGCGGTGGTGCAGGAGGCCTGTAAGATGTGTACCCCCTGGGACCTGCGCCGGCTGGAGGAAAATGTGCAGCTGCAGGCATTTTATCTGGATCACTACTACCCGGAGGATCTGCTGAAACTGGACAAGGAGTTTCACGGCATCATTTTTGACATCGCGCGAAAATCCCAAATCTTTGCACTGATGCAGAATATTATCATCCATTACGACCGGGTGCGCAGCATTGCCTTGGCTTCGGTAAAAAACCAGCATATTGTGGAAGATCATGAGCAGTTTATCAAAATCTTCTCACGCGGCGATACCAAGGCTGCAGAAAGACTCATGGATGAACATTTGAACCGCTATAAAATTGACCCTGCGGAGATTCGAGCCGCCTATCCCCAGTACTTTAAATAATAAATCTGAAATGCGCCCTGCCGACTCGGCCTATATGACCGGGTCGGTTTATTTTTCCGGCTGGCTGTTATACCCTGCTGATGAAACGAGCGATGTTGACAAGAAAATCAGAGAATAAGAGAAGCAGAACCCGGTTTTTTATGATTTGTATAAAAAACTGGGAAATGTTTTGTTATAAATGCGACTTGTTTTCTAGTATACAAGTATTGTAGAATATAAGCAAAGAGTCCGCCAGAGAAATAACAGACAACCTGGTCAGCTTGTTCAGGCGTCATGAGCAGACTGGTCGGGAATGCCGGAAGGGGACGGGAGGTCCGCTGCTCCGGCGGCCCTTTTCCTTCGGCGCCGCATATTCACCGGGTCAGGGGAAGGACGAGTGAAGCGGCGAAGATCGGAGGAAAAACCAGAGATTTGAGAAAGGCGGTTACAGTGATGAAAGAAATGATGAAGGAAGTTGTCATTACCGGTCCCAAGCAGTATGAGATCCGGGAAGTGCCTGTGCCCAAGCCCGGTGACGGAGAGGTCCTGATCCAGATGAAGGCTGCCGGTGTGTGCGGCTCCGATATCCACCTGTTTCTGGGCGAGAACCCCAACGCGGTGTTCCCCCGGGTGCCCGGCCATGAGAATGCCGGCGTAGTGGTCGAGGTCGGCAAGGATGTAAAGGGCGTCAAGCCCGGCGATCATGTGGTGGTAGACCTGGTGGTGGCCTGCGGCGAGTGCCCCCAGTGCAAGAGCGGCCGGCGGAATGTGTGCCGTACGGTCAAGGCCCGCGGTTCTGCCATTGACGGCGGCTGGCGTGAGTACTTTGCCGTTCCCGAACACGAGGTATACCTCCTGCCTGAGGATATGCCCTTCCGGGACGCGGCACTCATCGAGCCCTTTGCCATCGGCGGCCACTGCACCACCCGTGCCGGTGTCAAGGGCGGCGAGAGCGTGCTGGTGCTGGGCAGCGGGACCATCGGCGCCGTGATCCTTCAGACCCTGAAGGACAAGGGCTGCCGGGTGATCTGCGCCGACATCAACGACGACTCCCTGGCCCGTGCCAAGGGCTACGGCGCCGACGCCATTGTCAACACCAAGAAGGAGAGCCTGAAGGATGCGGTCCAGAAGTTCACCGACGGTGCCGGTGTAGATGTGATTTTTGACTCTGCATGCTATCCCGGCTCCCTCACCGCTGTGCTGGAGCAGGGCATCCCAGCTAACGGGGCTACCATCGTTCCCATGGGCTTCTGCACCGCCCAGGAGGGAATTACCCAGGCCATGATCAATATCCGCGAGCTGTCTATCATCGGGACCCGGATGTCTTCCGGCCAGTTCCAGCCCACCATTGAGAAGTTTGCCCAGCACAAGTTCCAGCTGGAGGGTATGGCCAGCCACTATATCCCCTTCAGCAAGGTGGAGCAGGTGTTTGAAAACATTATGAATCCCCCCAAGGACCTGAAGAAGATGGTCATTGTCTTCGAGGACTGAGAGAAAGCAGATTTGGTATTTAGCGGCGAAAGGAAGCCGTTAAAATAATGTGTGAAAAAGAGTTATAGGAGGATGTTATTATGAAACTGAGAAAGATCATTGCTTTGACGATGGCGCTGGCCCTGATGGCTGCCGTGGCTACCGGCTGCGGTGGCGGCTCCGGTTCCGGCAGTTCCGGCGGAAGCGTCACCCTGAAGGTGGGCGACAACTGGGGCGCCAGCCACCCCATGGCCGCCGCTTTGGACAATGTGTTCAAGACCCAGATCGAAGAGAAGACCGATGGTGCTATCAAGGTTGAAGTCTATCACGACGGACTGCTGGGCGACGAGGCCGCTCTGTGGCAGGGCGTGCGTGACGGCTCCGTGCAGTTTACTGTAGTCGGCACTCCCATGAACCAGGAGTTCCCCATGATGCTCATCTCTGACTGGCCCTTCCTGTACCGCGACCTGGAGCATGCCAAGAATGTGTGGACCGGTGAGGTGGCCGACGAGGTCAGCGCCGCCTTCAATGAGAAATTCCCCGAGGTGGAGATGCTCTCCTGGGGCCCCAACTCCGCCCGTACCTTTACTTCCAGCAAGCAGCTGACCTGCGTGGATGACTTTGCTGGTCAGAAGTTCCGTATGCCCAACAACCCCATCCACATCGGTATTGTGGAGGATCTGGGCGCCTCCGCTCAGGTTATTTCTCTGGGCGAGCTCTTCACCGCTCTGGAAACCGGCACTGTGGACGGCCAGGACAACGGCATGGTTACTGTGATTGACCAGAGCTTCCAGGAGGTCCAGAGCTATCTCTATGAGACCAACCACATTATTGCCACTCTGGAGATCATTGCCAACAAGGATGCCATGGACAGCCTGACTGAGGAACAGCAGCAGATCGTCCGCGACGCCGCCAAGGCCGCCGCTGAGCAGGCTTGGACCGACTATATTGCCTCTGTGGACACCGACCGTGCTACCATCGAGGAAGCCGGTGTGACCGTGACTCAGATGACTGAGGATGAGCGTGCCAAGATGATTGAGAAGATCCAGCCCACCATCAATACTCTCCTGGAGGAGAACAGCGATTGGGCTCCTGCTCTGATTGAGAAGATCGAAGCGGTTCAGTAAGGATTTTTCCCAAGAGGCCGCGCTTTGTGAGCGCGGCCTCTCTATTTCGGATGAGGAGGTATGGTTATGTCTGACAGTCGCAAGTCCCATGGGCTGGGATCACTGGTGGACAAGCTGTTTCGAGTGATCGAGATCGTCATTGCTATTTTCCTCGGCGTGATGATTTTCTTCACCTTTATGAATGTGATTCTGCGTCAGTTCGGGCTTGGTTTCCCCTGGAGTGAGGAGATTGCCCGTATCAGCTTTATTTACCTGATTTACCTGGGGTCCATCATTGCCGCCAAGGAGAATCAGCACCTCATGATCGATACCCTGATCATGAAGCTGCCTGAGGCGGGACAGAAGGTCCTTTATGTGATCATTCAGGTGCTGATCATGGTGCTCATGGGCTTCCTGGCCACCGGCGCCTATCAGAACGCCTATAACAACCGCAATGACTTCTGGGTAGCCACTCACTTCCCTGTGTTCATGATCCACATCGTGGGTACTGTTCTGGGCGTGGCAGTGATTATCATTTCTTTGGTGAATCTGTACCGGATGTTTGTGTTGAAGGAGTCGGTGATCGAGCTGTTCACCGGACACGGCGACAGTGATTCCGATGATGTCGCCTCTCAGGAAGGGGGAGGACTCCAGTGATTATCGCAGTATTTATCGTTTCCATGCTGGTCGGTATTGCTATCGGCCTTCCCATTGCCATGGCCCTTCTGATGTGTGCAATCTGTACTGCTATGGCCATGGGCGGCGGCGACGCCAATCCCACCATTATTGCCCGTACCCTGATGCAGGGTTCCGACTCGGTGACCATGATGGCACTGCCCTTCTTCGTGCTGGCCGGTGAGATCATGAACCGGGGCGGTTTGACCAAGCGCATCATTTCCTTCTGTGATATTTTCCTGGGGCGGATCCGGGGCGGCCTTGGCTATGTGGCCATCTTTGCCTGCCTGATGTTCGCCGCTCTGGTGGGCTCCGCTGTGGCTGCCTGCGCCGCTCTGGGCGCCATGCTTATCCCCATGATGGTCAACTCCGGCTACAACCGTGAGGAGTCCGCCGCCCTGGTGGCCAGCGCCAACCTGGTGGCCCCCATCATGCCCCCCTCTGTGCCCATGATCGTCTACGGCGTGTCTGCCGGCGTGTCCATCAACTCCATGTTCATGGCCGGCATCGCCCCCGCCGTCTACCTGACCATCATCGCCTGTGTGGTGTGGTTCCTGAAGACCCGGAAGAAGGGCGTGGTGCCTGATACCGAGAACTTCAAGGCTCCCACTCCCAAGGAGGCCCTGCACATCTTCCTGGGCGGCCTGTGGGCCCTGCTGCTGCCCGTCATCATTCTGGTGGGCCTGCGCTCCGGCCGTTTCACCGCCACTGAGGCCGGCGTGATTGCCTGTGTCTACGCCATCATCATCGGTCTGTTCGTGTACCGAGAGCTGAACATCAAGGATCTGGGCAAGGTCTTTGTGGCTGCTGCCAAGACCTCCGCTGTGGTCATGTTCCTGGCTGCCGCCGCCAACTGCGCCGCTTACTTCATGACCGTCTCCCGCATCCCTCAGATGATGACTGACGGTCTGGGCGGTCTGGTGGAGCACCCCACCCTGCTCATGTTCGTACTGATGTGCATTGTGGTGGTAGTCGGTCTGGCCATGGATGTTACCCCCAGTATCCTGATCCTGACCCCCATTATGCTGCCTCTGGTGGAGGCTGCCGACATCAGCCCCATCTATTTCGGCGTGTGCTTCGTTCTGATGAATGTGCTGGGTCTGACCTCTCCCCCTGTGGGCCCTGTGCTGAATGTGGCCTGTGCGGCGGGCAATGTGAAGATGGACAAGATCATTCCGCCCACCATGCCCTACTTCATTGCCCAGACTGCCCTGTGCTTCCTGATGGCTCTGGTACCCCCTCTGGTGGAGATTCCCATGCACTGGATGGGCATCCACTAAGAAAAGCAACCTGTTATCCTTGATCCATACATATGCGTACCGGCGGGAGGGACCAGAGACGGCCCCTTCCGCCGGCACGGAAATTTGATTTAAAGGAGGCCAATGCTATGCCTATGCAGATGGGTTTTCGCTGGTACGGCGAGGGAAATGACAAAATCTCCCTGTCCGACATCAAGCAGATCCCCGGTGTGACCACCATCGTCTGGGCCCTGCACCACAAGCAGCCCGGTGAGATCTGGGAGAAGGAAGAGATCGCCCAGGTCCAGAAACAGCTGGAGCCCTATGGCTTCAACATGGATGTGGTAGAGTCTGTGAATGTGCACGACGACATTAAGGTAGGTCTGCCCACCCGGGACAAGTATATTGAAAACTACATCCAGACCATCCGTAACCTGAAGGACTTCGGGGTGAAGGTGATCTGCTACAACTTCATGCCTGTCTTCGACTGGACCCGCACCGACCTGTTCCATCCCCTGCCCGACGGCTCCACCGCCCTCTACTATGAGAAGTCCAAGATCCAGGACGACCCCAAGGAGATGGCCGACTATATCCTCAATAACCTCAACGGCCTTACCTTCCCCGGCTGGGAGCCCGAGCGCATGGCCCGGCTGGACGAGCTGTTTGAGATGTACCGCCCCGTCACCAAGGAGAAGCTGTGGGAAAACCTGAAGTACTTCCTGGAGGCCATTATGCCCGTGTGCCATGAGTGCGGCATCAAGATGGCCATCCATCAGGATGATCCCCCGTGGGATATCTTCGGCCTGCCCCGTCTGCTGGTGGACGAGGCCTCTGTGGACCGGTTCCTCACCATGGTGGACGATCCCTGCAACTGCCTGACTCTGTGTTCCGGCTCTCTGGGAGCCAATCCCAACAACGACATTGCCGCCATCGTGCGCAAGCACTGCGACCGCATCGCCTTCGCCCATATCCGCAATGTGAAGCACTTCCCCAACGGTGACTTCACCGAGGCCTCTCACCGGGACTGCGACGGGGATACCCGCATCCTGGACATTGTGAAGGCCTACCACGACTGCGGCTTTGAGGGCTATATCCGTCCCGACCACGGCCGGCATATCTGGGGTGAGGGCCCTGGCACCTGCCGTCCCGGCTACGGTCTTTACGACCGGGCCCTGGGCATCATGTACCTCTGGGGCATCTGGGATATGCTGGATAAGCTGGACAAGGAAAAGCAGTAAGGGAAGAGAGAGGGCTGTATCATGAAACTTTCTGAGATTCAAGCCGGTACCTATGATCCCAAGCAGTGGGCGGACAAGGGCTATGAGCTGCCCAAGTTCGACCTGAAGGCCGTACGGGAGAAGACCCACAAGGAGCCCACCTGGATCCATTTCGGCGCGGGCAACATTTTCCGCGCCTTTCCTGCCGCTCTGCTCCAGCGAGTGCTGGATGCGGGGGAGTATGACCGGGGCGTCATTGTGGCCGAGGGCTTTGACTATGAGATCATCGACAAGGCCTATGCGCCCTATGACAACATGAGTCTGCTGGTGCTGCTCAAGTCTGACGGGTCCATTGAAAAACGGGTGGTGGCCTCCGTTACCGAGAGCCTGAAGGCCGATCCTCAGTTTACCGGCGACTGGGCCCGCCTTGTGGAGATTTTCCGCAACCCCTCTCTGCAGATGGTGAGCTTCACCATCACGGAGAAGGGCTATTCCGTGGCTCCCGCCGACCTGGATCAGGGTCTGAAGCCCCAGCTCATCATGGGTAAGGTGGCCGCCCTGCTCCTGGAGCGCTTCCAGGCCGGAGCCGCGCCCATTACCGTGCAGAGCATGGACAACTGCTCCCATAACGGCGATAAGGTCAAGCAGGCCGCTCTGGCCTATGCCGAGAGCTGGGTCAAGGCCGGCCTGGCCCCCCAGGCGTTCCTGGACTATCTCCAGGACGAGACCAAGGTCACCTTCCCCTGGTCCATGATCGACAAGATCACCCCCCGTCCCGACGCCCAGGTCCAGAAGATGCTGGAGGAGGACGGCTTTGAGGATAACTATACCATTATCACCGAGAAGCACACCTACACCGCTCCCTTCGTCAATGCCGAGGAGACCGAGTATCTGGTCATCGAAGACAAGTACACCAACGGCCGTCCTCCCCTGGAGAAGGGCGGGGTGCTCTACGCCGACCGGGAGACGGTGGACAAGGTGGAGAAGATGAAGGTCTGCACCTGCCTCAACCCCCTGCACACCGCCATGTCCATCTATGGCTGCCTGCTGGACTACACCCTCATCTCCGCCGAGATGAAGGACGAGGACATCTGCGGCCTCATCACTAAGATGGGCTATATCGAGGCCATGCCTGTGGTGGTGGACCCCGGCGTGCTCAAACCTGCCGACTTCATCGGTGCGGTGCTGAACAAGCGTCTGCCCAACCCCTTCATGCCCGACGCCCCCCAGCGTATTGCCACCGATACTTCCCAGAAGCTGCCCATCCGCTTTGGCGAGACCATCAAGGCCTATGAGGCCCGGGGCCTCAACAAGGATGAGCTGATCCTCATCCCCCTGGTGCTGGCCGGCTATGCCCGGTATCTGAAGGGCGTGGATGACAGCGGCAAGGCCTTTGAGCCCTCTCCCGATCCCCTGCTGGAAGAGCTGCAGGCCATTGTGGCTCCCCTGGAGGTCAAAGAGGGCGCTCAGGACATGAGCTGCCTCAAGAAACTCTACAGCCGGGAGGATGTGTTTGGCGTGGATCTCTACCAGGTAGGCCTGGGAGAGAAGATCGAGGGTATGGTGGCCGAGCTCTACGCCGGTCCCGGCGCCGTACGCAAGACCCTGCACAAATATGTTTCCCAGCGCTGAACTCCTTTGAGGAAACAGGAGGAAGCGAAGAAAGCCGGGGCGGACACCATTGGTGTCCGCCCCGGCTTTTTATTTGAAAATGGCATTAAAGTCCTACCCTGCAGAGGGGGATCACATTGATCACCGGCTCCTCATAGGGGTGGACCGCCTTGATGGCGGCCAGGGTACGGTCCAGGTTTTCGGTCAGACAGGTGACCTCCACCTTGAGCTCTGGCTGGGTGCACAGCTGTCCCTCCTGCCCCAGATAAGGGGTGGCGCCGGCCAGCGGCCGCCAGCAGCTGGTGACGGGAGAGTAGGACAGGCAGCTGTCATAATTGCCAATATGGCCCGCATCCACTTGAATGAGGGCCTGGCGCAGCTGGGAAAAGTGGCTCTCCGGGAGAAAAATCTCCAGTTTGCAGTATGGCAAATCCATTGGAAACCTCCTTTCATCCAGAAGGAATACTCAATCCCCAAAACGCTGAGCAAAGCGTTTCATGGGGCGGTTGACCTGTTTGGCGGTGAGGCCCACACAGATGGCCGCCGCCACGGTGCCCTCCCGCACACCGGCCAGATAGCCCAGAAAAATCAGGGACAGGACACAGGCCGGTACCACCAGAGTGATATCAAAGCCCACCTTTCCTTTGGCAAAGGGGACGGGGAAGACCTTGCATACTGCCAGTACCATACCCTCACCTGCCAGTGTGACCACATCGGCGGTGACCTCGAAGCTGACTCCCACCCCCACCAGGAGAATGCCAATGATACAGAACACCCACTGCATAGGATAGGAGCCTGGGGTCAGTCCCTGCAGCATCCAGACGCTGAAGTCAGTGAGGGTGCCGAAAATCAGAGCTACAGGCAGCTGGATGAGCTGGATGGGATCGTATTGCTTGCGGAGCAGCAGGATCTGAAGGAGGATCAGCGTAACATGCATGGCAATGGTGGCGGTACCCACGGTAAAGGGGGTAAAAAGGCTGAGTACATAGGGGAGACTGGAAATGGGAGAGGTACCCAGCCCGGCCTGAATGGAAAAGCCCACGCCGAAGGCCATGATGGCCAGCCCGACGGCCAGCAGCAGATAGCGTTTCAACAGATTGACAGGAGTGCGGCTCATATCCCTTCCTCCTTCCCGTTCTGACGGGCGGTGCACAGCTTTTCCAGAAGGCTGCTCAACTGGCGGACCTCATCCTGGGACAGTACTTCCAAAACTGCGCGGTCCGTGTGAGAGAAGACTTCCTCCATCTGCTGTCCCAGCCGCTCCCCCTTTGGAGTGAGGGAGACATAGAGACTGCGGCGGTTGCCCTCCCGCTGGATCCGGCGTACCAATCCATCCCGCTCCATCCGGGAGAGAATGCTGCCCACCGTGGCCTGTTCGATTTCACAGTAGGCGGCAATGGCTTTCTGGTTGCTTTCCCCCAGATGGGTGAGACACTCCAGAACCTTGGGCTGTCCAGAGGTCAGTCCAAGGCTGGCTGCCTCGCCCATGATCCGGCGGTTGAGCTGGGTATGGGCTTTCATAAGAAGATAGTGAAGGGGTTCCATTATGCACCTCAAATAATAAGCTTTCTTATAATAACAAAGCTTATTATAATTTTGCTCTCAAAAAAGTCAAGAAGAAAAGAGTACGACAGAGACAGGACGGAGCCCTTTCCTGTGATGCCTGTCAGCGGTGAAAAATACTTTGGGCAATAGGACGGAAAAAATAAAAAAGTACTGGTTGTGTTTGACCAAAATTGTGATACAATTAACATATGTAACAAAAGGGGGGATTCCATGTACAGCGGTGCACAAAAGGCACAGCGGCTGGCCCATGCCGCCAGGCGGTATTACCTGGAGGACCGGAAGCAGAGCGACATTGCCCGGGAGATGGGGGTCTCCCGCCCAATGATCAGCCGGATGCTTCGGGAAGCCCGGGAACTGGGGATCGTGGAGATCGTCGTTCACGAGCCGGGGGAGGGGGACAGGCGGATCATGGACCGTCTGTGCCGGGTTTACGGGTTGCGGGGCGGGGTGCTGGCCCCCGATGGCGCGGATGACGGCCAGACCAACCAGAGCCTGTCCCGGGGGGCGGTGGAGCTGCTGGAAGAGCTGGGGGCCAGGCGTGTCGGCATCGGCTGGGGGCACCTCATCGGCCAGCTGGTGACCTGGCTGGAGGAAAACCCCCGCCCCAACAGCACGGTGAGCGACCTCTGTCCCCTGGTGGGCAATGCCAGTATCCCCGCCCGGAACTATCAGTCCAATGAGAATGTCCGCCTTATCGCCCAGCAGCTGGGAGCGGTCCCCCACTTTTTGTACCTCCCCGCTTTGCCTGAAAGTTTGGAGGAGAAACAGCTGCTGTGCTCCACGGAGGTCTACCGCCAGATCCAGCTCCAGTGGGCCAGAATGGACACCGCACTGGTAAATATCGGAGACTACCCCTCCAGCCCTGATTTTGCCTCTCTGGTGCGGTACGGAAGCCTTTTGCAGGAGGAGCACACCTGCGGTCGTCTGCTGATCTATTATTTCAATGAGGCAGGTAAGGTGATCCAATCGGAGCAGGACTTTGCGATTCAGATTCCCCTGGACGCCCTGCGGCGCAGTCCAAATCTGATCGGTGTGTGTTCGGCCAATACCAGTGTCCGGGCCTTGCGGGGAGCGCTGAATACGGGAATTTTCAGTCACATTGTGGCCCGCAGGGAGCTGGCCAGAGAGCTGCTGGAGCAGTAGTTACATATGTAACTTATTTTCTTGGGGAGCAGCTGGAAAAGAGCAGGGAGATTGTATATTCTGCATAGTTTTTATGAGAGAGACTGTGTATAATAAGGAAAATATACCTGGATTATTGACTTATGTAATTGGCTGTCATAAAATTGACGCACAGAAGTAACTAAGAATGGACTTGAACCGTATCCGGTCTGACTGGGTGGACCTGATCGTCCGGAGCAGACGAAAGTACAAAACAGAAAGGAAGGGACGCCACAGCTATGAAAAAGGAAGAGTTGGCCGCGCGGCTGATGCATGCCTGCAGGCGAGTGGAGGAGGCGGAAGAACTGCTTACCGAGATCGACTCCAAGTTCGGCGATGCCGACCATGGCCTCACCATGGCCAAGATCGCCGGGGCGATTGCCCAGGCGGTGGAGGAATCGGCGGGGGGCATCCAGTCCATGCTGGATGACGCCGCCATGGCCGTCATGGTTCTCAACGGCGGCAGCGCTGTCCCTCTGTGGAACAGCTGGCTGGATGGCCTGCAGGAGGCGGCCCCGGCAGGGGAGGAAGCGGATACCGCTGCCCTCCAGGCCATGTTTGCAAGCGCCCTGGAGGCGCTCAGCGACATGTCCGGGGCTGAGGTCGGGGACAAAACGATGATGGACGCCCTCATTCCCGCCAGCCAGGCCATTGCCGCCTGGTCCGGGGACGAGGCTGGCCTCTTTGACGCCGCCGCCCAAGCTGCGCAAGAGGGTGCCGAGGCCACCAAAAACTTTGTCTCCAAGTTCGGCAGGGCCAAGAGCTACGGAGAGAAGACCATTGGCACCCCTGATGCTGGGGCTGTGTCCATGGCCTGCTTCTTCCGGGGACTGGCCGAGGCATAAAAGTGATTTTAATTTAAATAAGGAGGCACCCCTATATGAAAATGAAAAAGTTTATCAACGCCCCCGAAACTATCACCGATGAGGAGCTCACCGGTCTGGGGCTGGCCTACCCCGACATTCTGGAGGTGGACGGCCATCTGGTCATCAGCAAGGATCTGGCTGCCGCCGACCGGGTGACTATCGTCACCTACGGCGGCTCCGGCCACGAGCCCGCTCAGGCGGGCTTTGTGGGCAAGGGGATGCTGGATGTCCAGGCGGTAGGTGATATCTTTGCTGCCCCCAACGGCAAGCTGGTCTATGATGCCATGAAGCTGGCGGACAAGGGCCACGGTGTGCTGCTGCTCACTTTGAACTATGCAGGCGACCAGCTGGCAGGCAAGCAGGCCATCAAGCTGGCACAGAAGGCTGGGCTCAATTTCCGCCAGGTAGTTACCGGGGAGGAGATCCAGTTCGACCCCAACGGGGAGGACAACAAGCGCGGGCTGGCCGGGGCCGTGGCTCTCTACCATGTGGCCGCCGCAGCTGCCCGGGAAGGCAAGAGTCTGGATGAGGTGGCCGCCATTGCCCAGCGCTACGCCGACAACATGGCTTCCATCACCGTGAAGTCCACCGATGCTACCCACCCCCAGAACGGTATGTCCTTCGGCGATCTGGGAGAGACTGACCTGATGGAGATTGGTGCGGGTCAGCACGGCGAGGGCGGCGGCGTCCGGGTGCCCATGATGTCCGCCAAAGACACGGTTGCCACCGTGGCCGAGGCCTTGAGCAAGAAGCTGGAGCTGAAGGCAGGGGACAACGCCTTTGTCATGATCAACGGCTGCGGTGCTACCACCATGATGGAGATGCTGGTCCTCTTCAAGGATACCGTGGAGTTCCTGAAAGCTAAGGGTGTCAATGTGGTTGCAAGCATGGTGGGAGAGATCCTCACCGTTCAGGAGGCGGGAGGCTTCCAGATGAACATCGCCAAGTGGGATGAGGAGACCCTCCGTCTGTGGAATACGCCCTGCCACACCCCCGCCTACAGTAAGGAGTAAGAAATGGCTGACAATATCGGAAATAAGGCCGCCCACGACTACCATCTGGACATTCCTCCGGTGCAGGACGGCTTCTATGTAAAAGGTGCCGGCCACTGCGACTGGGGACTCCAGAACCGTCTGAGCCGGATGTTTGATCCCAAGTCAGGCAATACGGTGATGCTGGCCTTTGACCATGGCTACATCATGGGGCCCACAGCTGGGTTGGAGCGCATCGACCTGGTGATCCCGCCCCTCATTCCCCATGTCAATGTGCTTATGGGCACCAAGGGAATCATCCGCTCCTGTATTTCCCCTGCCGCCCCTGTGGCCAAGTGCGTCCGGGTGACCTATGACTCCACCGTCCTTTATGACGATATGTCCAACGGCGGCGGCATTGCCTGCGACATGGAAAATGCCATCCGCATGAATGCCGACTGTGTAGCGGTGCAGACATTCATCGGCTCCGCAGGGGAGTCCCGTTCCCTGGAGCTTCTCTGCCGCACCGCCGATGCCGGGGCCCGCTATGGCATTCCCACTCTGGGTGTGGTGGCCGTCGGCAAGGAAATGGAGCGTACAGAGAAGTTCTTCCTGCTGGCTACCCGGGTGCTGGCGGAGAATGGAGCCAATGTGGTGAAGAGCTATTACTGCCAGGGCTTTGAACGGGTGGCCGCCGCCTGCCCGGTACCTATCGTCATCGCCGGAGGCAAGAAGCTCCCCGAGCTGGATGCTCTGGAGATGGCTTACCGGGCCATCCAGGAGGGGGCCCACGGAGTGGACATGGGGCGGAACATTTTCCAGTCCGACTGCCCCGCCGGCATGGCCCAGGCCATCGGCAAGGTGGTCCATGAGGGATATACCCCCAAACAGGCCTTTGAGGTGTACGAGTCTGTAAAACAGGGTTGAATTAAATGCAAATTGTATAGGAGGAATGAATATGTCCGCTGAGTATATGCATATCGGGATTCCCATTACCAACCGCAAGCCCAACATGACCTATAATGAGGGGGGCAAGTTCTGGGTCAGCAATGTGGATGACTATGATTTCAAGATCGAGTACCTGAAGTTTGAGGAGGGCACGCCCTTCCCCGAGGAGATCCACCGTAATCCCCATGTGGCCTATAAGGTGGACGATCTGGACAAGTACATCGCAGATGCGGACAGCGTCATCTGCGGCCCAATGGCCATGGGCGACTCCGCCAAGCTGGCCTTTGTCTGGAAGGACGGGGCCATCATCGAGCTGTACCAGGAGCTGTAAGTTGAGAGCATAAGGCAGCGCCGCCTGGATCTGAAGATCCAGGCGGCGCTGCTTAGTTTATATCATACGGATGGGGGAGATCAGGAATCGATGAAGCTGCGGATCCGCAGCGTTACTCCCAGGTCTGCGGCAATCTGTTTGCAGTGCTCGATCTCCTGGGGGGTCTTGTCCTTGTCCACAATGGTCATGACCACATGGGGGACATAGTGTTTGGCCTCATCGGCGAAGTCCAGCATGGCCTGATAGGCCTCCTCCCCCTGAACGGGGTGGCACAGATCGGTGTAGTCCTTGGCATTGTCCGAGTTGAGGGAGATGGACAGGGTGTCAATCCGTCCCTTCAGCTCGGGGCACACATCCCGGCCATTGATGAGATTGGCGTGGCCGTTGGTGTTGATGCGTATGGGGGGCAGCTTTTCTCCATAGAGAGCCTTCAGCTCGTCCACCAGCCACAGCAGGTCATTCAGCCGATAGGTGGGCTCTCCGTAGCCGCAGAAAACGATTTCGCGGTAAGAGGGAATGTCCCGGCTGAGGAAGCTGCCCAGAGCCTCCTGGCGGGTGGGTTCCCGCTCCAGCCACAGGGAGTCCTCGGTGTAGATGGAGCCCTGTGCCTTGCCGTGGCGCAGACAGAACTCGCAATTGCAGTTGCATTTGTTGGTGAGGTTCACATACAGTGCACCCTCATATTCATAGGTGATGGTCATAGCCCTCACGCCTCCTTAATATTAAAAAACCGCTTGCCGTTTTCCAGGGTGATCCGGGCGACCTCATCCGGTTCCATGCCCTTCACCCGTGCAATGGCCTCGGCCACCAGGTGGACCTTCCCCGAGTCGTTGCGCTTGCCCCGGAAGGGCTCGGGGGTGAGGTAAGGAGAGTCGGTTTCGATCATAATGCGGTCCAAGGGCAGCCAGTCAATAACCTCCAGGGACTTCCTGGCGTTTTTATAGGTGACCACTCCGGTAAAGGAGAGCATCCATCCCAGCTTCACCAGTACCTTGGCGTCCTCCAGGCTGCCGGAGTAGCAGTGATACACACCTCGTACCTGGGGGTACTCCCGGACGATGGACAGGCAGTCCTGGTGGGCTTCCCGGTCATGGATGATGACGGGGAGGTCCAGTTTTTGTGCCAGCTCCATCTGTTTGCGAAAGACCTGCTGCTGAAACTCCCGGGGGGGATTCTCCTTCCAGTAGTAATCCAGGCCGATCTCCCCAATGGCCTTTACCTTTGGATGGGCGGCCAGGGTGTGCAGCTCCTCCAGCCAGCTGTCCTCCCAGGGGCCGCAGTCGGAGGGGTGGACCCCTACGGCTGCATAGACGAAGGGAAAACGCTCAGAGAGCTCCACAGCGGTGCGGGAGCTTTCCAGTTCACAGCCGGGATTTAAAATGAGCGCCACATCCTGCTCCGGCATGGAGGCGAGCACTTCCAGCCGGTCGGCATTGAAGGCGCCGGAGTCGTAGTGGGCGTGGGTATCAAATACTCTCATGACAGTTCCTCCTGTGTGCGGCGGGAAATAACAGTCTCCTTCCGCGGAGCTAATCATACCTCTAAATATTGATAAATGCAAGAGGTGGAGGGGGTGACACCCATTTTTTAGGGGAAAAGGGTCGGAAATAAGCGGTTTTCGTGGTTTTCTTACCAGCTGATCAAATAATGGCGGACCAAAAAATACCTGTTTGTTGAAATTTTACATTGACTTTTCAAGGCGGAGCAGGTACAATACGCTCAAATATTTTAATTAAATAATTTTAACTAAAATATTTTAAATTTAAAAATGAACAATCGAGAGGAGAACTTCCCATGTTTGAGAAAGTGCGTGACATTATCGTTGATACCCTGAGCTGTGAGCTGGAAGATGTTACTATGGAGGCCGACCTGAGCGAGGACCTGGGCGCCGACTCCCTGGACGCTGTTGAGCTGAACATCGCTCTGGAGGAGCAGCTGGGCCTGTCCATCGCTGACGAGGACCGCCCCAACCTGAAGACTGTGGGTGACATTGTCCGCTACCTGGAGGCCAAGGAGGCCTAATCAATCTGACCACAAGAGGAGTAATACCATGGAACTGGAATCCATTTATGCGCTGATGGAGCGCTTTGAGCGCTCCTCCATCACCGGCCTGGAGCTGGAGCAGAACGGCGCCCGACTGAAGCTTGAGAAGGCTGTGGCTGCCCCTGTGGCTGTGGCTGCCGCTCCTGCGGCTGCTCCTGCCCCCCAGCAGACCGCCCAGGAGGAGGGTGAGTACATCAAGGCCCCTCTGGTAGGTACCTTCTATACTGCCGCGGGTCCTGATGCCGCCCCCTTCGTTCAGGTTGGGGACAAGGTGGAAAAGGGCCAGACGGTGTGCATCCTGGAGGCCATGAAGGCCATGAGCGAGATTCCCGCTCCCATGGACTGCGTCATCGAGGAGGTCCTGCTGGACAACGGAAGTCTGGCTGCCTTTGACGCCCCTCTGTTCCGGGTCCGGAGGCTGTGAGATGTTTCAGCGTGTTTTGATCGCCAACCGCGGCGAAATCGCGGTACGCATCGCACGGGCCTGCCGTGAGCTGGGCGTGGAGACGGTGTCGGTCTATTCTCAGGCCGACGCCGATGCCCTCCATGTCCAGCTGGCCACCCGGGCGGTTTGTATCGGCCCTGCCAAAGCGGCCGACAGCTATTTAAATGTGGACGCTCTGCTGACCGTGGCCAAGGAGACCGGCTGTGACGCCGTTCATCCGGGCTACGGTTTTCTCTCAGAGAGCGCTGAATTTTCCGACAAATGTGCTGAGATGGGCCTTCGCTTCATCGGTCCCTCCGGGGATGTGATCCGGATGATGGGCAACAAGTCCGCTGCCCGAGACCTGATGAAGAAGCACCATGTCCCGGTGGTTCCCGGCTCGGACGGAGCGGTGGAGACCGCTGAAGAGGCCGGGAAGATCGCCGCGGAGATTGGCTACCCCGTGCTGGTAAAGGCCAGCGCCGGAGGCGGCGGACGGGGCATGCGCCGGGTGGACCGTGCCGAGGACATGGAGAACAAGTTTCAGCAGGCCCGCTCCGAGGCCCTGGCATGCTTCGGAGATGGACAGCTCTATGTGGAGAAGCTGATCCTCAACCCCAAGCACATTGAGTTCCAGATCCTGGCCGACAGCCAGGGCAATGTGATCCATCTGGGGGAGCGTGACTGCTCCATCCAGAGAAAGAACCAGAAGCTGGTGGAGGAATCTCCCTCCAAGGCCCTGAGTCCCGAGCTTCGGGAGGCCATGGGACAGGCGGCCGTGGCCGCCGCCAAGGCCGCCGGCTATGAGAATGCCGGCACCATCGAGTTTGTGTTGGACCAGGAGGGCCACTTCTATTTTATCGAAATGAACACCCGCATTCAGGTGGAGCATCCGGTCACCGAGATGGTCACGGGGCTGGACCTGGTACGGGAGCAGCTGCGCATCGCTGCGGGGCTGCCTTTGTCCGTGAAGCAGGAGGATGTGGTTCTGCGGGGCCATGCTCTGGAGTGCCGCATCAACGCCGAGGACGCCTCCCAGGATTTCCGTCCCTGTCCGGGAACTACCAAGTTTCTCCACTTTCCGGGCGGCCCCGGGGTGCGGGTGGATTCTCTGCTCTACAACGGCTACGAGGTGTCCCCCTTCTACGACTCTCTGGTGGCCAAGGTCATCGTCCACGCCCCCACCCGCCTGGAGGCCATCCGCCGCATGCGCCGGGTGCTGGAGGAGATGATTATTGAGGGCTACCCCACCACTGCCGATTTCTGCCACCTGATCCTGCACCACCCCGACTTTGTCAAGGGGCGGTATGACACAGGATTTTTGGCCCAGCACCAGGAAGAGCTGCTGAGCTGGAATAAGGAGGACTAAATGCAACCACTGTTTCGTTCCCGCCGGGACCGGCTGGACCGGCTGCGCCGGCAGCGGGAGGACGCCGTCAAGGCAGCTGCCCAGCACTCCGATCTGCCCGCCGGCGGCTCTCAGACCTGTCCGGGCTGCGGCCGGGAGTGCCAGAACCAGGACTTGGTCAAGACAGAGTATGTCTGTCCCCACTGCGGCTATCACCTGCCCATCGGGGCCTATCTCCGGCTGTCCCTGCTGCTGGACCCCTTTACCTTCCAGGAGCTGTGGCCTGAGCTTACCGCTCCCAACGCCCTGGAGTTCCCCGGCTATGAGCAGAAGCTCACTGCCCAGAGGGAAAAAACCGCCCTCAGCGACGCTGCGGTGGTGGCCACCGGAAAGCTGGACGGCCGCCAGGCGGTGTTTGCCGTACTGGACAGCCGCTTCTTCATGGGCAGCATGGGAGTGGCCGTGGGAGAGAAGATCACCCGGGGGGTGGAGTACGCCCAGAAGCATAAGCTGCCTCTGGTCATTTTTTCCGCCAGCGGCGGCGCCCGGATGCAGGAGGGCATTTTGTCCCTGATGCAGATGGCCAAGACCAGCGCCGCCATTGAGCGTTTTTCCGAGGCCGGCGGGCTCTATATCTCCGTATTCACCCACCCCACCACCGGCGGCGTCACCGCCAGCTTCGCTTCGCTGGGAGACATCACCCTGGCCGAGCCCGGGGCCCTCATCGGCTTTGCCGGTCCCCGGGTCATCCAGCAGACCATCGGCCAGGAGCTGCCCGAGGGCTTCCAGCGCTCTGAGTATCTGGAGGAGCACGGCTTCGTGGACCAGATCGTCCCTCGCCGCCAGATGCGCCAGGTACTGTCTCAACTGCTGTTTCTTCACAGGAAGGGGGTCATGCACCGATGAGCAATCTCACTGCCGCTCAGCGGGTAAAGCTGGCCCGGGACCCGGGCCGTCCGGGCACCTTGGATTTTGTCCACCACCTGTTTACCGATATTTTTGTCTGTCAGGGGGACCGGCTAGGCCGGGAAGACCCCAGTATCTACGGAGCCATTGCCCGCTTTCACGGAAAGCCGGTCACCGTCATCGGCCACCGGAAGGGCAGAAACTTTGAGGAAAATATGAAGTGCAACTTCGGTATGCCCTCCCCCGAGGGATACCGGAAGGAGCAGCGCCTGCTGCGGCAGGCGGAGAAGTTTGGCCGCCCGGTGATCACCTTTGTGGACACCCCGGGGGCCTACCCCGGCCTGGAGGCCGAGGCGGGGGGACAGGGCGAGGCCATCGCCTCCTCCCTGGCCCTCATGAGCTCCCTCACCGTGCCCGTGGTCACCGTGGTCATCGGCGAGGGAGGCAGCGGCGGAGCCCTGGCCCTGGCCGTGGGCAACCGGATCATCATGCTGGAGAACGCCATCTACTCGGTGCTCTCCCCTGAGGGGTTTGCCTCCATTTTGTGGAAGGACGCCGCCCGGGCGGATGAGGCCGCCTCTATTATGAAACTTACCGCCGCTGATCTTTTGCGGCTGGGCGTGGTAGATCAGGTGATCCCCGAGCCTGAGGGAGGGGCCCATGTAGATCCCCGGCCGGTCTATGAGGCGGTGGACAAGGCCATTGCCCGGGCCCTCAGCCAGCTGGGCAAGGAGAAGGATCTGGCCGCTCACCGCTATCAAAAGTTCCGCGCCATGGGCGCGGTCCGGGAGGAGAGAGATACATGAACGGACTGCACATCCTTGGCACCGGCCGGGCGGTTCCGGAACGGATCGTGACCAACGACGACCTGGCACGCCGGGTGGATACCAACGATGAGTGGATTGTCACCCGCACCGGCATCCGGGAGCGGCGCTTTGCCCGGGAGGGGGAGACCCTTACCCAATTCACCGTGGCCGCCGCCCGTCAGGCCCTGGAGCGCTCGGGGCTGAAGCCCGAAGACATCGGCCTTTGCGTCACCGCCACGGTGACACCCGACCGGCTCACTCCCGCCCAGGCCTGCCTCATTCACCAGGAGTTGGGGCTCCCCGAGGACTGCCCCGCCTTTGACCTGGGGGCTGGCTGCACCGGCTTTCTCTACGCCATGGAGACCGCTGCGGCCATGCTGCCCCGGATGAGCCGGCCCTACGCCCTGCTGGTGGGGGGAGAACTTCTTAGCCGCATTGTGGACATGGACGACCGCTCCACCTGCATCCTCTTTGGAGATGGGGCGGGGGCCGCGGTGGTGGAGTCCACCGCCGACGGCTGGTACAGTCTGCTGGGGACCCGGGGAGACAAGGACATCCTGTGGGCCTGGGGCCCTGGGCAGGACAGGCCTTACATTCACATGGACGGCCAGGGCATCTTCCAGTTCGCCCTGAAGACCGTCCCCCAGGTGGCCAAAGAGCTGCTGGAAAAGGCGGGCCTTCAGAAGGAGGATGTGGCCTGGTATGTGCCCCATCAGGCCAACCACCGGATTGTGGAATCGGTGGCCAAGCGGCTGAAAATGCCCCTGGACCGCTTTTATGAGAACATGGACCGCTACGGCAATACCTCCGCGGGCAGCATCCCCATCGCTTTGGACGAGATGGTGGAGAAGGGACTGCTCCAGAAGGGCCAGTGGGTCATGTGCCTGGGCTTTGGCGCGGGACTGACCTGGGGAGGAGCTTTGTTTCAATGGTAAAAACCAAGGTTTTTACCATTGATGATGGGCAGCCCGCTGTGCGCACTCGCTGCGCTCACACACTTGCGGGCTGAGAAGTGTTTTTGAAGCGGCAAAGCCGTTTCAAAAACAGATTAAAATTCTTTCCGCCGCCTGCGGGCGTCGGAACTCCCTGCGGGAGGGCTTTGATATATAGATCAATCGCCTGTCCGGTTCGACAGGTCAATGTGGGAGGAAAACCATGAAACTAAACGAGCTTCTGGGAATTGAATTTCCCTTTATTCAGGGCGGCATGGCCAACATCGCCACCGCCGAGTTCGCCGCCGCTGTCTCCAACGCCGGGGCCCTGGGCCTCATCGGGGCGGGCGGCATGTCCCCCGAGGTGTTCCGGGACAGCATCCGCCGCTGCCGCACCCTTACCGACAAGCCCTTCGGCGTGAACATCATGCTGATGCACCCCCAGGTGGAGGAGCTGGCCGCCATCGCCGCCGAGGAGAAGGTGGCCGTGGTCACCACCGGCGCCGGCGATCCCTCCCGCTTTATCCCTGCCTGGAAAGAGGCGGGCATCAAGGTATTCCCTGTGGTCCCCGCGGTGGCTCTGGCCAAGCTGGTAGCCAAGCGGGGAGCTGACGCTGTCATTGCCGAGGGCACTGAGAGCGGCGGCCATGTGGGCGAGACCACCACCATGGCCCTGGTGCCTCAGGTGGTAGAGGCGGTGGACATCCCCGTCATTGCCGCCGGCGGTATTGCTAGTGGTCGGCAGCTGCTGGCTGCCTACGCCCTGGGGGCCATCGGAGCTCAGGTGGGCACCTGCCTGCTGGTGAGTGAGGAGTGCCCCATCCACGCCAACTATAAGCAGGCCGTCATCAAGGCCACCGACCGCTCCACTGTGGTCACCGGCCGTTCTGTGGACGCCCCCGTACGCTGCCTGCGCAACCAGATGACCAACGCCTATATTGCCAAGGAGCGGGAGGGCGCCGACCGTATGGAGCTGGAGCACTTCACCCTGGGCGGCCTTCGCAAGGCTGTGTTCGAGGGCGATGTGAAGACTGGCAGTGTCATGGCCGGTCAGGTTGCCGGCATGCTCCATGAGATCAAGCCCCTGCGCCAGATCTTTGAGGAGCTCCAGGCGGGCTGCGAGCAGCGCCTGCGCGAGCTGGAGAAGTAAATGCATATCGGGAACTATGAACTGACCCTGCCCATTCTCCAGGGAGGCATGGGCGTGGGAGTCTCCATGGGAGGCCTGGCCGGAGCGGTGGCCGCCTGCGGAGGCATGGGCACCATCAGCACCGCCGACGCCGGGTACCTGGAGCCCGATTTTGAGAACAATCCCTTTGAGGCCAATCTCCGCGCCCTGCGTCAGGAGATCGGCAAGGCCAAGGAGATCGCCAGAGGGGCTGGGATGGTAGCAGTAAACGCCATGGTGGCCACCGTTCAGTATGCCGACGCGGTGCGTACAGCTGTGGCCACCGGTGTGGACGCGGTGGTGTCCGGGGCGGGACTGCCTCTGGACCTGCCCGAGCTGGTGGGAGAGGGTGCGGCCAAGGCTCCGATCGTCTCCTCCCCCCGGGCCGCCAGGCTTATTTTGAAGACTTGGGACCGGAAGTACCACACCACCGCCGATTTCATCGTGCTGGAGGGGAAGGATGCCGGCGGCCACCTGGGTTTTGACGAGGAACAGCTGCGCTCTGGCACCTGTCCCACCCTGGAGGAGCTGCTGCCCGGCGTGCTGGCCGAGGTTCGCCCCTACGAGGAGAAGTACGGTCACCCCATTCCGGTGTTTGCTGCTGGAGGCGTGTATACCGGCTCCGATATGGCCCGGCTCACCAGGCTGGGGGCCGCCGGAGCACAGCTGGCCACCCGCTTTATCGCCACCTATGAGTGCGACGCCTCTCAGGGCTATAAGGATGTGCTTCTGGAAGCCGGGGAGGAGGATCTCACCATCATCCACAGTCCAGTGGGGATGCCCGGCCGGGCGGTGCGCACCCCCTTGATCCAGCGGCTGGAGCGGGGCCTGCGCCAGGCTCCCCAGCACTGCTCCCGGTGCATCAAAACCTGCCTCCCCGCCCAGACCCCCTTCTGTATCACCCACGCCCTCATTGAGGCGGTGAAGGGCAACCGGGAGGAGGGGCTCTTCTTCAGCGGCTCCAATGTGGGGCGGCTCAACAAAATGGTCCATGTCCGGGAATTGATGGACGAACTGATGAACGAATGGAGGGTTTCCCAATGAAACTTGCCTTTTTGTATGCCGGCCAGGGCTCTCAGCATGTGGGCATGGGCCGGGACCTGTATGAGACTTATCCCACCTTCCGCCAGGCGCTGGACAGCGCCCCGGTGGACTTTGATCTGAAGGGCCTGTGCTTTGACGGCCCCGAGGAGCAGCTCAATGATACCCGCTATACCCAGCCCTGCATGGTGGCCTTTGCCGCCGGGGTCACTGCCCTGCTGAAGGAAGCGGGCATTGTCCCCGACTACGCCGCTGGCCTGAGCCTGGGGGAGTATTCCGCCCTCCAGTGCGCCGGGGTGTTTGACGCCCGGACCGCCATCTCCCTGGTGGCCTTCCGGGGCCAGGCCATGGCCAATGCCGTCCAGGGCCGTCCCTGCGGCATGGCTGCTGTGCTGGGCATGGACCGGGAGGCCCTGAAGGCCGTGTGCGCCGAGGCCTCTGATGTGGGCGTAGTGGAGTGCACCAACTTCAACTGCCCCGGCCAGATCGTCATCTCCGGTGACGCCGCTGCCGTGGACAAGGCCGGCGAGCTTGCCAAGGCCGTCGGGGCCAAGCGGGTGCTCCCCCTGAAGGTGAGCGGCCCCTTCCACACCTCCCTTATGGCCCCCGCCGGGGACGCATTGAGGGAGAAATTCCAGAGCGTGAACTTCGGGGAAATGAAGCTCCCCGTCCTCTTCAACTGCCTGGGAGATCTCAAGGGCGAAGGGGACACCATCCCCGCCCTGCTGGAGCGTCAGGTCCAGTCCAGTGTCTACCTGGAGGATACCATCCGCCGTCTCCACGAGCTGGGTGTGGACACTGTGGTGGAGATCGGACCCGGCCGGGCCCTGTCCGGCTTTGTGAAAAAGACCGCCAAAGAGATCAAGTGCTATCCGGTGGAGACGGCCCAGGAGCTGGAATCCGCCATCGCCGCTCTGAAAGGAGAATAAAGAGCATGAGTTTAACGGATAAAATCGCCCTGGTCACCGGCGGCAGCCGGGGGATCGGCCGGGCCATCTGCCTGGAACTGGCCCGTCAGGGTGCCAATGTGGCGGTAAACTACGCCGGCAACGAGAAGGCAGCCCAGGAGACGGTGGCCGCCTGTGAGTCGCTGGGAGTCAAGGCCATGGCCATCCGTGCCGATGTAGCTGACGCCAAGGCCTGTGAAGACATGGTAAAGCAGGTGCTGGACACCTTCGGCCGCATTGACATTCTGGTGAACAACGCCGGCATCACCCGGGACGGCCTGACCCTCCAGATGAAGGAGGAGGACTTTGACGCGGTGCTGGATACCAACCTGAAGGGGGCCTTCTGCTGCTGCAAGGCGGTCTACCGCCCAATGATGCGCCAGCGCTATGGCCGCATCATCAACATGAGCAGCATCGTGGGCCTGCGGGGCAACCCCGGTCAGGCCAACTACTGCGCCAGTAAGGCGGGCCTCATTGGCCTGACCAAGTCCCTGGCCAAGGAGCTGGCCGGGCGGAAGATCACCGTCAACGCTGTGGCGCCCGGCTTTATCGACACCGATATGACCGCCGTGCTGCCTGAGCAGGCCAGAGAGGCCATGCTCTCCACCATCCCCATGGCTCACCTGGGTCAGCCTGAGGATGTGGCCCATGCGGTGGCCTTCTTTGCCTCCGACGAGGCCGCCTACATCACCGGCCAGGTGCTGTGTGTAGACGGCGGCATGGCGGTTTGACCGCAGAAAGGATGCTAACTATGGAAAAAAGACGCGTTGT
>CALWOR010000007.1 GCA_944383205.1 uncultured Oscillospiraceae bacterium | reverse complement strand
ATGGTGAGACAGCCTACCTTGTGAGAACCGCCGTTGAGGCCGGGGCCGCCGGTGAACAGGCCATAGCCGTAGGACACCTGGCACACATCCTCGTTGGTGCCGCCGGCAGCCACGATGGCCCGGGCACAGCAGTCCTCCCACAGATCGATATCATGCTGAGTATAGAAGGCCACCACCCGCTTGCCGGTGGTGCCGGAGGTGGACTGGATGCGCACACAGTCCTTCAAGGGCTTTGCTACCAAGCCGTAGGGATAGGCCTCCCGCAGGTCGGCCTTGGTGACAAAGGGCAGCTTGTAGAGGTCCTCCGTGGACTTGATGTCCTCGGGGGTCAGGCCCTTTTCCTCCATCTTCTTGCGGTAGTAGGGCACATTGTCCCACACATGCTTGACCTGCTTCACCAGGCGCTCGTCCTGCCAGGCTTTGATCTGTTCCCGGGACGCACATTCAATCTCGGGCTGGTAATATCTTTCCATGGGTATCAGTCCTTTCGGAATGGTTTTTATGTTCAGATCCCTTTTCTCTGGGGAAATAGGATCCAAATATCTTTCTCAATTTTTAAAAATATTCTTGCCTTTTGTACTGCTCCACGCTATAATGAGGCCTTGGGAATGAAGTACTCCCTTGGGAAACCTAAACCGCTTGCAATAAGCTGATGATTTCTGCGATTAAATATCGCGGGGTTATCGGCTTTTTTGTTTGCAATTTTTAAAAAAGGAGAACTATCTATGCTCACTTCACTGGCATTTATCTTTCTGATGGGACTTGCCGCCGCAGCCCTTTGTCAAAAACTCAAACTGCCCCGAATTATTGGGATGCTCTTTGTGGGCATTCTCCTTGGTCCTTACGCCCTCAACCTGCTAGACGATTCCATTTTATCCATCTCTCCTGATCTCAGGCAAATGGCTCTGGTCATCATTCTAATCAAAGCAGGGCTTTCTCTCAACCTGGCAGACCTGAGACGGGTGGGGCGGCCTGCCGTACTGATGTCTTGTCTGCCCGCTACCTTTGAAATCATCGGCTACACCCTGCTGTCTCCTTTGATTTTCGGAGTCACCTGGGTTGAAGGTGCCGTTATGGGGGCTGTATTGGGAGCAGTATCCCCGGCAGTAGTTGTCCCCCGTATGATTTCCTTAATGGAGGGCGGCTGGGGCACCAAAAAAAGCATTCCCCAGATGATTCTGGCAGGCGCATCCATGGACGATGTGTATGTGATCGTCCTGTTCTCTACTTTTTCCGGCATGGCTCAGGGAGGTTCTCCCTCTCTGAAGAGTTTTTTGACCATTCCAATCTCCATTCTCCTGGGGCTGGCCGTGGGTAGCGGAGCCGGGGTGCTTCTGGCCCAATTTTTCGAAATCAGCTACACTCACAAAAATCACATACGCAACAGCACAAAAGTCATTATCATGCTTGGTCTGTCTTTCCTGCTGCTGGCCGTGGAAGACTGGCTGGAGGGGATCGTCCCCTTCTCCGGCATCCTGGCAGTAACCGCCCTGGCCTGCGGCGTCCACCTGAAGGCCCCAAAGCCGGTATCGGACCGGCTGTCCCAGAAGTTCGGCAAGCTGTGGCTGGCCGCGGAGGTCATTTTGTTCGTTCTGGTGGGGGCCGCGGTGGATATCCGCTATACTCTGGAAGCCGGAGCCGGTGCGGTGGCCATTATCTTTGCCGCCCTGGCCATCCGGGCCCTGGGGGTGACTCTGGCCACCGCCGGAACCGCTCTCAATCAAAAAGAGCGGCTGTTCTGTGTCATTGCCTACCTGCCCAAGGCCACCGTCCAGGCGGCCATGGGCTCAGTGCCCCTGGCCATGGGGCTCGGCTGCGGTAAGCTTGTGCTGTCGGTGGCGGTGCTGGCCATCCTCATCACCGCGCCTCTTGGCGCTTTCGGGATGGACACCACCTATCGTCGTTTGCTGGGGCAGGAATAATACCCTCAGGCGTTCTTGCCCAGCTGGAAGGCCTTTTTGTTCAGCTCCAGGAATTTGGGAGGCACCATGGCCTCCAGAGAGGCCTGCCAGGCCTCCTCAGGCAGATCGAAGTAGTGGGACAGCCGGCCCATGAGGACGATGTTCACCGCCTTGCTGCTGCCGGCCTCCTCGGCCAGCTTCAGGCAGTCCAGAGCGTCCACCTTGGCTCCGGCGGCCTTCATCTTCTCCACCAGGTCCTCGGGGTACTGGGCGGCCCCCATGATGACGGGCATGGGGTCGATCTGCTGGGTGGAGGTGACGATCTGCCCGTCGGGCTTCAAGTACTCCAGCCACCGGGCGGCCTCCAACAGCTCGAAGGAGACGATGTAGTCGGCCTCTCCCTTGTCAATGACCGGGGAGTTCACCTTGTCGCCGTAGCGCACATAGGTGACTACGCTGCCCCCCCGCTGGCTCATGCCGTGGACCTCGGACACCTTTACATCATAGCCCTGCTCCATGAGCAGGTGGCCCAGCAGCTTGCTGGCCAGCAGGGAGCCCTGGCCACCCACGCCCACGATCATAATATTTTTGGTTTCCATTCCTTAACCCTCCTTTCCGGTACTCTCAAAGGCCCCCACGGGACACAGCTGCTCGCACACGCCGCAGCCCACGCACAGGGTGTTGTCCACATGGGCCTTGCCCTCCTTCATGGAGATGGCGGGACAGGCGATCTTCATGCAGCTCTTGCAGCCCACGCACTTGTCCTTGTTCACCATCAAGGGGGCGCTGTGCTTCACATACTTCAAAAGGGCGCAGGGCCGGCGGGAGATGATGACGGAGGGCTCCTTGGCCTCCAGCTCCTCCTTCACCGCCTGGTCGCAGGCCTTCAGGTCGTAGGGGTCCACCACTCTCACCCGGTTGAAGCCCATGGCCCGGCACAGCTGCTCCAGGTCGATCTTGCCGGCGGGGTCCCCCTTGATGTTGTAGCCGGTGGTGGGGTTCTGCTGGTGGCCGGTCATGCCGGTGATGGAGTTGTCCAGGATGATGACGGTGGAGTTGGACTGGTTGTAGGCGATGTTGGCAAGGCCGGTCATGCCCGAGTGCATGAAGGTGGAGTCGCCGATGACGGCCACCGTCTTCCCCTCGCTCTCCTCCCCCAGGGCCTTGTTGAAGCCGTGGGTTGCGGAGATGGAGCCGCCCATGCACAGGGTCATGTCCATGGCGGACAAGGGGGCCACGGCGCCCAGGGTGTAGCAGCCGATGTCACCCAGAACGGTACACTTGTTCTTGTTTAAGGTATAGAACAGTCCCCGGTGGGGGCAGCCGGCACACATGACCGGGGGACGGGGAGGAATGGCGTCAGCGAGGGCCTTGCCGGTGTGAACGGTGCCGCCCAGCTTGGCGGCCACCAGGTTCTGGGAAAACTCTCCCTCCATGGGCAGGGCATCCTTGCCGGAGACCTCCAGGCCCAGGCTGCGGCAGTGGTTCTCAATGATGGGGTCCAGCTCCTCCACCACCACAAGCTTCTCCACCTTACTGGCAAAGTCCCGGATGAGCTTCACAGGCAGGGGGTTGGCCATGCCCAGCTTCAACACGGACACGCTGTCCCCGAACACTTCCTTCACATACTGGTAGGAGGTGGAGGAGGTGATGATGCCCATCTTGGTGCCCCCCATCTCCACACGGTTGATGGGGGCGGTCTCCGCCCACTCCTGAAGCTTCCGGGTACGCTCCTCCACCACCGGGTGGCGGCGGATGGCGTTGCCGGGCATCATCACATACTTGGCGATGTTCTTCTCATAGGCCTTCACCGGCTGCTCCGCCCGGGGAGCGGTCTCCACCAGGGACTGGGAGTGGGCCACCCGGGTGCACATCTTCAGCAGGACCGGGGTATCAAACTCCTCGGAGAGCTCATAGGCCAGCTTGGCAAACTCCAAAGACTCCCTGGAATCGCTGGGCTCCAGCATGGGCACCTTGGAGGCGATGGCGTGGTGGCGGGAGTCCTGCTCGTTCTGGGAGGAGTGCATCCCCGCGTCGTCGGCCACGCCAATGACCAGTCCGGCGTTGACGCCGGTATAGGACATGGTATAGAGGGGGTCGGCGGCCACATTGAGGCCCACATGCTTCATGCCGCAGAAGGCACGCTTGCCGGCAAGGCAGGCGCCGAAGGCGGTCTCCATGGCCACCTTCTCGTTGGGGGCCCACTCACAGTAGATCTCGTCGTACTTGGCGGCCTCCTCGGTGATCTCGGTGCTGGGGGTGCCGGGGTAGCTGGAGACCACACAGCACCCCGCCTCATACAGGCCCCGGGCAACGGCGGCGTTGCCCAACATCAGTTCTTTCATGTTGCTTCCCTACTTTCTAAACATCCGCAGATTTTTTATTCTTCCTTCTTGTCTCCCAGGCCCTCCCGCAGGATGACCTCCTGCATGACCCCGCCGGCGCCGTTGTCCAGCATGGACCGGCGGACCCGGCTGATGGTGGCGCTGCTGGCGCCGGTCTTTTCCAGAATGTCCAGATAGACCAGCCCCTGCTGGAGGTAGACCGCCACATCGAACCGCTGCTCCAGGGAGCGCAGCTCGGTGGGGGTGCACAGGTCGTCAAAGAACCGGCAGCACTCGTCCAGGTCCTTCAGCTTGAGGATCGTCTCATAGAGAGCCATGCTTCGGGGGCGCTTATCCAATTTCGCCATGGTACCACTCCTTTTTCCCCTGAGGGCAATTCATTCCCTTAAAGTGTAGCACACAAAAGCGTAAAGGTAAAGGCCTTTGCCGAAAAAGGGTACAAAAAAACCTCTGTCTGATCCACCCTGAATCAAACAGAGGACGAGAAAACTATTCCCGCGGTACCACCTCTATTTGCCGCCTTCTCACAAAGGACGGCCTCAACAGGTATCCAACAATACCCTGCCTCTGTAACGGGAGGTCCCGGCCCGCTCTACTTAGTCTCTGTAGACTGTTCCTCAGGCAGCTCGGAAGATGAAATTTCAAACGCACAGCCGTGCCCCTCGCACCAACCGGGAACTCTCTGATCGGCCAAACTGCGCTCTACTTTGTCTTCGTCAGCGCTTTTGATGGTTGCATTATACACCCTGAAACCCATTTGTCAAGAAAAAATTTTTGATTTTTTCAAAATCCTCCGGTTTTTTTCTCCCCATTTTCCCGCCACCCCCTTGACATTCCCGAAAAAATCAGTTATGATACTTCAACGGTTTAAAGCTTAAACTCAGCGAAGTGTCTCCGGGCTATGCCCGGTTTGAAAGGAAGGAACGGCTATGCCAATTACCGATCTGCTGGAGCGCAACAGCAAGCTCTACGGCGAGGAGATCGCCCTGGTGGAAATCAATCCCGAGGTTCAGGAGCGGCAGCGGGTGACCTGGAAGGAGTACGAGCTCATCCAGCCCACCTCTTCCGCCCCCTACCGCCGGGAGATCACCTGGTCCGTTTTTGACGAGAAGGCCAACCGGGTGGCCAACATGCTCCTGGGCCGGGGCATCCGCAAGGGGCAGAAGGTGGCCATCCTGCTGATGAACTGCCTGGAGTGGCTGCCCATTTACTTTGGTATTCTGAAAACCGGGGCCATCGCGGTGCCCCTGAACTTCCGCTACACCTCCGAGGAAATCGACTACTGCCTGAAGCTGGCCGATGTGGATGTGCTCTTCTTCGGCCCGGAGTTCATCGGCCGGGTGGAGGCCATTGTCCCCAAGATCTCCCACCAGATGCTCCTCTTCTTTGTGGGGGACACCTGCCCCTCCTTTGCCGAGGACTACCACCGGGCCACAGCCAACTGTTCCTCCATGGCCCCCAAGGTACTCATTGACGATGAGGATGAGGGCGCCATCTACTACTCCTCGGGCACAACCGGCTTTCCAAAGGCCATTCTCCTCAAGCACCGGGCCCTCATGCAGTCCGCCCGGATGGAGGCCATTCACCACGAGACCACCCACGAGGATGTATTTTTATGCATCCCGCCCCTCTACCATACGGGGGCCAAGATGCACTGGTTCGGCTCTCTCTTCACCGGCAGCAAGGCCGTGCTGCTCAAGGGCAACTCCCCCACCGCCATCTTTGAGGCGGCCTCCTCGGAGAAGTGCACCATCGTATGGCTTCTCGTGCCCTGGTGCCAGGACATTCTGGCCGCTCTGGACCGGGGAGACCTGAAAATTGAGGACTACCAGCTCGCTCAGTGGCGGCTCATGCACATCGGGGCCCAGCCGGTTCCCCCCTCCCTCATCAAGCACTGGATGAGCTACTTCCCCCATCACAAGTACGATACCAACTACGGACTGTCCGAGTCCACCGGCCCGGGCTGTGTCCATCTAGGCATGGATCATATTGACAAGGTGGGGGCTATCGGCGTGCCCGGCTACGGCTGGGAGGTAAAGATCGTGGATGAGCAGGACGCCCTTGTCCCCCAGGGACAGGTGGGCGAGCTGTGCGTCAAGGGCCCCGGCGTGATGGTGTGCTACTACCACAACCCCGAAGCCACCGCCGAGGTGCTGAAGGACGGCTGGCTCCATACCGGCGACATGGCCCGCCAGGACGAGGACGGCTTCTACTTCCTGGTAGACCGGAAGAAGGATGTGATCATCTCCGGCGGTGAGAACCTCTACCCCGTCCAGATCGAGGACTTCCTCTCCGCCTACCCCAAGGTCCACGATGTGGCCGTCATCGGCCTGCCCGACAAACGCCTTGGAGAGATCGCCGCCGCCATCATCCAGATCAAGGACGGCATGACCTGCACCGAGAGCGAGATCAACCAGTTCTGTATGGACCTGCCCCGGTACAAGCGTCCCCGGAAGATCATCTTTGCCGATGTGCCCCGCAACCCCACCGGCAAGATCGAAAAGCCCAAGCTCCGGGAACAGTACTGCGGCGTCCGTCTGGTGGAGGCTCAGAACAAGGCGTAACCATGGTTTCGCATATAACAAAAATCCCGCGGAGCAATATGCTCCGCGGGATTTTCGCTGTGTGGACAAAGCCCTCCTGCAAGGAGTCCGGCGCCCGCAGGCGGCGGGCTCAATTTTAATCCCGTCATTTCCGGCGACATGTGCGTCGGAAATGACACTTCTCACGCAAGGCAGGCCGACTTTTCCGCAAGGAATCGAGGCCTACCTTGCGTGCAGCTTTTTCGAGAATCTTAGTCCACGCTGGTCTCCAGGCCCGTCCAGGTGAGATTTTTCTCCTCAATGGACTGCCAGGTGGGGAATTTTTCCTCCAGCTCCTCCCAGGTAATGAACCAGAACTTGTAGCTGATCCCCAGATGGGCGGGCAGGATGTCCTCGATGATCTTCTTCATCTCCTCAAAGCCCTGGGGCTCGCCGGCGATCCCGGGAAAGAACACCGCCACCTGGCCCACTCCCAGTTCCTTTACCAGAGCGGGCACGCCGCAGCCGGCGATGGTGTCGTTGATGGCCTGGGGTGTGAAGCTGTCTCCGCCGATGCGCAGCAGTGCGGCCAGAGCGTCCCCCAAAGCCCGGGGCCCGTCGGTCACAGGCCTGCGGACCAGCAGCCGGGCGATCTGCTCCAGCCCCCAGTCCTCCGCCGTGGTCAGAGAGCTCTCCCGGTGCACCTGCTCCAGCTGCTCCAGAAACTGGTCCAGCGCCTGGCCCTGGGCGTCCAGCTCTCCCCCGTTGAAAGGGGCCTCCAGATCATAGACGCCCAGGGGGCGCAGCATTTCCCTTAAATACTGTCCGTGGCTCATGTCATCGCCCCCACAGACAGGGTGCCCAGCTGGGGCAGTACATTCTCCTCCACCTCCACATCGGCAGCGGGGGCCAGGATGGCATAGTTTTCCACCCCCTCGCACTGGTAGATCAGGCTGCCCAGCCGGGCCAGCAGGATATCCTTGCCCAGCAGCTTTCCGTCAAACCAGCCCTCCAGGGCCTCTTCCACCCCCGCCTGCACCTGGGCCGCGTCCCAGCCCCCCTGGGCGGCCACCTGGACAGACACATTCACCGTTTCCGTCTCAGGCGCGCGGACCTGTACATCCACAGCGATTTCCCGCCGCTGCTCGAAATAGTCCTGGAGCTGCGCCAGCAGCTCCTCATCGGGAACCCCTGCCAGGGTGGACACCACCACATCCACCGAGCCCACCCCTCTGGGCCGGGGGATCACCGCGGCGGCGGCCACCTGGTCAAAGGACAGGGCCTCCTGCTCATAAAAGGCGGCGTTTGCCCCATTGGGCAGGCGGCGGAAGGTGTCCAAAATCCGCATCCGCAGCTCCTCATCTCCCTCTCCGTCGGCTCCGCCTGCACAGGGCTGGAGATTGGTACAGGAGGAGACACCCATGGGGGCCACCGCCATGGAGACGATGGCCCCGGCGGCCACATTCCCCGCCGTCCCCGCCTTCAGGGCTCGGACAGGCACATCCGCGCTCAGCGCCCCGGCCTCAATCACTGCCGCCTGGGTGGTCTCGAAGCGGATCAGTCCCGCCGTCATGCACACCGTTCCCAGGGGAATCTCCCGCTGGGATTCCACCGCCTCTCCGGCGGTAAAGCGCACTGTCCCCACAGCGGCCACCGGAGCCTTGCGCTCCAGTCCCCGCAGCTGGGCGTGGCGGTCCAGATACTCCCCTTCCGCCGTCTGGGGAAAGGCCTGCCGGGTCACCCAGTCCGCCTGGATGTAGAGAGCATAGACCTGGGCGGCCAGGGCGTAGAGCCGGGCGGACAGGTCGGTGCCCTCCTTGGGCTCCAGCCCTGTCTGCCCTCCAAAACAGGCCAGCATCTCCTCATAAATTTCCTCGATGGTCTTCAAATCCTTGTTCCTCCCCTCACAGGGTGGTCCTGCCGGTGAGGGTCTCCCCCTGCCAGCGCACCGTCACCGTCAGCACTCCCGTCTCCCCCTGCTGCTCCAGGCTGACGGACTCCACGCTCACATCGGTCTCCTCCCTCAGGGCCTCGGCCACATACTGCTCGGCCAGCGCCTTCCGGACCGAGGGCTTCTCCCGCACCAGCTCGTAGAGCCGGCTGCCCAGCCCGGGCAGAAAGGGCAGAGCTCCCCTCCGGGCGGTAAGGCGGAAGAGCACCCGGGCCAGGACCTCCTCCCCGGCGGAGACGGCCTTCAGTCCTCCTGCCCCGTCGGGGACATAGTCCCCGTTGATGATCACTCGTTCCATGTCCCGCTCCTCTCAGCTTAGAAGCTCTATCACGATTTCGGTAATGATGGCCTCCAGGGTCTGCCCGTTGATAAGCAGATTCCCATCCAGCTTCAGGTTGTCCTTCCCCAGATAGACGCTGCTCTCTCCCCCGGTGAGCCGGACCTCTCCCGGTCCCAGCTCATCCAGCTGCTGCTCCTTGCCCAGGATACAGGGGGACTCTCCCTGGCTGCCCGCCTTGAGCACCAGCACCTTCTCCCCCGCCGTGGGCCGCCAGCAGTAGCCTCCAGGGGCAAAGACCTGGAGCCACCGGCGCTCTCCTCCCATACTCACCCCGGCGGGGTCTCCCCCCAGGGTGACGGTGCCCAGCTCAGCGGGAGCTTCCCGCACCGGCTGCTTTCCGTTTCGTTCCGAAGTCCACATTTGCCTCACCTCAAACTGTAAAATCGGGGTCGGTCAGCTCCAGCCGGCTCCAGTACCCCGCCTCGTCCATTCCCACACTCACCTGGGCCGCCCGGTACACCCCGTTCCAGTCCCAGTCCGTGCGCTGGATCCGCACCAGGTCCCCCGGCCAGGCGCAGAAGGCCTGGGCCACCGTCACCTCCAGCCGCTGCAGCTCCGAGGCCGACTTGTCCAGCTGAAACTGCCCGGAGTAGCGCATGGCCTGATAGCTGCTGCGCTCGGGCATGGTGATGACCCGCCGGGCCTGTCCGCCTTGGGCCAGAAAGGCGGCGTTGTCCACCGCCTCCACCGCCCCGCTCCACCGGTCCCGGACCAGCACCCGGGACAGCACCCCATACCGCCGGTCCCGCAGGGTGAGGGCGGTAATGGGGACCCCGTCTCCAATGAGCCGCTCCTGACTGTCCTGCCAGCCTGTGAGCACCAGCCGGCCCTGCCGGTCAAAGCGGGGGGCCACCCCCCCGTAGTACCGGGCAAACTCATAAACCACCGACCACTCGCTGCTCCCCGTGGCCACAGAAAACCGGGACACCGGGGGCAGGCTCCCTCCCGGCGCTGTCTGGATGCCATAGGGGGTCACATGGTCCCGGATGATGTCCTGCTGGGTGGCGGACAGGTAGTCCTGGCCCAGGGCCTCGTTGTCCAGAAGCCTTGCGGCCATTCCCCGGCCCGAGACCTCCAGCAGCCGTCCCCGCTCCGAGAGGGTGACCTCGCACTCGTCCACCACTCCGGCGAACACCTGCTCCCCCTCATGAAAGGCCTGAAAGCTCACCCAGTCCCCGGGCCGGGTGGTGTTGTTCCCGTCCCAGGGGCAGCGCAGCCAGAAGCTGTCGCAGGGGACCCCGGCGGTGTAGTCCAGCCGCCAGGCCAGCAGATTGGGCAGGGTCCACCGGACCCCGGCAAAATCGGTCATATAGCCTGTCAACGCACCCGGACCTCCTCCCCCACTTGAATCAGGTTTGGATTTTTGATCTGGGGGTTGAGAGCGATGAGCTCCTCCAGAGACAGGCCGTACGCTCCCGCCAGGGCCCAGAGGGTATCCCCCTTCACCACCCGATGATAGACCGCCTCTCCCCCCGCCGTCTCTCCGCCACCGTTCCCCGCGACCTGGCTCTGGGCCGTCTGGCGGGTGGCCAGGCCTGTGTACCAGCTGTCATCCTCCCAGAAGGAGAAGGAATAGCGCACATAGTCGGGGCGGGGCTCCTGTTCCAGACGCAGAGAGACAAAATAGGCGTTGGCCGCCTGCCACAGAGGGTGGATCAATAGGCCTGGGCCGCCGTCGTAAAACACATTGGCCAGCTGGCCGAACTGGGCATAGGCCCCCTCTCCCACAAACTCCCCCTCCCCCTCCATGATCCGGTTGGTCCGCCCCAGGTCCTGGAGCTGAAAGAGGCCGAAGGGGGTCTTGTGGACGGCCATTTTTCGTTCGTAATCAATGGAATATACCCTGGGATTGTGCGGCCAGGTGTAGCTTTTATACCGCATGGGCGACAGGTCCATGGCTGTTCTCTCCTTCCTTAGTAGAGATAAAATCCGCCGTCATACCGGCGGCTGTCCCGGCGGAAGACCCGGTCTGCCTGTTCGGCCCACCCGGCCTCTCCCCCCGGGGAAATGCGCCCTCCGGGGATCAGGGCGGCGGCGCTCTCCCGCCCTCCCGGCAGCCAGGGCATCTCCCCGGGAGCGGCTGCCCCTCCTTCGCCAGGGGGCGCGCCTCTCATCACACCTCTCCCGATAAAACCCGTCCCATTTTCGGTCGCTCCCCCTGCCGCCGGGACCGCGGTCCGGGCAGCTTCCAGCCGCCGCAGCTGTTCCAGCAGAGGAAGGGCTTCTCCCCGCTGTTTTCCTTCCTCCCGGACTGCCTCGCTCTCTGTCTGAGGCAGGGACAGAGCTCCGGCGGGCTCCATGGTCCACTCCGGGATGTCATGATCGGTTCCCGCATCCATGACCGCAAACAACATTCCTGTCGGGATGGCCGTCTCCTCTTCCGGAGAGGAACGGGCAGGAGAGTTGCCCGCCTCCCCCATGCCTTCCCCGCCCTGTTTCTTCCCGATCAGGGCCTGTTCCAATCTCCGGGCCTGCTCCAGCAGGGCATCTGCCCCCTCCTCCAGCAGCTCCAGATAGTCTGTCATCCCGGCTCACCTCCCTTCAGCCGTTCAAACCGCGCCCGGTCAAAGGCGGGGTTGTCCATGTGGTCTTCCCCGTCCCCCCGGACCTGTCCGCACACCGGGCAGCGCTCCTCCAGCGCCCACTCCCGGCAGGCGGGGCACAGGCGCTCCAGCTCCTCCTCCCGGTCCAGCAGACTGTTTGCCAGGCACCAGAGATAGTCCCGGTTTTTCATCTCCCGGACCCGCTTTTCGGTGGGCAGAGCGTGAAACCCCCTCAGCACCCGCCAGCGAAGCCGCTCTCCCGGGTCCTCACGGAGTTTTTTTTTACATGTTCCAGCTCCTCCCGGGAGAGGCCCAGTCCGGGATCCATCTCCCGGCTGAAGGCGCTCCACCGGGCGGCCAGGCCGGCGATCTCCTCCACCGTCAGCCCGGCCAGCACCGCCCGGCCGTCGGAAAAAACGGGGCTCTGGTCCTCTGTTTTCTCCAGTGCTCTGGCCAGCAGACAGGCGTTGGAACACAGGGCCAGCTCCCGGTCCTCCCGGGCCAGCCTTCCCGCCTCCCGCCGGGCCTGGAGCACTTCCAGAGCGGAGAGCAGCCGCAGGTCCATGCCGTTTTCCAGGCTCATCCGGTCCTCGCCGGCCAAAATGGACAGGGACATTGCTTACACCCCCGTCTCGATCCTGCGGGAGGCCACCAGGGTGACCTTCTCCAGCACCATGCTGCCCAGGGTGGCGTTCTCCTGAATGGCACTCCACTGGCAGTCGGAATAGATGATCTTCTTGTCCGGCTTGCAGATCACCAGGGAGAAGCCGGACAGGTCGTAAAAGTTGATGCCGTCCCGGATGGCCTCATCGGTGGCGTACAGTCTCGTCAGCTCCACCACATGGGCGGCCTGACCCGGGACGGTGGCCACCGGCTCCGACTCACCGAAGGCCTCCACGGCAATGCTGCTCTTGGTGGTCTTGGCGGAATAGCTCTGGACCACCGCCACCCGGACGCCGTCCACCTCCAGATAGATGTCGCTGCTGGTGGGAAATCCTGCGATGCTCATGTGTTACCTCCTCCTGTTTCCTATATCTCATACTGTAATGTGGGCCGTCAGCCAGATCTGGTTGAGGCCGTGGGCCACGGTGAAGGAGAAGTCCACCAGACACCGGGAGGCGTCCTCCGGGTCGGCGCTCACCGCCACATTGTCATAGGCGGTGATGATCTCCCGGCTGAGCTTGTTCTCCAGCTCCAGCACCACCTGGGAGCGGATGGCCCCCCGGCTCTGCTGGGTGTTTTTGGCCCGGCGGAACTTGCTGCGCAGGGCGGCGCGCAGGCCGGGGATCACATCGTCCACCACCCGGATGGTGGTCAGGTCCCGCCAGGTGGCGTCGGCGCTCTCCCCGCTGGTGGTGCGGGTGGTCACCCCCCGCACCACGCTTACGGTGCCGCCCACACTCTCCACCGGGGTGACGCCCCCCAGAATGAGCAGGTCCAGTTCGTTGTCCCCGTACCGCTGGGACAGGCCGTTGAGGCCCAGCAGCTCTGCGCCCCCAAGGGGGACGGCGGGATCGGACTCCCCGGCAATGGCTCCCGCCACCGCCGCGGCCAGGGACAGACCGGTCAGCCCCTCCCCCTGGCCATCCAGAGCACAGGGGGCGACCAACACCATACGCTCACAGTTGAGATCCTCGGCCCGGGCGATAAGCTCCGCCACGCTCTCTCCTGCCCCTCCGGCCGCCACCCCCAGCCGCTCCCGGCGCAGCTCAGAGGCGGACATGACGCTCTCCTTCAGCTTCTGGTGGACCGTCTCCTCCGTACTGCCGCAGATCACCAGGGCGATGTCCTCCACCTCGGCCAGCTGGGCAAAGGCTGCCTCATAGCCCGCCTCATTGGCCACAGGTACCGCCGCCACAGCGGAGGCGCCGTTTTTCAGAGTCAGGCGGATGAGCTCCGCCATATCCTCCCCGCCGGCGGAGCCGAAGGCGGTGACCGCCTGGTCATAACTGGTGATGATCCGGACCTCACCGGTCTGGGCCACGGTGTTCACTGCCGCAAGGCCCACCAGTTTACCCCTGCCGCTTCCGCTCACCGTCGTGGATGCGTCATAGGAGGAATAGACCCCCGGACGCTGATGTACCGTAATGCTCATTGTTTCACCACACCTCGCAATTCAAAATCAACAAACGCTCCGCCGCCTTCCATGATCCCCTGGAGGCACGCATGGCACACCGCCCTGACCCGGCCCCGCAGGCGGCGGCTTTGGGCGTCGTAGTCCATCTCCTCCCAGGAAAATTCCTCCGCCCGCAGCCCCTCGGGTCCTCCCAGGATAAGGGCGCTGGCCAGGCGGTCAAATGTCTCCCGGACCGTCTGTCCGTCTCCCCCCTCCGGGGCGTAGATGTCAAGGCCCAGAGTGAGTTCGGCCTGCTTGCCGAAGCACTCCTCCCAAAGGCCGGTCTCCTGGTTATACCGCTCCCCCAGATAGTCCTGAAAACCCGAGGGACCGGCCTGACAGCTGCGGAGAGAGACCACAACCACCGGTCCCTTTTCCTCTCTGAAGGTCATGGGCCAGGCAGTCCGGGCGGGGACGCCCTTGCCGCTGAGATAGTCTGCCATGGCCCGACAGATTTTTTCCATTCCCGCGCTCATGGGCTCACCTCATCTCTGGGGTACAGTACCGCCCACCAGTAGGGACAGATTCCCTCTCCCACCTTGTGGGTGTTCTGTACCCGGTACTCCCTGCCCTGCCACTGCACAAAGCTGTCCAGCTCCAGGGGCTGCTCCGGGGGCCCCAGGTAAAGGAACCTCTCCCGGCTGCCCAGGCCCAGGGGAGTGGGCTCCTGCTGGGGCGCACCTTTTTCCAGCACCGGCTGGAGAAAGGCCCGGAGGGAGACCTGCTCCTCTCCCCGGCGCACCAGGACCCGCTGTCCGTACTGACGCAGGATCTCCTGCCACTCCCGCTCCATCATCCCTTCACCCCCCGGAAGGCAAAGCCCGTGTTCCCCGTCCAGGGGGCCAGCAGGCGAAGGGCCTGGTCCCGCCGTCCCCGGCCTCTCCCCTGCTCTTTGCGGATGATGAGATCGCCGGCGGTGAAGGAGGTGACCTCCTCCAGTCCGCCCGCCGCTCCCTCCAGAGCGTCCATAGCCAGCATGGCGGCGGCCAGGGGGAAGGCAGAGCCGCAGTCCTCGGGCTTTACCCCCGCCTTCAGCCGCCCGGCCAAGTCCTTTTCCACCGCCCGGACCAGGAGGAGCAGCAGCTCCTCCCGGTCCTCCGGAGCCCCCATGGCCCTGCACAGCTCCAGGATCTCCCCGGTCATACTCAGACCTCCAGCACCCGGCTGGCCTCGGGGAAGACCTTGGCAAAGCCGCTGATGGTGGTAATGGCGGCCCGCTCCAGCTGGCGGTCGATGAGCTTGTCATACTCCACCATCACATCGCTGCCCTGGACCATCTCCAGAGCAAAGCGCTTGTCCAGGCCGATGCAGGTACCCTCAGGCAGCACGCTGGTGCGCAGCAGGACGGCCCCCAGGGGGGTGGTCAGCTTGCCGGTACCCTGAAAATTGAGGCCGGTGAGGGGGTTCTGGAACTCGGTGAGCTTCAGAAGCTTCACCATCACATCCCCGGACACCAGCAGGGCATTCATCTCATAGGGGTCAAACTTGGCCCAGAAATTTACCAGGTCGTTGTAGGTGAGGGTTCCGGAAGCGGCCACATTGTCCACCTCGGCGGCGTTGTCATTGCCGTCGCCCTTCATAAGCACATCCACCGCATCAGCAAGCAGGGTGCGGGAGATATGAGCGCCCATCTGGCGCAGGGTGACGGAGAACAGGTCCAGCTTCTGGTAGCGCACCGCCTCATAGCTGGCCACCAGCATTCTGCCCCGCTTGCGCAGCTTCACCAGGTTGGACTGGACCTTGATGGTGGTCTCGGGGATCTGGGCCCCCTCGTCCACATACCGCAGCTCCTTCTCCTCGCCGCCGGCCTGGGCGGTGATGGAGCGGTAGTCCATGCCGTCAAAGCGGGTGACGGCGGCGGTGATGGAGGGCAGCAGATCTCCCTCCTCCATGCCCTGACGGACGGTGCGGGCGATGTACTCAGGGAAGAGGACGGCGGAGTCAGCGGTGCGGAAGAACTTTTCCACCACATCGCTGCCCGCTCCCTTCACCTTGATGTCAAAGCGCTTGAGCTGGCGCTGGAAGGCGTCCAGGCCCTCCAGGCTGGTGCCCTTGTAGCGCTCGCTGGGGTCCTGGCTCTCCAGCACCTGGGTAAAGGTGCGGCCGGCCTCCTGATACATGCCCTTGTCCAGCTTCAGATTGTCATAGGAAAAAGCCATTGTTCCACGCTCCTCTCCAAAATCACAGACAGATGACGGCGCTGCCGTCAGCGTCCACACTGACCACGACAGCGCTCACGCCCTGGGCGGCGCCGGTTTCCTCATCCGCAGCAGCAGCCTTCACTCCGCCGTTTCCGTCGGCCACCAGGGTGGCGGAGCCGACCGCAAGGCCGGTACCCTTCACGGTCACAAAGCCCTTCACCTGCACCCCGGCGATGCCAGCCCGGGGCTCCAGGGCCACGCCGAAAAACGCCTCGCCGGCGGAGCAGGGGCCTACCTGGCCGCTGCCGGTGAGTTTCACCACCTGGCCTCCCTTTACCGTGCCGCTGACTTCAAAGGTGGCCACCACAGCGCCGATCCCCTCATAGGAAAGATTGCTCATCATCGTTACCTCCCGATTTTTATTCTGAGACTGACTGCCGCCCTTCTCCGGGGCGGCAGGAGCTCCTTAGATCAGAAATGCCCGGTCCGCCTCCGAGGGGCGGGCAGCTTTGTCTCCATAGGACAGCTGGGTCTTTACCGGATACCGGGCCCCTGCCCGCCGGGCAAAGGAGGCTCCCAGGGCCTCCAGCTCCTCCGGAGTCAGCCGGGCGGCGGCAGATTTCATCACATCCCCCTCCAGCTGTCCGTCGGCCAGCAGGGCCAGACGCACCACCTCTCCCCGGAGCTGCTCCAGATACTTCCGGCCCAGGCGGGCCTCTTCCTCCAGCTGCTTCAGCTCCCGGTCACCACCGGGAAGCTGCTGCACCTGTTCCCGCCAGCTCCCGGCACTCTTCACCACGCCGGCCAGGGGCTGGGCGGGCACCGCCACAAAGGAGAACTCGTAGGCGTCCTGGGCCCCCTCCAGGCTGGTGTAGCACAGCTGACCGCCGTACTCCCTGCCCTTCTCATGGCCGCAGTCGCCCTGGTTTCGGTCCGCTCCGCAGATGGAGCAGACGGCCCGCTCCACCCGGCAGCCCACGCTGACCTCCTTTTTGATGCCCCCCTCAATTTCGGCAATGAGGTCCCTGGTGCTGTCGGTGCGCATCATGTAGGCATAACCCTTCAGCCAGCAGTACTCATCCCCCGCCCGGGTCACCCGGCCGGGCTCCCGGACCACCTCAGTCTTATAGATCCGGGCGGTCTGGCCCCGGGCCGACCACTGATGGTCAAAGATACCGCTCTTGCCCACAAAGAGCCCGGAGAGCCCCTCCAGGGTCTCCGGGGCAAAGCGCTCATTGTCCCGGTCGATCTCGTTGTCACACAGCCGCACGGAGAAGGTGTAGATCTCCTCCTCCTCCAGGGGCTTTCTGGCCAGAGCGCCGATGAGAGCCAGGTCTCCCTCCTCCAGAGCCGCCCGCTGGCCCCCCTGGGCCTCTTTGATGATCTTCATGTGCTTCCTCCTTCTGTCTTGTCCGCCGTTCCGGCTCTCAGGCTCTCCGCCTGAGCCCGGTACAGCTCCGCCCTTGCCTCTTCGGTAAGGTCCTGGAGATTGATGTCTTCCCACAGGATCTCCGCCCGGGGCTCATAGCCATGGAGCTTCAGCCACAGCTCGGCCGTTCGGCAGAGGGCAGGCTCCACGCTGCGGCGGATGGCGGTGATCTCGCTGGTGAGCAGATCGGCCTGCTGGGCGCTCATACGCTCCGTGGTAGACCAGCTCAGCCCCAGCATGAAGGGCGGGATGCCCGTCCGGGCCACCAGCTGCTCCAAAATCTGCCGCACGGGCACCTGGCTGTCCAGCACCTGGCTGTCCGCCCCGATGACCTTGATGTCCACATCTCCCACGGCCACAAAGTCCCTTACGCTTCCCGCTCTGCCCGCCTGCATGGCCGCGGACCACTCCTCGGCCAGCTGACGGCAGCGCTCCTGGGCAAAGGCCTCCTCCCCCTCCCCGGGCTTACACACCACGGCGAAGCGGAGGTTGCCCGCCCGCTCCCAGTTCTGGCCGGTGGCCTGAAAGATTTTCAGGAGAATTCCCGCCAGGAAGGGCATGGACCGAAGCAGCGACACCCCGCAGGGGGCGTCGCTGGTGGGCTGGAAGGGGGTAAAGAGGAGTAGCTCCTGCCAGGGCAGCTCCCGTCCCTCTCCCACGCCCGCCCGGCACAGGCGAAAGTCCAGGGGGCTCTCCCCCAGCTTTACCTCCATCTGCTCCGGGTCGGCGCACAGCAAAGCGGCGATCTCTCCGCCTCCCTCCTCCAGCACGATCTCCCCCAGGGCATGGCCGCAGGTGAACAGGTCGTCCAGATACCGGTCCAGGAAGGACTGCACCCCCCGCTGGCCCCAGCCGGTGTTCACCGTCCGAAAAAACTCCTCCAGGCCCTTCTGGGCCCGGCTGTCGCCGCAGCGAACGCTCACTCCGCCACACAGGCGGTTCAGCTTCCAGATGGCGGCGTCCACAATGGGCACCCCCTCCCGAATGGCCCGGTACAGCTGGGTCTCCCCGGTGTGCAGGGGGACATACCGGTCCAGCACCCCGAAGGGGTGGCCGGTCCCCCGGCGCACCTGGACCACCGGAGCGGCAGGCTCCTTCCGCCTGCGTTCCCACCATTTCATTGCGTTTCTTCTCTCCCTTCCGGGAGGGGTCTGGCCCCTCCTCATATGTTTGCCCGCCTAAAAGCGTCCCCGCTCCACCGACCCGGCGTAAAAGTGGCTCTCTCCACCGCCCTTTGCCGCCACCGTGGCGGCAAAGTACCGGATCTCATCCATGGCGTGGTCATGCTCTTTTTTTACCCGGTCCTGGCCCTGGCTGTCCTCGTCCCAGCGGTAGAGGCCAAACTCCCGGATGGCATCCCTGCACCCCTCACAGATCACGATCCTGCCGTTTTTCAGCATCTGAGCGGTAAGACGGATGCCGGAGAGCACCTGGTTGTCCGCCTTTTTTACCCGCCAGCCCCGGCGGCGGAGAGTCTCGCAGAAGCTGGCCGCGGAAGGGTCGGCTACCACCGCCTGGATGGTTCGCCCTCCGGCCAGCTGCTCCAGGTCGTCGGCGTACTCCTCGTCGGTCTTCTGTCTGCGCTCCTCCCGGGCGTCGTAGTAATACTCCTTTACCCGGTACCACACCCCATTTTGCAGGCCCCACAGGCCCATGGAGGTGGGGTTGGAGGTGCCGTAGTCGCAGGAGATGTACCATTTCTCCATCTCTCCCTCAGGCGCCTGCCTCAAAAAGCTCTCGTCAAAAAAGTCGTAGACCAGCCCCTCGGCGGCCACCCACTCCCCCAGAACGAACCGCCGGTAAAAGGTCCCCTGAAAGGTGTTGGCGTACCGCTCCCGCACCGCCCGGGACAGCCCCGGGTTGTCCATCATGGTAAACTGCAGCCGCAGGGCCTTTTTTCCCTCCGCCTTCAGCACCCACTCCTGATAAAACCAGTGGGACGGGGACTCGGGATTGCAGGAGAACCACAGCCGGCTCCCGGTCACCGAGCACCTTGCCGCCGCCTGCTCCACAAAGGAGCGGGGCATGAGGGCCACCTCGTCCAGCAGGGCCCCGGCCAGGGTGATGCCCTGAATGAGGGCGGCGGAGCTCTCGTCCTTCCCACCGAAGAGATAAAAGACATTCTTCCGCCCGCCCAGCCGCACTTCCAGCAGGTTTTTGGACAGCTTCTGACAGCACTGAAAACCCATTCCCTCCAGCAGGGGCAGCAGCTCCGAGAGAAGGTTGCGCCGCACCGACTGGATGGTCCGGCCGCACAGGGCGAAATTCCGTCCTCGGAAGCAGCACATGGCCCAGCAGAAAAAGGAAAGGCCGGTACACAAGGTCTTGCCGCTGCGCACCGCCCCGTCACAGATAATGGCCTGCCGGTCCCGGTCAGGGGAGCCGGGCCGCCACCAGGTGAGTACCCGGCGCTGTTTGGGGGAAAAGACCATTGCCCCCATTGTTCATCCCTCCTGCTGTTCCATGGCCTGAAGAAAGCGGTCTACCTGCTCCTCTCCGCTGCGGTCCACCGCGTCCAGAAGCCGCTCCAGCAGCCGGGCCCGGTCGGCAAACTTCAGCTCAATGACCCCGTTGCTCCCCCGTTTGAACTCTGTGAGGGCGTCCAGATCCAGTCCATCCAGCCCGCACCACTCCTCCTGGGGAAAGCAGGCCAGCTTCACCGCGTCCCCCGCCCCCGCATTGGCCAGCTGCCACATCCGCTTTAAAATCTGCTCCCGGTCCGGGAGCTTTGCGCCTCTCTTCACCATATCCCTCCTCGCTGTTAGCCGGTTCTGCCGGGAAAGTTGTACATTTTCGTCCCTCTATTTTTCAAACAGAAAATATTTCGACGGCCCCGGGGAGAGCTCGTCCTCTTTCGCCCCGTTTTTTCTCCTCTTTGGATTACACTGATGCTGTTATGACCGACAGAAAAATTTACCGCTTCCTCTCTCTGTATAGAAAAACCTCCTTCTCCATATGCTGACCCTATCCAAGCCAAGCAACCTGACGGACGAGGAGGAAACACTGCTATTATGAAACGACTGCTATCGCTGGTTTTATCCCTTATGCTGCTGGCAGCGGCCGCCCCCGGGGCCCGGGCGGAGGGGGACAGTCCTCTGTCCCTCTCCTGCGCCTCGGCGGTGCTCATGGAGAAGGAGACGGGGACTCTGCTCTTTGAAGAGAACGCCCATGAGAAGCTGGAGCCCGCCAGCGTCACCAAGGTAATGACCCTGCTGCTGGTGATGGAGGCGGTGGACTCCGGCCGTCTCAGTCTGGAGGACACCGTCACCGTCTCCGCCTACGCCGCCGGTATGGGGGGCTCCCAGGTCTATCTGGAAGAGGGGGAGCAGATGAGCGTGGGGGAGATGATCAAATGTGTCACCGTAGTCTCGGGCAATGACTGCGCTGTAGCCCTGGCCGAGCACCTGGCGGGCAGCGAAACCGCCTTTGTCACCCTGATGAACCAGCGGGCCAAGGAACTGGGCATGGAGGACACCACCTTTCTCAACTGCACGGGCCTGCCTGCTCAGGGCCATGTGACCTCGGCCTATGACATTGCCCTCATGTCCCGCGAGCTCATTTTGAACCATCCCTCCATCCGCCAGTACACTACGATCTGGATGGACTCCATCCGGGACGGTGAGTTCGGTCTCACCAACACCAACCGGCTCATCCGCTTCTACCCCGGCGCCACCGGTCTGAAGACGGGCTCCACCGACGCCGCCCTCTACTGCATGTCCGCCACCGCCGAACGGGAGGGCATGGAGCTCATTGCGGTGGTCATGAAGGCTCCCACCACCAACCAGCGCTTTGAGGACGCCAAAGCCCTGCTGGACTACGGTTTTGCCAATTACGCCCTTACCGCCGTCTACCCGGACGCCCCCCTGGCTCCGGTGGAGGTGATCCTGGGGGAACAGGCTCAGGTACAGCCCGTTCTCCAGCGGGAGTGCCGCCTGCTGGTAGGTAAGGGGGAGACGGGCCAGATCACTACCCGCCTGACTCTGGCGGAAAATGTAGAAGCCCCGGTGGACCAGGGGCAGATTTTGGGCGAGCTCCAGGTCTATGTAGGGGACGAGCTGCGGGACACAGTCCCCATTCTGGCTGCCCAGGGGGTGGATCGGCTGTCCGTCCCGGGCATATTCTCTCAGCTGCTGGGCTGGCTGCTCATGGGCCGCTGAGCATATTTGTGCCTCCCTATTCCCTTTCTATCCTCCGGTGAATGGGAATCGGGAGGCCTCTTCTCAAAAACAATTTCCTCTTTTTCCCTAAAATTTGTCCCGTGGCAAAAGCCTCGTCTGTTCTCGGCCATGCCGATAATATTTTGTCGTAATCTTTACTGGGTTTTCCCTATAGTTTTCTAGTATTTTACTTGACGCTCATGGCCGCTCGTTGTATAATTTATACGAATATATGAAATTACTTTCGGCACCCGCTTGTTGGTTTTCGCCGATATCCATACCAAAAAGATATCTTGAGGTGATGAAAATGTCTAAATACCAGGAAAAGCTTTCCTCTTCCGACCTCTTTTTAGAGTTGGAGTCTTTTTCCGAGGGACGTTCCACCCACGCCTGGAAGTGTTTCGGCTCCCACCCTGCCAAGGCTCCTGACGGAACCGAAGGGTATCTCTTCCGTGTGTGGGCTCCCAACGCCCCCAAAGTGTCCATCATCGGTGATTTCAACGGCTGGGATCTGGAAGCCACCCCCATGGAGCAGCTGGAGGGGGGCATTTGGGAGGCCTTTGTTCCAGGCCTTCAGCGCTATGATGCCTATCAGTACGCCATACATAGAGAGGACGGCACCTATGTGGGCAAGGCCGACCCCTACGGCTTCCACTCAGCCACCCGCCCCGATGTGTCCACCAAAATCTACGATCTGGACACCGGCTATCAGTGGGGGGATCAGGACTGGATGGATTACCGCTCCAAAAATCCCCCCTATCGCCGCCCCATGAATATTTATGAGTGCCATCTGGGCTCCTGGCGGCGCACCGGAGAAGGAGAGTTCCTCAGCTACCGGGATATCACCTCCTATCTGGTACCCTATGTGAAAGAGATGGGCTTCACCCATGTGGAGCTGCTGCCCGTCACCGAGCACCCTCTGGACGCCTCCTGGGGCTATCAGTGCACCGGCTATTTCGCCGCCACCAGCCGCTTCGGCATCCCCGACGATCTGAAGTATATGATCGACCAGCTTCACCAGGCGGGCATCGGCGTCATCATGGACTGGGTCCCCGCCCACTTCCCCCGGGACGCCTTCGGCCTCTATCACTTTGACGGCACCCCTACCTATGAGTACGCCGATCCCCGTAAGGGAGAGCACCCCGACTGGGGCACCCAGGTCTTTGATTTCGGGCGCAATGAGGTTCGCTCCTTCCTCTTCTCCTCGGCCATGTTCTGGCTTGAGGAGTACCATATGGACGGACTGCGGGTGGACGCCGTGTCCTCCATGCTCTACCTGGACTATGGACGCCAGGACGGGGAGTGGATGCCCAACATCAACGGAGGCAAGGAAAATCTGGAGGCCATTGAGTTTTTCCAGAAGCTGAACACCGCCATCTTCGCCGCCCACCCCGATGTGCTCATGGTGGCGGAGGAGTCCACCGCCTGGCCCAAGGTGACCTATCCCGTGGACGAGGGCGGCCTGGGCTTCAACTTCAAGTGGAACATGGGCTGGATGAATGACATCTGCCACTACATCAAGCTGGACCCCTATTTCCGCCAGTTCAATCACCGTGACATCACCTTCTCCCTCATGTACGCCTTCTCGGAGAACTACATTCTGCCTCTCTCCCACGACGAGGTGGTCCACATGAAGGGCTCCTTCTTCGGCAAGATGCCCGGCGAAAATCCCATGAAGTTTGCCGGTGTCCGGGCCTTTTACGCCTACATGATGACCCATCCGGGCAAGAAGCTCACCTTCATGGGCGCGGAGCTGGGCCAGTGGAACGAGTGGCACTATGAATACTCGCTGGACTGGCACCTTCTGCAGTACGCCCCCCACCGCCAGACCCAGGAGTTCTTCAAGGCCATGAACAACTTCTATCTGGAGCAGCCCCCTCTCTGGGAGCAGGACGACTCCTGGCAGGGCTTCCAGTGGCTGTGCGCCGATGACAACCAGGCCAACACCGTGGCCTTCCTCCGCTGGGACCGGAAGGGACAGCCTCTCATCGTGCTGTGCAATTTCTCCCCCGAGCACCGCAACGGCTACCGGGTAGGCGCTCCCTTTGCCGGCACTTGGGCGGTGGCCTTCAACACCGATGACGCCGTCTTCGGCGGTCAGGGTCTGGGAGACAAGGCCCCTCTGAAGACAGAGAAGATCCCCTTCCACGACCAGCAGCAGTCCTTCGTGGTGGACCTGCCCCCCATGTCCACGGTCATCTACCGCTGCACCCGGAAAAATCCCGTGCGCAAGCCCAAGGACGACTCGGCCAAGGCCAAGAAGGCCCCCGCCAAAAAGTCCTCCGCCGGGAAAAAGGCCCCCGCCAAGAAGAACGAGACCACCGCTCTGGTCAAGGAAAAGGCCGGGCGCTCCCTGGTCAAGGCGGAAAAGCCAAAGCCCCCCGCCGTGGCCAAAAAGGCTCAGGTCCCCGCCAAAAAGGCCGACTCCAAATGATGGGTTATCTCGGGACGAAAGTCCCGGTTCCATAAACGCATTTCCCCGCCCCCGTTGAAATAGACAAGAGGTGAAGTAACATGAAAAAAGAAGTTGTGGCCATGTTACTGGCCGGAGGACAGGGCAGCCGCCTGTATGCCCTCACCAGCCATGTGGCCAAGCCTGCCGTCCCCTTCGGTGGTAAGTACCGCATTATCGATTTCCCCCTGTCCAACTGCGTCAATTCCGGTATTGACACCGTGGGTGTCCTGACCCAGTACCGTCCCCTGGAGCTGAACAGCTATCTGGGTAACGGCCAGCCCTGGGATCTGGACCGTTCCGACGGCGGCGTACATATCCTGCCCCCCTATCAGCGGGAGGGCGACCAGGGTACCTGGTACAAGGGAACCGCCAACGCCATCTATCAGAATATCGGCTTTTTGGATCTCTACGACCCCGAGTATGTGGTGGTCCTCTCTGGTGACCACATCTATAAGATGGACTACTCCGACATGGTGGCCCAGCACAAGAAGACCGAGGCCGCCTGCACCATCTCCGTACTGGAGGTCACCCTGGAGGAGGCCAAGCGTTTCGGTATCATGAACGCCAACCCCGACGGCCAGGTCTATGAGTTTGAGGAGAAGCCTCAGCACCCCAAGAGCACCCTGGCCTCCATGGGCATCTATGTCTTTACCTGGCAGAAGCTGCGCCAGTACCTCATTGACGACGAGGCCGACCCCAACTCCTCCAACGACTTTGGCAAGAACATCATCCCCAACATGCTGAACGCCGGCGAGAAACTCATGACCTACCGCTTCTCCGGCTATTGGAAGGATGTGGGCACCATCGATTCTCTTTGGGATGCCAACATGGATATGCTGGCCCCCAACAGCAGCATCGATCTCTACTCCACCGAGTGGCCCATCTATGCCCGCACCCCCATCAAGCCCCCCCATGTCACCGGCCCCAACGCCCATATCTCCCACTCCCTGGTCACCGGCGGCTGCAAGGTGAACGGCAAGGTGGAAAATTCCGTTCTCTTCCACTCCGTAGTGGTGGAGGAGGGGGCTGAGGTGGAGTACTCCATCCTCATGCCCGGCACCGTAGTCAAGGCCGGCGCCAAGGTATCCTATGCCATCGTGGCCGAGGACGCCGTGGTGGAGGCCGGCGCCACCGTGGGCGCACCCCCCAGCGACGATCCCAAGTGGGGCATTGCCGTGGTGGCCGGCGGCGTCACCGTGGGCGAAAAGGCCACGGTATCCCCCAGCGCCATGGTTCGCGAAGATGTGAAAGGAGGTGAGCAGGCATGAATGATCTGCACGGCATCCTCTTTGCCTACCGCTCCAACACCAACCTGGGCGAGCTGACCCGCCCCCGAAACACCTGCTCTCTGCCCTTTGGCGGGCGCTACCGCCTGGTAGACTTCATGCTCTCCAACTATATCAACGCCGGTATCACCGATGTGGGCATCATCGTCCACGAGAGCTATCAGTCCCTTCTGGACCACCTGGGCTCCGGCAAGGACTGGGAGCTGAGCCGCAAGCACGGCGGTCTGCGCATCCTGCCCCCCTTCGGGTATGAAGGCAAGGGCGGCGGCGAGTACCGGGGCAATATGGAGGCCCTGTCCGGGGTGTACTCCTACCTGCAGAACATCCGCCAGGAATATGTGATCCTGGGCTGGGGCGATGTGGCCGTCAACCTGCCTGTGTCTGAGATCTATCAGCAGCATCTGGACACCGGCGCGGACATCACCATGGTCTGCACCACCCACTACTGCAGCACCCCCGGCAACTGCGAGTATGTCACCATCAGCGACAACGGCCAGGTAAACGACCTGTCCATCCACCCCGCCACCGCCTCCGGGCTGGAGTCTCTGGAGCTGTACATCATGTCCAAGCAGCTGCTGCTGGACATTGTGGAGTACTGCACCACCCACAATATCTACAACTTCAGCCGCGGCGTGCTTCAGCCCCGTCTGCACACCATGAAGATCATCCCCTACATCCACAAGGGATATGTGGCCCGCTTCCCCTCTGTGAGCGGCTACTTCAACGACTCCATGGACCTGCTGGATGAGAAGGTCCGGGACGACCTCTTCAACCCCGACCGCCCCATCCGTACCAAGGATCAGTCCAACCCCTCCACCTACTACGGCCCCAACTCTGTCTCCAAAAACTCTCTGGTGGCCGATGGCTGCTTCATCGAGGGCGAAGTGGAAAACTCCATCCTCTCCCGCGGCGTTATCGTGGAGAAGGGCGCCAAGGTGTCCAACAGCGTCCTGATGCAGGGTACTGTGATCAAGGCAGGGGCCTCTTTGTCCTATGTGATCGCGGACAAGAATGTGAAGGTGAACGAGGGCCGTATGCTGATGGGCCACAGCACCTATCCTCTGGCCATCGCCAAGAACTCCATCGTCTGACCCCCCACAGACGCCTTCCCTCCGGGGGAGGCGTCTGTCCCCACATTTCGTCTTGGAAAAGAGGTACACTATGAAAATTCTATTTGCGTCCTCCGAGGTAGCCCCTTTCATTAAAACCGGCGGCTTGGCCGATGTGGCCGGCTCCCTGCCCCAGGCCCTTGCGGCGGCAGGGCACGAGGTCAAGGTCATCCTGCCCCTCTATGAAGGGATCGGCCAGGAGTGGCGGGAGCAGATGACCTTCCTGCAGTATTTCAATGTCACCCTGGCCTGGCGTCAGGTGTACTGCGGCATCTTCCAGCTGGAGCGGGACGGGGTCACCTACTGGTTCGTGGACAACGAATACTACTTCAAACGCTGGCAGATCTACGGCCACTTTGACGACTGCGAGCGCTTCGCCTACTTCTCCCGGGCCATCATCGAGACTCCCGGTCACCTGGACTGGGCTCCCGACATCATTCACTGCAACGACTGGCAGACCGCTCTGGTCCCCGTCTATCTGCTGGAGGAGAAATACCGGATCCCCCAGCTGGCGGGCGCCAAGAGCGTATTCACCATCCATAATATCGAATACCAGGGCCGCTACGGCGACCAGGTCCTTCAGGATGTCATCGGTCTGGACAAGAGCTACTTCAACGAGGGTATGCTGGCTTACCACCGGGATGTGAACCTGATGAAGGGCGCCATTATGGCCTCCAACTTTGTCACCACCGTCTCCCCCACCTATGCTCAGGAGCTGCGCACCCCCTTCTACGCCCACGGTCTGGACGGGGTCATCAACCAGCAGAGCTTCAAGCTGGAGGGCATTCTCAACGGCATCGACACCGCCCTTTACGACCCGGCCACCAATCCCAACCTGGCCGCCAATTTCTCTGTCAAGGCCCTGGTCAAGGGCAAGGCCGCCTGTAAGCAGGCCCTGCAGCAGGCGGTGGGTCTGCAGGAGAACCCCGATGTCCCCATCATCGCCTGCGTCTCCCGTCTGGTGGGTCACAAGGGCTTTTCTCTGGTCTCCGACGCCCTCCACGACATTATGGGCATGAATGTGCAGATGGTGGTGCTGGGTACCGGCGACTGGCAGTATGAGGAGACCTTCCGTCACGCTCAAAGTCAGTATCCCGGCCGCTTTGCCGCCCAGCTGACCTACTCCGCTCCCCTGTCCAACATGATCTACGCCGGCGCCGATCTGTTCCTCATGCCCTCCGTCTCCGAGCCCTGCGGTCTCTCCCAGATGATCGCCATGCGCTTTGGCACCATTCCCGTGGTACGGGAGACCGGCGGCCTGAAGGACACCGTCACCCCCTACAACAAGTTCGAGGGTACTGGCCGCGGCTTCACCTTCTCCAACATCAGCGCCGGAGATATGACCTGGGTGCTGCGGGAGGCGGTAGACCTCTACTACAACAACAAAAAGGCCTGGCGCGGTCTGCAGAAGGAGAGCATGACCGCCGACTTCTCCTGGGACAACTCCGCCAAGCAGTATCTGGACATTTATCAGCGCATTCTGGGCTGATTCCCGCCGGATTTTCCTCTAAAAGGGAAAACATTTTTCAATGACGGGCGGCCTCCGTCAAACTGACGGAGGCCGCCTTTTCTTTGTTTTCTTGTGCAAACTATTGGGAAATTCCCTGTGCCGCAGTCATCTTGAGCGGTTCTTACAATTGACTGCCCTGGGGGAATCTGCTAAAATTGATAGGGTTTTCCCTAAACTTTTGCAAGTTTTCTTCATGAAAACTTGAATGAATACAGGAGGCATCCAAATGGCTGAATATACGAAATCCCAGCTGACACAGATGATCATTGGAAAGCTCCAGCGTAACTTTGGCCGCACGGTGGACGACGCCACCCCCAACCATATGTTCAAGGCCTGCGCTCTGGTGCTCCGGGACATCATGTCTCAGCGGCAGATCGAGACCAGCAACCACATCTGGGAGGAACAGCAGCGTCAGGTCCACTACCTGTCTCTGGAATTCCTCATGGGCCGCTCTCTGGAAAAGAACGCCTTTAACCTGGGGCTGCTGGGCACTTTGCAGGACGCTCTGGAGGGGCTGGGCTTTTCCGCGTCCGACCTGTTTGAGCTGGAGCCTGATGCGGGCCTGGGCAACGGCGGCCTTGGCCGCCTGGCCGCCTGCTACCTGGACTCCATGACCACCCTGGAGATCCCCGCCACCGGCTACTCCATCTGTTATGAGCTT
>CALWOR010000006.1 GCA_944383205.1 uncultured Oscillospiraceae bacterium | reverse complement strand
ATGGCCATGGTGAGGAAGTTCTGGTTGATGAGAGGCCGGGCGGGCAGGCCGAAGGAGATGTTGGACACCCCCAGCACAGTCTTGAGCCCCAGCTCACGGTGGACCCGGCCCAGGGCCTCCAGGGTCTGGGCCGCCCCCTCCTGCTCGGCGGAGACGGTGAGGGTAAGGCAGTCGATATACACATCTTCCTTCCGGATGCCGTAGGACAGGGCGGTATCCAGGATGCGTCCGGCGATATCCATACGGGCCTGGGTGGTCTTGGGGATGCCCTCCCGGTCCAGGGTCAGGCCCACCACGGCAGCCCCATACTTCTTCACCAGGGGCAGAATGGCCTCCATGGTCTCCCTGTCCCCGTTCACCGAGTTGACGATGGCCTTGCCGCAGTAGACCCGCAGGGCCTTCTCCAGCACCTCGGGCCGGGTGGAATCCAGCTGGAGGGGGGCGTCGGTGACCCCCTGGAGAGCCTTCACCACCCGGACCATCATCTCTCCCTCGTCGATCTCGGGCAGGCCCACATTCACATCCAAGATGTCCGCCCCGGCCTCCATCTGTTCCAGAGCCTGGCCCAGCATGAAGTCCACATCCCCCCGGCGCAGAGCCTCCTTCATGAGCTTCTTGCCTGTGGGGTTGATGCGCTCACCGATGACCCGTACCCGGTCGATGGGCACCACGGTGGTGGGGCTGCAAATGGCGGCGGGGACCTGGCGAGGCGCTTCTTTGATCGTTCTCCCCTCCAGGGCTTTTTTCAATAGAGCGATATACTCCGGGGTGGTGCCGCAGCAGCCCCCGTAGCACTTCACCCCCAGCTCCGTCAGCTCCGCCATGGCGTCGGCAAACTCCTCCGGGGTGATGTCATAGCCCGCCCCGCCCGGGTCTGGGAGGCCGGCATTGGGCTTCACCGAGATGGGCAGGGTGGTCCACCGGGTCATCTCCTCCACCAGGGGGGGCATCTCCCGGGGGCCCAGGGAGCAGTTCACCCCGATCACATCCGCCCCCATCCCCTCCAGGGTCAGGGCGGCGGCGGCGGGGGAGTGGCCCAGGAAGGTCCGGCCCCGCTCCTCATAGGTGAGGGAGACCATGACGGGCAGGTCGCTGTTCTCCTTCACCGCCAGCAGAGCGGCCCGGCACTCCTGAAGGTCGGTCATAGTCTCGATCATCACCAGGTCCGCCCCGGCCTTCACCGCCGAGCGCACCTCCTGAGCGAAGATGTCCACGGCGCTATCAAAGTCCAGAGAGCCGGTGGGCTCCAGCAGCTGGCCGATGGGCCCCAGGTCCAGGGCCACCAGGGCCCGGCCGGCGGCGGCCTCCTTTGCCAGGGCGATGGAGGGGGGGATGACCTCCTCCACCGTCTTTCCCGTCCGGCGCAGCTTCTCCCGGTTGGCTCCAAAGGTGTTGGCGCACAGGATCTGGCTGCCCGCCTCCACATAGGCGCGGTGGATGTCCCGCACCCAGTCCGGGTGCTCCAGGGCGGCCAGCTCCGGGTACTCCCCCAGCTTCAGTCCCCTGGCCTGGAGCATGGTGCCCATGCCTCCGTCCAGAATGACAGGTTCCTTCCCCTTCAGCAGCGTTTCAAAGTCCACAGTGTCCTCCCGCCTTTCGATACTGGCAGCCCTCCCGGGCGGGACAGCCCAGGCAGCTGCGATGGCTTGGTTCCAATTTTTCTTCCGAGATCCCCAGAATGGCTGTTACCGACTTCCGGGGGGTGAGCAGGGCGCTCTGGTTGGCGCACAGGCCCACCCGCCGCGGGGCGTCCAGCAGCTCCAGCAGCTCCCCCTGGACCTCCAGGGGCAGATCTCCGTAGCCGGGGCTGAAGCGGTAGGGGAAAAAGCAGCCGGGGAACTTCCCCTGGAGCTCCAGCTCGATCCGGTCGCACAGCTCTTCTACCGCCGCCGAGGCGCAGCAGTCCAGGGCCAGGGCCCGGCTCATGTCCAGCTGCTCCGCCCGGCGAATGAGAGTATCCACCCCCGCTCCCAGTGTGGCGCAGAACACCGCCGCCCGGCGGCAGGAGGACAGGTGGCCCTTCAGGTCCGCTCCGGGCAGGAGGAGCCCCCCCTCCAGGCGGACGCCCCCCTCTTCCGGGGTCACCTCCAGCACCCGCCAGGCCCAGCGGGGGACAGCAGCCGAGAGCACCTGTCCGGCACATTCCTCCACCAGTCCCCACAGCTCCTCCCCCGCCTTCTCCGGAGGACAGCCCATATACCGCAGGGCCTCGCCGGGGTCCAGCCGTGAAATGGTGATGGCCACGGCCTTACAGCAGGATGATCCCCGCGTCCTCGCAGGCCTTCACATTGGCCTCGTCCCACAGGGAGGACTGGACCTCGCCAATGTGGGCCTTGCCCAGCAGGAGCATGGACACCCGGGACTGGCCGATGCCGCCGCCCATGGTCAGGGGCAGTTCCCCGTTCAAAAGCATCTTGTGGAAGGGCAGCTCCCGGCGGTTCTCACAGCCGGAGAGCTTCAGCTGCCGCGCCAGGCTCTCCTCATCCACCCGGATCCCCATGGAGGACACCTCAAAGGAGCGCTGACCCACGCTGTCCCACACCAGAATATCCCCGTTCAGGTCCCAGTCGTCATAGTCGGGAGCCCGGCCGTCGTGGGGCTTGCCCGAGCGAAGCTTGCCGCCGATGCCCATAAGGAAGGTGGTGGGGTGATCTTTCACAAAGGCGTGCTCCCGGTCCTTGGGGTCCAGATCGGGGAACAGGTCCTCCAGCTCCTGAGAGGTCACAAAGCTCACCTCGGTGGACAGCTGGGGCAGCACACACAGCTGGGGAAAAACGGTGCGCAGGAAGTTCTGGGTGTCGGCCAGGGCACCCACGATGGAGCGGACGGTCTGCTTCAGATACTCGGGGCTGCGCTCCTCCCGGGTGATGATCTTCTCCCAGTCCCACTGGTCCACATAGGCGGAGTGGAGGCTGTCCAGCTCCTCGTCCCGGCGGATGGCGTCCATGTCGGTGTAGAGGCCCTCTCCCACCTGGAACTGGTAGCGCTTCAGGGCCAGGCGCTTCCACTTGGCCAGAGAGTGGACGATAACGGCGTCCCCCTCCACCCCGTTGATGTCAAAGGCCACCGCCCGCTCCACGCCGTTCAAGTCGTCGTTGAGGCCGGAGGCTGCCGCTACGAACAGGGGGGCGGACACCCGGTGCAGGCGCAGGGCTCCGGACAGCTTGTCGACAAACAGCCGCTTCAAAAGGTCAATGGCCTTCTGGGTCTCATAGATGGACAACAGGGGCTTATACCCCTGGGGCAATGTGATTTCTTTCATGTCGGACACTCCTTGTCATCTGAATTGCGGGGGGCTTTTCTCGTCTCCCACAGGCCCTTTCCCAGGGCGAACACCGGGTCGGGCAATCAATAAACAGTATTATACAAAATCCCCAGGAGAAACGCAACGCCGCCGCCGGGATTTTCCCTCGGCTCTTCCATTTTTCTTGCCAAAACTCCGCCGCGCTAGTATAATGATGCAAAAAGCCCGGCCAAAGGGGCGACGGAGGAGCTGTTTTATGGTATTTATTTCCTGGAATGTGAACGGTCTGCGTGCCTGTATGAAAAAGGGATTTCTGGACTTCTACCGGGACCAGGCCCCCGACTTCATGTGCCTGCAGGAGACAAAAATGGAGCAGGGCCAGGCGGATGTCCCCCTGGGAGAGGGGATTCTGGAGTACTGGAACTCGGCGGAAAAGAAGGGCTACTCCGGTACCGCCGTTTTTACGCCCCATTCTCCCATAGCCGTGGCCTACGGCATGGACAAGGATGAGCACGATCACGAGGGGCGGCTCATCACCCTGGAGTATGAGCAGTTCTACCTGGTGTGCTGCTATACCCCCAACGCCCAGGACGGCCTCAAACGCCTTTCCTACCGCATGGAGTGGGAGGACGACCTGCGGGAGTATCTTCTCTCCCTGGATAAGGTCAAGCCGGTGATCTACTGCGGGGACCTGAATGTGGCCCACGAGGAGATCGACCTGAAAAACCCCAAGACCAACCGGGGAAACGCCGGGTTCTCCGACCAGGAGCGGGAGAAGATGACCGTTCTGCTCTCCTCGGGCTTCACCGACTCCTTCCGCTCCCTCTACCCCGACCTCACCGGGGCCTACTCCTGGTGGTCCTACCGCTTCAACGCCAGGAAGAACAACGCCGGATGGCGCATCGACTACTTCATCGTCTCCGACCGCCTCCGGGACAAAATAAAGCGTGCGGAGATCCTCTCCGCCATTGAGGGCAGTGATCACTGTCCGGTACTGCTGGAGCTGGAGCTCTGACATTCCTCTCCATCACATCAACTTATTTTACGACACTTTTTTTATAGGAGGCGCAAACATCATGAAGCTGGCAGAACTGTTCGGAAAAGGAAAAACTGTCTTCTCCTGCGAGGTATTTCCTCCCAAGCGAGACACTCCTGTGGACAGCATCTATGAGACCCTGGACGGGCTGAAGGACATCCGCCCTGATTTTATCTCGGTCACCTACGGGGCAGGGGGCTCCAAGGTGAACCAGACCACCCGGGAGATCGCCTCCATCATTGAAAATAAATATCATATTCCCGCCATGGCTCACCTCACCTGTGTGGCTGCGGGGAAGGAGGATGTGGACCAGCTTCTGGCCGACCTGAAGGCGGACGGGGTGGAGAACATCCTGGCCCTGCGGGGAGATGTGAACCCCGACTATCCCCCCAAGACCGACTTTGCCCATGCCAGCGATCTGGTGACCTATATCCACTCCAAAGGGGACTTCGGCGTGTCTGCCGCCTGTTACCCCGAGGGGCACCTGGAGAGTCCCGACCTGGTCAGCGACATCCGCTATCTGAAGATGAAGGTGGACGCCGGGGCCCAGCACCTGGTCAGCCAGCTCTTTTTCGACAACGAGGACTTCTTCCGCTTCCTGGAGCGCTGCCGCATCGCCGGCATCACCGTCCCCATCGAGGCGGGCATCATGCCCGTTCTCTCCCAGGCCTCCATCCAGCGGATGGTGTCCATGTGCGGGGCGAGTATGCCCCGGAAGCTCACCCGTATCCTGGCCCGGTACGGGGAGCACCCCGACGCCCTGCGGGAAGCCGGCATCGCCTATGCCATCGATCAGATCTCCGACCTCATCGCCGGCGGGGTAGACGGCATCCACCTTTATACCATGAACAACCCAGAAGTAGCCAAGCAGATTGCCGGCAGCATCTCCTCCATCCGCCGGGTCTGAGTCCGAGAAAAAAGTTCATGAATTTTTAAGGAGTTTTTTGTCGTTATTTTCCTCTGTCTGTGGTACAATACCCCCGATATGGGAAAAGGAGGCGCAGTCTACGCCTATGAAACGACGGATCGCTCTGCTCACAGCCGCCGTCCTGTTCTGTCTGGGGGGCGGCTTCTTTTTGTACAAAACCGGCTTTTTTGCCGCGGCCTCCTCCCTGGAGTCTCTGCGGGCCTATATCGACCACTTTGCCCCCTACTCCCACCTGTCCTTTTTCCTCATTCAGTTTCTCTCGGTGGTCCTGGCCCCCATTCCCAGCAACATCACCTCCGTGGCCGGAGGCGTGCTCTTCGGCACATTGCCCGCCTTCCTGCTCACCTACGCCGCGGTGGCCTCCGGGTCACTGACGGTATTCCTGCTGGCCCGGGCTCTGGGCCGGGACTTTGCCGACCGGGTGGTCAGCCGGAAGCTGTCGGAAAAATACCAGTCTATTTTAGAGGCCAAGGCCCCTGTTTTCCTTACTCTGGCCTTTCTCTTCCCCTTTTTCCCCGACGATGTGCTGTGCATCCTGGCCGGGCTCACCTCCATCTCCCTTCGCCGCTTCACCCTCATCATGCTGCTGGCTCGTCCCTGGGGACTGCTGTTCTCCTGCGCTCTGGGGGGGTCCACCATCTCCCTGCCTCTGTGGGCCATGGTGCCCATCGCCCTGGGGGGGCTGGTTCTCTTCCTGGTCGGGATGCGCTATGGGGACCGGGCGGAGGAGGCCCTTCTGCGCCGGTTTAAAAGCCGTAAAAACCGGAAATAATTTTCTTCGGAGCGGGCCGACGGCTCGCTCTGAATTTTTCGGGAATTTTTTTCATTTTCCTCTTTACAAATGCCGATGGGTGTGCTAGTATAATCCCATAATAAGAATTACTACTGTTAAGGAAGGGAGGCCGGCCATGGAGCGAGCCACACGATACAGCAAAAAGCGGGCGGATATGCTCTCGCTGCTTCAGTCAACTGACTGTCACCCCTCTGCCGAGTGGGTCTATCAGCAGCTCAAGCCGACCCACCCCGATCTGAGCCTGGGTACGGTGTACCGAAACCTCATCTTCTTTCAGGACCACGGCCTCATCCAGAGTGTCGGCGTGGTCAAGGGGCAGGAGCGTTTTGACGCGGTCACCGCCCCCCACAGTCACTTTGTTTGCGAATGCTGCGGAGCCGTTATCGATCTGCCCAGGATCTCCCTGGATACAGATCTGGACCGCTCTGTCAGCCGGCAATACGGGCTTGCAGTTTCCCGGCACGAGCTCACCTTCCATGGGCAGTGTCCCGCCTGCGCCCGATCCAATGAACAAAAACCAGTATTAAATTGAGGAGGAATCTTATCATGAAGAAGTTTGTTTGTACTGTCTGCGGTTATGTCCACGAGGGCGACACCCCTCCCGAGTTCTGCCCCCTGTGCAAGGCCCCCGCTTCCAAGTTCAAGGAGCAGGCCGGTGAGAAGACCTGGGCTGCTGAGCATGTGGTGGGCGTGGCCCAGGGCGTGGATGAGGAGATCATCAAGGGCCTGCGCATGAACTTCGAGGGCGAGTGCTCCGAGGTGGGTATGTACCTGGCCATGGCCCGTGTGGCCCACCGGGAGGGCTACCCCGAGATCGGCCTGTACTGGGAGAAGGCCGCCTATGAGGAGGCCGAGCACGCCGCCAAGTTTGCCGAGTTGCTGGGCGAGGTGGTCACCGATTCCACCAAGAAGAACCTGGAGCTGCGCGTGGACGCTGAGAACGGCGCCACCGCCGGCAAGTTCGAGCTGGCCAAGAAGGCCAAGGAGCTTGGTCTGGACGCCATCCACGACACTGTGCATGAGATGGCCCGGGACGAGGCCCGTCACGGCAAGGCTTTCGAGGGCCTGCTGAAGCGTTACTTCGGCTAATTTTCTCCCTCTCGTTACCTCATGCAAAGCCCAGCGAAGCGGGTTTGCATGGGAGAGGACGAGCAGCGAAATGAGTGCGCTTTCGGGTTTACACGGAAGCGCAGGATATGGAGCTTGCGAGGACGAGCTGAAGCGCTACTTCGGCTAATCCGCCGTCTCTCTGCCTGATTGATTTCGCCCCCCGGCCCCTGCCGGGGGGCGTTCTTCTGTCTTGCTTTTTTCCCCTGTCCTGTGGTATGATTGCCTGTACTGAATTTGGTTTTTATCCCAGAAACGGAGGCTTGCCATGGACCGGCCCATTATCATTCATCCCCGCTTCTCTCCCGGGCAGCGCGTGATCGCCGTCAGCGATATTCATGGCAACCTCCCCTTTTTCCGCGCCCTTATGGAGAAAATCCACCTCACCTCCCAGGATGTCCTGGTGCTGGTGGGCGACATGATCGAAAAGGGTGCGGACAGTCTTGCACTGCTGCGGTATCTCATGGACTTCTCCGCCACTCCCGCCTTCTATCCACTGTGCGGCAACTGCGACGGGCTGGTGCTGAATTTCTTTGAGACTGACCTGCTGGACAGCACCTTTTACACCTCCTACCTCCCCCAGCATCCCGAGTCCGCCATCCGGCAGATGGCCCGGGAGGGGGGCTTTGAACAGCTGGAGGACCTGCCCCGGCTGCGGGAGGACCTGCGGGCGGCCTATCCCCGGGAGTGGGCGTGGCTCAAGTCCCTGCCCACCATTCTGGAGACGGAACACCTGGTCTTTGTCCACGGGGGTGTCCCCTCTCTGGAGCACATGGAGGAGCTCAACCGCTGGCGGTGCATGAAAAACGACGACTTTCTGGGCCAGGGCCACAGCTTTGACAAGTGGGTCATTGTGGGCCACTGGCCGGTGACCCTCTACCACGCCCATGTGCCCTCCGCCGCCCCCATCCTTCTCCCCCAGCGGAAAATCGCCTCCATTGACGGAGGGTGCGTGCTGAAAATGGACGGACAGCTCAACGCACTCATCCTCCCGGAGGAATCCTCGGACCGGTTCACCTGGACAGCCTGGGACGGTCTGCCCGTGGGCACTGCCCTGGACCCTCAGGCCCCCAGTACCGACAGCGTGAATGTCCGCTGGGGCCGCTCCGCCCTGGAGCTGCTGGAGCCGGGAGAGGAGCTGTCCCTGTGCCGCCACAGGGAGACCGGTCGGGAACTGCTCATCCTCAATGAATACCTGCGCGAAGGTCCCAAGGGCCTGTGGTGCGAGGATTCCACAGACTACCGCCTGGCCGTCTCCCCCGGAGATCGGCTGACTGTGGTACGGCAGACCAAATACGGGTATTTATGTAAAAAAGATGGGGTCACCGGCTGGTATTTTGGCCGTATGTCCGATATACTATAAAAAACAGGGCTGCCACCTCGGTCGGCCCGGACAATAAGGATTTGAATTTATGTTGGATTTCCACCCCCTCCAACTGGAGGATCTGCCCAAGCTGCGCCAGTTTTTCGGCTACAGCGGCAGCCGTATCTGCGACACTACCCCCGGCACCGTATTTATCTGGCGGGATATGTACAAGACCGAATGGGCCATCTATGACGGCTCTCTCTACTTCAAGGTGCTCTACCCCGGTCTGGGAGAAACCTTCACCCTCCCCCTGGGCGGAGGACGGTGGGAGCATTTCACCCAGATCGCTGCCTACTGCTGCCGTCGGAACATGCCCATCGCCTTCTACCCCGTCCCCAAGGACGAGCTGGAGCGGCTTCAGGAGTTTTTCCCCAACAGCGCCGCCATCGCCGAGCGGAACAACTTCGATTACCTGTACCGTGCAGAGGACCTGAAATATTTCCGGGGCAAAAAGCTCAGCGGCCAGCGCAACCATGTGAACAAGTTCCTGAAAACCTATGGCAACTGGCTCTTCCGCCCCATCGAGGCCGGAGACATCCCGGCGGTGAAGGCCTTCCTGGACCGGTATGCCAGCCGGTGGGACAAGTCCGCCGCCACCTTCCAGGAGGACATTGCCAAGACCCACGAGGTGCTGGACAACTATGAGGCCTACGATCTGCTGGGAGGGATGCTCCTGGTAGAGGGCGAGATTGCCGGCTTCTCCCTGGGGGAGATCATTGGGGATACCCTTTTCACCCACATCGAGAAGGCGGACCGGGACCATGAAGGCTGCTATCAGATGCTGGTGGCCCAGTTTGCCCAGCACTTCGCCCACGAGGGGATCTCCTTCATCAACCGGGAGGACGACACCGGCGACCCGGGCCTGCGCACCAGCAAGCTGTCCTACCACCCGGTCTCTCTGCTGGAAAAGTACACCGTCACTGTGGAGGAGCCCTGCGCCTTCTGCTGAACAATAGAATCGGTCCCGGCCTGGAGACAGGCCGGGACCGATTTTCTTACTCTATGACGCTTTTTGCCGCTTCCAGATCGTTGGCCACCACCAGCAGTACGGTGTTGTCACGCTGCTGGACGACGGCGCTCTCCAGCTTGGGGATCTCGGCGGGGCGGTAGCTCTCGTTGGCGGCGATCTGCCCCTCCACATAGGCCTTTACCGCCTCCAGTGCCTTGGCGGCCCCGTCCTTGTCCGACAGAACCAGCACCGCTCCCTCCTCGCAGGTGGCGCCCGCCGAGCGGAGCACGGCACAGTCGGTAAGATCCTCCCGTTCAAGGCCCTGGTCCCCCAGCTTGTAGAGGACAAACGCGGTGTCTCCGTCCAGCTCCTCCAGCTCCTCGGAAAAGGCCCCGGCTTGGACCATCTTCTCCACCAGATCGGTGGAATAGGCCGTCTCTCCCCCCGTTCCGCAGCCGGCCAGCATCAGCAATCCCATGGCCGCGGCCAGGGTCAGGATCCAGAATTTTTTCACAGATAGTTTCCTCCTCAATATTCCGCCCGGCGCAGCAGCCCTACTCCGATGGGAGTGGGTCCGGTATGCACGCCGATGGTCACACCGATCTGATAGGGTTTTTTCACCTCGGGCCGGTCATAGCCCCGCTCCAGCAGACCCTCATAGACCTTCTGGGCGAAGTCCCGGTGCTCCTCCCGGTCCAGGCCGAATCCAGTAGCCAGGATATACCGCTTCAGGTCCAGCCCCTCCCGCTCCACATACCGGAAAAACAGCTCCCGCACCCGGACCAGAGATTTTTTCCGCCCCTGGGCAATGCCGTCGGTGACCAGTTCTCCGTTTTCATAGCCGATGAGGGGCTTCACCCGCAGGAGAGCCCCGGTGGTAGCGGCAGCTTTTCCAATCCGTCCGCCGTGGCGCAGATATTCCAAATCGTCGGTGGTAAAGAAGATCCGTCCCGTTTGGGGCAGGGGTTCCAGAGCGGCTGCCGCCTCCTCCAGGGTGAGGCCCAGGTCCCGCAGGCGCACAGCCTCCTCCACCAGCAGTCCCTGCAGGACGGTGGCCAGATGGGAGTCCATCACATGGACCCTGGCATGGGGGTACCGCTCCCGCAGCTCTTCGGCGGCGTTCCGGGCTGTCTGACAGGAGCCGCTGAAGGGACCATTGAGACAGATGCATAAAACTGGTATTCCCTCCTCTGCCGCAGGAGTAAACGCTTCCAGATAATCTTCAATGGTAGGCATGGAAGTCTTTGGGAATACACCGGGCAGGTCCGCCATACGCTGATAAAATTCCCGGGTGGAAATGTCCCGTTCCTCCCGATAATAGGTTTCATCTCCCAGGGAAACATAGTAAGACACCAGTTCTACACCAAGATTTCGGCATCTCTCCTGCCCCAGGTCACAGGAACTGTCGCTTACAATACGGAAGTTCATACGCCTCTCCTTTAGTCCGTGGCCCAATTTGTCTCTCTTAGAATCAGGCCGTGACCGAGCCCCGCCCGGTGGGAATTAGTGTAAAGTATACACTCTTTTTTTCAAAAACTCAACTAGGATCTGCCACATTCTCCATCTCTAAGGTTATTTTTTACAAATTGTTCATCGACAAGTTCGGCCCAGCTTCCGTTTTCCATCTACCAATATCCAATTCCACGCAGGCAGCAGATAAAGGTAAACTGCAAAGGGCAGCGCTTCCAGCCCTACTCCCATGGTGGTCAGGGGCACACTGCAGGCAATGGCCCAGGGGACCAGTCCCGCCAGATTGATGGTGGAATTTCCGATGTTGGCCGCCAGCTCCATGGGCTCCAGGCCACGGCGGCGGTACTCCTCCCGGGTAAGCTGGGCACTCAGCACCGTCCCCACCGTCTGGTTGCAGAAGAGCATACAGGTACCAAAGGACAGCAGGATATGGACGGTAAACAGCCCCACCCGGTCAATGAGCCCTCCTATCTTCTCTGTCACCGGCTCCAGCAGCCCGGTGCCGCTGAACATCCCTGAATAGGCACAGGACAAGATCACGATGACCACCACATCCGCCATAGAAACCAGTCCGCCTCCGGACAGAATATCCCGCAGCTCCGGCTGTACAGCCCGGTATCCCAGCACGCAGGCCCCCAGAAGCGTGCCAGGGTCCATATGCTGGATGAACAGAGCGCACAGGGCGGAAAGCACACAGCTGATTGCAATGGCTCCCCGGGCACTCATTTTGAACCAAGGGAGGGCCAGCAGGGCGACGGCAGGGATGATCACCGGCCAGGACAGATGAAATTCACTGCTTAACGCGTCCATGATCCCGGCATCCACCCCTGAGATGGGATAGACCCGGGCCAGTACGCCATAGAGGGCCAGAGTGAGCACAAAGGGGATGGGCGTATCCCGCCACATCCGGCTGCGAAAGGCACGGTCATCCACCTCTGCCACCGCCGCCGTCACCGCCGCCGCAGAGGAGGCGGGGGACAGCCGCTCTCCCACATAGATCCCGGACATCACCGCTCCGGCGGTGACCACCAGGTCCGCTCCGCCGCTGCGGGCAATGGTCATCAAAATGACCCCCGCCGTCCCCACCACCCCAAAGGAGCTGCCGAAGGCCATGCTGAACACAGCGGGAAGCAGGAAAGCCACCAGCAGGAAGGTGTGGGGAGTGATGCAGTCCACCCCTGTCCGAACAAAAAAAGCCACAGTGCCCGAAGCGCGCCACAGAGCGGTGAGCAGCCCGATGAGCAATAAAATCCACAGCACCTTCAGGGCGGATTTCACTCCCTCCCAGGCCATTTTCCCCATATCCGCTGCCCGGTTTCCCCTGTGCAGTCCCACCAGAAAAAAACAGAAAAAACCAACCAGCAGAGCCCAGCTCAGGCTTATGGCCCGCAGCATGCAAAAGGCCACACAGGCCAGGAAAACTCCAAATGCCAGTAAAAGATCCATCTCGTTCCATCCTCTCTGGCCCTATTGTAGCACCGATCCCGGCTTCTGTCACCTGCACGCTCCCGTTTTTTCCCATGGGTTCCCGGACATTCTCCATGGATCGCCCTCTTTTTTCCGCCCCTTCCCCTTTTTTTTCCCGTTCTTGTGTGCTATAATAATATGAATTTGTATGTAAAGGTTGGAATATTCCGTGGGTAATATCACACTGATCGGTATGCCGGGCTCCGGCAAAAGCACTGTCGGCGTTCTGCTGGCCAAGTTTCTGGGCTATGGGTTTCTGGATGTGGACCTGGTCATCCAGCAGCAGCAGGGAGCTCTCCTTCAGGAGATCCTGGACCGCCGGGGGGTGGCGGCCTTTCTGGACGCGGAGGAGCAGGCCGTTCTGTGTCTTCAGTGCGACGGCCATGTGATCGCTCCCGGAGGGAGCGCCGTATGCCGGGAACGGGCGGCCCTCCATCTGAAGGAACTGGGGCCGGTGGTCTACCTCCATGTGGAGCTGGAGGAGCTCACCCGCCGCATCCAAAACCTGTCCACACGGGGCATCGCCATGGAGCCGGGCCAGACTCTGGCCGATGTGATGGCCTATCGCGCCCCCCTTTACGACAAATACGCCGACATCGTTGTGGACTGTCCCTCCGGGCAGTCCCTGGCCCAGACCGCCCAGGTGGTCCTGGAGCGGCTGAGGGAGAAGGGACTGCTGTCCTAAGGTCCCCCTCGCCGTCGGCGCTCATAAGCCCCAGCCCGCGGGGAAAGCAGCGGGCCGCCGAAGGGAACAGGAATCCCTTCGATGAATGAGAAAAGGAAGTAATCCATGACATTTCGTGATTTGGGGCTCAGCGCCCCCATTCTCCGCGCCCTGGAAGAACAGGGCTATGCCAAGCCCTCTCCCATTCAGGAGAAGGCCATTCCCCCCGCCCTCAGTGGACGGGATGTACTGGGCTGTGCCCAGACAGGCACGGGCAAGACCTGTGCCTTCGCCGCCCCCATCCTCCAGCGGCTGGACGCCGCTCCCCGGAGAGGCCGGGCCATCCGGGCCCTCATCCTCACCCCCACCCGGGAGCTGGCCATCCAGATCGGCGAGAGCTTTGAGGCCTACGGCAAATACCTGAAGCTGCGCCACGCCGTCATCTTCGGCGGGGTGGGCCAGAATCCCCAGGTGGAGGCCCTGAAAAAGGGCGTCGACATTCTGGTGGCCACCCCCGGGCGGCTGATGGACCTCTACCAGCAGGGCTTTGTCCAGCTGGACCGGCTGGAGATCTTCGTGCTGGACGAGGCCGACCGGATGCTGGATATGGGCTTTATCCACGATGTGAAAAAGATCCTCAAATGGCTGCCCGCCAAAAAGCAGACGCTCTTCTTCTCGGCCACCATGCCCCCGGAGATCACCGACCTGGTGAACTCCCTGCTCCACGACCCGGTCAAGGTGGCGGTGAACCCCATCTCCTCCCCGGTGGAAGCCATACGACAGTCTGTCTATCTGGTGGACAAGGGGAACAAGACCAATCTTCTGGCCTATCTCATGGAGCAGAAGCATGTGAAAAACGCCCTGGTCTTTACCCGCACCAAGCACGGGGCCAACAAGGTGGCCCGGGACCTGGGGCGGCTGGGCATCTCCGCCGCCGCCATTCACGGCAACAAGAGCCAGACCGCCCGGCAGCAAGCCCTGTCAGACTTCAAGTCCGGGCGCATCCGCTGCCTGGTGGCCACCGACATCGCCGCCCGTGGGCTGGACATCGAGGAGCTGTCCCATGTGTTCAACTATAACCTCCCCGAGGTGCCCGAGACCTATGTCCACCGCATCGGCCGTACCGGCCGTGCAGGACGGGGAGGCGAGGCCATCGCCTTCTGCGACTTTGGGGAGAAGCCATTGCTCCGGGACATTGAAAAGCTTTTGGGCAGGGCCGTTCCCCTGGTAGAGGACCACCCCTACCCCATGACCAACTTCGAGGCCCCCAAGCGGGATAAAAACGGCAAGATCATCAACGAGGAGGACGCCGAGGCCCGCCAGGCCGCCCGGCAGCTGCGGCAGCAGCGCCTCAAGGCTGCCAAGCAGCCCGCCCCCGCTCCGGCGATCTCCGCCCCGGAGGACACCGCCTCTCCCCAGGAGGAGGGCCGCAAAAAGCGCTCCCGCCGTCGGAAGAAAAAGGACGCCTCCCAGGTCCAGGCGCCCCCCGCCGCCGAGCCCGTCTCTGAGCCCGTCTATCCCATTCAGCGCACCGCCCCCAAGCGCGGGGTGCGCTCTGGCCAGCTCATGGATACGGGAGACTCCATGCCCCGCACCAACTTCTACCGTCCCAACCCCCTGGACAGCGATGTGATCATGGACGCCACCGCCCGGCTTCTGGCCCCCCGGCGTCCTGCCATCACCCCCCACTCCGGCGCTCAGGCCCAGCAGCACGGTGAGGGACAAAGCAGCCGCCGCAGGAAGAAGCACGCCCCTGCCCAGCCCAAGCCCAAGCTCCCTCAGCTCCAGCTGGAACAGCTCCCCGGGGAAAAGGAGGAGAGTAAGGGCCAGGAGGGCGGCCGGAAGAAAAAGGCGGCCAAGGCCCCCCGGTCCGGCCCGCCCATGAAGGGGGAGCGTCCCTCCCCTGCTCCCCAGCAGAAAAAGCAGTCCGGCGCCAAACACGGCCGCCGTGACCGCCCCCGGGGCATGCCCCCGGAACCCAGGAGATCCCAGACCAAGGACTCCACCGAGCAGCCCAGTCTGATGAAACCCTATTATCTGGACATCGGACGCTGAGTTCTTGCGCCGATCCTATACTTTTACGATTTGGAGGAGAAAAAAATGGATTATCAGGCCCTCTATCAGCAGAAGCTCACCACCCCCCAGGAGGCGGTCAAGGTGGTCAAGTCCGGAGACTGGGTGGATTACACCTGGTGCACCAACCACCCCATCGCCCTGGACAAGGCTCTGGCCGCCCGGAAGGACGAGCTCACCGATGTAAAGATCCGGGGCGGCGTCACCATGTGGATGCCCGAGATCGCCAAGGCAGAGGACGCCGGCGACCACTTCACCTGGCACTCCTGGCACTGCAGCGGCATTGACCGGAAGATCATCTCCAAGGGCATGGGCTACTTCGGCCCCATGCGCTACTCCGAGCTGCCCCGGTTCTATCGGGAGAACCTGGCTCCCGTGGATGTGGTGATGCTCCAGACCACCCCCATGGACGCCCACGGCAACTTCAACTTCGGCCTTGCCGCCTCCCACCTGGCCGACATCATGGCCCGTGCCAAGTGCATCATCGTGGAGGTCAACCAGAACATGCCCTGGGTGTACGGCCTCACCGGCACTGAGGTGAACATCAAGGATGTGGCCTATGTGGTGGAGGGAGACAATCCCCCCGTGGCCCAGCTGGGCGGCGGCGGTGAGCCCACCGATGTGGACCGTGCCGTGGCCAACCTGGTGGTGCCCCAGATTCCCAACGGCGCCTGCCTGCAGCTGGGCATCGGCGGTATGCCCAACACCATCGGCGCCATGATCGCCCAGTCCGACCTGAAAGACCTGTCCGTACACACGGAGATGTATGTGGACGGCTTTGTGGACATGGCTGCTGCCGGCAAGATCACCGGCCGGCACAAGGCTCTTGACCGGGGCCGCCAGGTCTTTGCCTTTGCCGCCGGCACCCAGAAGCTCTACGACTATGTGAACCGCAACCCCGATGTGATGGCCGCCCCTGTGGACTACACCAACGATGTGCGGGTCATCGGCCAGATCGACAACTTCATCTCCATCAACAACGCCATTGACATGGACCTGTTCGGCCAGGTGAACGCCGAGTCCGCGGGAATCAAGCACATCTCCGGCACCGGCGGCCAGCTGGACTTCGCCATGGGCGCCTACCTGTCCAACGGGGGCAAGAGCTTCATCTGCATGTCCTCCACCGTTACCGGCAAGGACGGCAGTGTAAAGAGCCGCATCGTCCCCACCCTCACCCCCGGTACCATCTGCACCGACCCCCGGTCCTGTGTGCATTATATCGTCACCGAGTACGGCATGATCAACCTGAAGGGCCTGTCCACCTGGGAGCGGGCAGAGGCCATCATCTCCATTGCCCACCCCGACTTCCGGGAGCAGCTCATCCAGGACGCGGAGAAGATGCACATCTGGCGCCGCAGCAACAAGTAATTTTAACCGTTGAAAAATCCCTGTGCCAGAGGCACAGGGATTTTTTATAATAGCTCCCACTGAAAATTCTCCATTTTCAGACGGCTGCCCACCGTGGTACCCTCGGGCAGCAGGAACATGGTGATGGAGTGCTCCTGCCCCTGGTCCCCCACTAATTGGGCGTAGTCGCCGTTGATGGACAAAACGGTGTAAAAAATTGGTTCCATAGGCTGTTCCTCCCCGTTCTATGTTGTGGTCAGGAAGGGAAACTCCACAAAATTTCCCTCTCCCCAGGATAAAATGACGGTGTAGTAATAATCGGGCACCGCTTGAAAATACATGGTGTCCCTGTGGGCCCCATCCCGAAGTGGGCTCTCCCGGAAGGGCACCGGCCACCCGTCCTCCGGCGTCAGCCCCGCCTCTCCCACCCGATCCATGTGGTAGCGGCAGACCTTCACCTCGTAGTCTCCCCGCTCCATGCCATTTCCCTCCAGACGAAAGGTGACCTCCCGTTCATGGGTCAGGCGCAGCGTGTACAGTCCCTCCCGACTGTCTCTTGCGGTCGACGCCAGCAGAGGTTTGTCCTCCTCCCGCAGCGCTCCGTCTCCGGCAAAGAAATAGGCGCCCCGGCTCCCCCCGGGCTCCAGCTCCACACAGGTATAGGCAGAATACCCTGCATCCTCCCCTCCCTCCGGGTAGTAGAGCTCCACCACCGGCAGCACCGGAAGCTCCCTATGGGTCATCCGGTCCACAAAATTGGAAAACCGGGGGCCGGCCCCCCAGAGCAGGCCCGGCAGGAAGGGGGCCAGCACCAGCCACACCAGACACAGGTTGACAGCCAGCAGCCCCAGAACGGAGCGCATGTTTCTCCTGGCCCGGCGCTCCTTTTCCCCCGCCAGCGCTATGGCGTCACACACGGTCTGCTCCAGTTGGTCAGGGGTCGGCTCCTCCCGTTCCCCCCGGAGCAGCTCCGTGACCGTGATCTCCAGTTCCCGGCACATAGGCTCAAAGAGAGCGGCGTCGGGCAGGTTCAAGCCTCGTTCCCATTTGCTCACCGCACGGTCAGACACATGCAGGCGCCTCCCCAGCTCCTTCTGGGTCAGCCCTTTCTCTTTTCGTTGCCGGGCGATCAGCTTCCCCGTCTTTTGAGGGTCCATAACCTCCCTCCTTTCCCATCCAGTGTACCGCCTTTGCTCTCATTTGGCAACCAACCTGCGGTCGAGTTTATAAAAGTCCGTTTTATAGGACTTCATTTCCTGTATGATAGGGCCATAACAGGAAACCAAACGGCACGCATCAGGCCCCAAAGGGGCGGAAAGGAGCGGAAAGGCAATGGATTACACCATGATTTGGGTCAGAGGACATGTGGAGGTCTACGACTGGGCGGGGCGGTTCTGCTTCTCCGCCGACAACGAGCGGGAAGCTCGGGAAGAGCTTGCCCTCACCGCATGAAAAAAGAGTCCCGCGAAGCGGCCCTGCCGCCCCGCGGGACTTTTGGCATCTTATTTGCAGAATTCACCCTTACGGAACAGAGAGCGCAGCAGCACCATCCACCCCCAGGAGATGGACAGGGCAGGGAGACAGGCCAGCAGGATGGCCCGAGCGGGGTGCACATCGGTAAAGCACAACGGCCCGAAGAACATTACAAAAGTGACCACCAGCATCAGGATCAGGGTCACCCGCTCCCGCATGGTGTTGGGGGGCGTAAGAAAAATTTTGACCAGATCCATTTCCACTCTTCTCGTCTCCTTTTTCATGCCAGCTCACCTGCCGCCTCTTCCGCCAGCTCCACCAGCCGGCCGGAATGGATCAATTCTCTCAGATACTCAATGTGGGGATAGAGGAACATATCCTCCTCCATGACGGGCACATGCTGTCCGATCTCCTCCAGCACCCGGGCCGAGCCCGCCCCGCGCCTGCGCTCCGGGTCCAGCAGAGGCTGGGCCTGGAAGGCGGACAGCAGCTCGATGGCCAGAATATACTCCAGCTTCTCAGCCACCGCTCCCGCCTTCTTGGATGCGTTGTAGCCCATGGCCACATAGTCCTCCTGGTTTCCGCAGGTAGGAGTATTGTCGATGGTGGCGGGGGTGGAGAGAATGCGCATATCGTTGAGCAGTCCGGCCTGAGTGTACTGGGGAATCATCAGCCCGGAGTTGAGGCCGGGGTTTTTAATGAGGAACCAGGGGTAGCCAGACAGGCTCCCGTCGATGAGGCGGTTGTTGCGCCGCTCGGACATCTTGGCCAGGGCAGTGGCCGCGATACAGGCCGAGTCCATTTCAATTCCAACATAGGAGGAATCTGCATTACAGGCGGAGATCACATCGGCGTCCGCCCCCTCACTCCAGATGATGGGGTTGTCACAGCAGGAGTTGATCTCGATCTCCACGGTGGTCAGGGCGTCCTCCAGAGTCTTTTTGGCCGCCCCATGGAGCTGCGGAACACACCGCAGTGACAGGGCGTCCTGGACCCGGCTGGTCTTGTAGTGCTCGATGATCTCCGAGCCCTCCAGCACTTTGCGCACATTGTCCGCCACACCCGCCTGATGGGGATGGGGCCGGACAGCCATCACCCGCTGGTCAAAGGCCCGGATAATGCCCTTGGAGGCCTCCAGGGTGATGGCCGCGATCACATCTGCGGCCCTGGCGGCATTTCTCATGTCCCACAGGGCCAGGCCGCCCAGGGCGGTCACCGAGGTGGTGCCCGACACCAGGGCCAGGCCCTCCTTTGCTCCCAGCTCCATGGGCTCGATCCCCGCCCGGGCCAGGGCCTGTCCGCCGGGGAGCAGCTCCCCTTCAAAATAGGCCTTGCCCTCCCCCAGCAGCACCAGAGCCATGTGGGCCTCGGGGCTCAGATAGCCCACCGAGCCCTCCCGGGGCGCCCAGGGGGTCACATTTTTGTTCAGCAGCTCCCGGAGCTTCTCCAGCACCGCCAGCCGCACGCCGCTGTACCCCTGGCCTATGTTCTGGAGCATCATGAACATGGTGGCCCGGGCCTGCTCCAGGGTGAAGGGCTCGCCCACAGAGGTGGAGTGGGAGAGGACAATGTTGCGCTGGAGCCGGGCCGTCTGCTCCTTGCTGATGGCCTTGGTACACAGGGCGCCGAAGCCGGTGGTCACACCGTACATCACCCGCTCCTGGTCGATCCACTCCTCCACCAGCTTTCGGGAGCGCTCCACCCGCTGCCGGTAGGCCTGGGAAAACTCCACCCTGGCCCCGTACCGGGCCACGGCCACCAGTTCCTTCGGGCCCACCTTTCCGCCCAGCTCAACCACTTTAATCTCCTTGCACTGATTCACTGCAAATCCTCCTCTGTTATCCTTCCGCAGCACCTGTCCCACCGGGCAGGTGCCTGATTATTTCCCGTTCTCCTGCTCTACCTGATCCACGCTGTCCACCATTTCCTTTTTGGTCTCGGGATCAAAGAAGAACACCTTAAAGGCCGCGGCCACCTGGAGGATGAAGACCACCAGCACCACAAAGCCGCCGCAGGCCGCCAGATATTTCACGCCGTCCACACCCTGGGCGCCGCCGCCGAAGGCCACCATGATACAGGCAATAGCGCCGATGGACACACCCCAAACGATCTTCTGCCACACAGCGGGTTCCTCATCGTGGCGGGCCCCCTTGGTACACAGGGCAGCAATAGTAGTGGACATGGTGTCCGCGGTGGTGGAGAAGGCGGCGATGAGGGCCACGATGATCACCGGGATGATGACCACGCCCAGAGGCACATGCTTCAAAAATTCCCAGATGCCGGCCACAGCGCCGCCCTCCTGAATGGCAGCGATAATGTCGGCCTTGCCGCTGTCCTGCCAGTAGAGGGCGGTGCTGCCCCACACGGCAAACCACACATAGCCGAAAGAGGCGGGCAGGATCCAGTTGACGATGAGGAACTGACGGATGGTGCGGCCGTAGGCGATCATAGCGAAGAAAATGCCCATCAGGGGGGCGTAGGCGATCCAGATGGCCCAGTCGTACATGGTCCACCAGGTGACCAGGGCGGAACCGCCCACGGTATAGGGATCAAAGCCCCAGGTCCAGAAACGGTCCAGCCAGTAGCCCAGACCCACATTGGACATATTCAGAATATAGATGGTGGGACCGATGACAAAGAGCACGATGAGCAGCACATAGAAGATCTTGCTGGTCAGACCGGCCAGCCACTTGATACCCTTGTCAATGCCGGTGACCGAGGCCACGGTGAAGGTGACGGTGATGATGGCAGTCAGGATGACCCAGATCATGGGACCCTGGGCCACGCCGTAGGCGGCGTGCAGGCCGGTACCGATGAGGGCCAGGCCGGCGCCCAGAGAGGCGGCCAGACCCAGGGCGATGGCCAGTACGGACAGCACATCAATGAGCACCACCCAGATCCCCTTGGTCACCCGGTCCCCGAACAGAGGGATGAGGGAGGCGGAGACGGACAGCTCCTTCTTCCGGTTAAAGTACATATAGGCAATGATCACCCCGGACAGGGCATACATGGCGTAGGGGATGAAGGTCCAGTTGTAGAAGCACCGGCCGATGGCAAACCAGGAGGCCTCCTGACTCAGGGGCTCGATGCCCAGGGCGTCCAGTTCTCCGTAGATATTGCCGTAGTAGATGAGCACCTCGTTGACGCCGTAGGTGATCAGACCCGTGGCGATGCCGCCGGTAAGGGTCATGGCAAACCAGGAGCCGAAGGAGTACTTGGCCTTGGCCTCAGGTCCGCCGAAGCGGATCTTGCCCACCTTGGTAAAGGCGAGCATGGCGGCCAGGAACAGGGTGACCATGGCCACGATCTGATAGAGCCATCCAAAGGTGCTCAGGGACCAGCTGAAGATGCCGTTGGTCACGGCAGTCAGCCACTGGTTGTTCACGATGCCCAGGATGGCCGAGCCGCCGATCACCGCAAAGCATGGAATGAACACATTCCATCGGATCGGCTTGTTGTTTGTCTCGTGTTTCATGTTTCGTTTTGTATGTCGGCGCCTTGCGCCGGCATACCCTCCCTTCCTTAAAGTCTGCTTTTTAATAAAGCAAGTTAGGGGCCAACCGGTCCGTTCTCTCAAATTTTGTGATTCTTTTACAATTTAGCTTTTCCCCATTGTACAGCATTTACAAAAAAAGCGGAAGATTTTTTGGTTTTCCCCTCACGGCTCTTTTACAAATCGCAAAATTTTATTGCATAATGCAAAACTATTTTGCTTTACTTTTGCCCTTTTCCTGATATACTGGACGGGAAGGGAGGCCTTAACATGTCTTTTTATGATGTCCGCTTCACGCTGGACCGGGACGGAGTGCTGCAGTCGGTGGACTGGGGAACTGAAAGTGCCCGGGAAACCTATCACCTGCTCTTTGAGGCCTGGATCGCCCAGGGACGAAGGGTAGACAATGTCTTTGCCCTCCCTCCGGACCGGGAAGAGGGCACCTTTTCCTGGGACGAGGACGCCTTCTCCTTTCAGTTTCTCCCCGCGCCGGGGGAAACGCGCTACCTCCTCCTCTCTCGGGCGGACGAGCGGCTGTTTCTTTTTGCCCGGGCCCTGGACCACTGCTCCCAGGGGGTGCAGATCTATGACAAGGACGCCCAGGCCGTCTATTTCAACAAGGCCAGCCGGGAGATTTCCCGGATCCCCGACGGGGTGCGCATCGAGGGCCGCCACCTGCTGGATCTCTATAACCTGAATGAGGAGATCAGCACCACCATCACCGCCCTGCGCACCCAGTCCCCGGTGATCAACCGGGTGGATCGGTTCCACACCAGCAACGGCACCTCCCTGGCCACCGCCAACACCTCCTTTCCTATTTTAAAGGAAGGAAATCTGGTGGGGGCCGTGGTCTTTGAACAGACGGAAGACATCCTGAAGAACAACATTCAGCGCATGGAGGCCACCCAGCGGGCCCTGCGGGATTATTCCGCCCAGGGCCACAGGATCTCCTTCTCCGGCTATACCTTTGACAATGTGATCGGACAGGGTCAGAAAATGCGGGAGGCGGTAGCCCTTGCCAAGCGGGTGGCCGCTCAGGACAGCAGTGTGCTGCTGGTAGGTGAGACGGGGACAGGCAAAGAGATCTTTGCGCAAAGCATCCACCGCTCCAGCCCCCGCAGCAGCAAAAAATTTCTGGCCATCAACTGCGCCGCCATCCCCGACACCCTCATCGAGAGCCTCCTCTTCGGTACCCAGAAGGGCAGCTTTACCGGCAGCGAGGACAAGGCCGGCTATCTGGAGGAGGCAAATGGCGGAACCCTCTTTCTGGATGAGCTCAACTCCATGAGCCTTACCATGCAGTCCAAGCTGCTGCGGGTCATTCAGGAGAACACCTTCCGCCGGGTGGGGGGCAACAAGGATCTGAAGCTGGATGTGCGCATCATCTCCTCCTGCAATGAGGACCCCTTCCGCTCCATCTCCAACAACCAGTTCCGCCGGGACCTCTTTTACCGCCTGTCCACGGTGATGATCGAGCTGCCTCCCCTGCGGGAGCATCTGGAGGATCTGGAGCTGCTCACCCAGTACCATCTCCGGTCTACCGCCCACCAGTATGTCCACAGCATCACCCAGGTTGAGCCCCGGGTCTATGAGATCCTCCGGGCCTACCACTGGCCGGGCAATGTGCGGGAACTGTTCCATGTGCTGGACTATGCCCAGAATGTGTCGGACAGTACCGTCCTTCAGCCTGAACAACTGCCCTCCTACCTGCTGCGGGATCAGGCGGCCATCCCCTCCGCCCTTCAGCCCATCAACTTTTCCAATACCAGCCTTCAGGCCCTGCTGGACGACTACGAAAAGGAGATCATCTCCCAGGCTCTGGACCACTGCGGCTACAACATTTCCAAAACCGCCCAGACCCTGGGCATTCTCCGTCAGAGCCTTCAGTACCGCATCCGAAAATACGGCCTGGTATTTTAATGGACATATGTTCCCTGCTCGGGAACAGCAAAAAGACACGCTTCTCAGCGTGTCTTTTTTAATCATTGCTTCTGAACTATAACAGGCGGAGCCGCCTTCGGACAGCAGATACCAACAAAAAAAGACATCCTTTCGGATGTCCTTTTTTGTTGGTGCGCGAGGCGGGAGTCGAACCCGCACGCCCTTGCGAGCACTGGCACCTGAAGCCAGCGAGTCTACCAATTCCACCACTCGCGCGTCGCCATATTTTGCGCTGTCCTCAGCGCAAGAGAGATAATACCACAGTCCAAAGAAAGTGTCAACAGTTTTTTTCAATTTTTTCAAATTTCTTCTCCCCGCCCTGTCATACCCGTTCCTTCAAAAAATAAATTGACATGGACAGCGACTCCGTGATACACTGACAACCACAGTAAGGGAGTAGTCGGCACATGTGGTGGGAAGCGGTCAACACACTGGAGGGGCAATCCTCCTGGCCGGTTCTGAAATGACGAGACTTACCTGTCCGCGGGACAGGTGGGTCTTTTTCTTTTCCCCACATCAGGAAGGATGTTTGCTATGCAATTTTATGAACTGTTCATCATCGCCGTCAGTCTGTCCATGGACGCCTTTGCCGTCTCAGTGTGCAAAGGGCTGTCGGTAGGACGGCCCAGGTGGTGGCACTGCCTCATCTGCGGAGTGTGGTTCGGCGGCTTTCAGGCCCTGATGCCCCTGCTGGGCTGGCTGCTGGGGGTGCGCTTTCAGGAGGTCATCGTCTCGGTGGACCACTGGGTGGCCTTCGTCCTGTTGGGTCTGATCGGCTTTAATATGGTGCGTGAGGCCCTCAGCGGCGAGGAAGAGGAGCTGGACTGCTCCTTTGGCCTGCGGTCCATGTTCCTGCTGGCGGTGGCCACCAGCATCGATGCCCTGGCCGTGGGCGTCACCTTCGCGTTCCTCAGCGTTAAGATCCTGCCCGCCATCTGCCTGATCGGGGTGACCACCCTGATCCTGTCCTGCCTGGGGGTCAAGATCGGCTCCGTCTTCGGCAATCGCTTCCAGTCCAGGGCCGAGCTGGCCGGCGGAGTCATCCTGATCCTTATGGGGATCAAGATCCTCCTGGAACACACGATTTTTTCCTGACGAAGGGACAGAATTGCTTTTTTCCCCATAGCATGGTATGATGGGGCTGTGTTTCCCCTCCGGGGGAATTGTTTAGGGAGAAAGGAACGGTTCAACTATGAAAAAATTTTTGGGAAGTCTGCCCGTCCGGCTCATCATCGGCGTGGCTGCGGGCATCGCCATCGGCCTTCTGTGCGCAGATTGGCAGATGTTCGGTATGGATATGGGCTCCATGGTCATGCAGGTCATTCTGACCCTGAAGACCCTCATGGGCTCGCTCATCTCCTTCTGCGTGCCCCTCATCATCATCGGCTTTATCGCCCCCTCCATCACCCGGCTGCAGAGCAACGCCTCCCGGATGCTGGGCCTGGCCCTGCTGCTGGCCTATACCTCCTCGGTGTGCGCCGCCCTCATGTCCATGGGCGCCGGCTACGCCATCATTCCCAATCTGTCCATCCAGTCCGCCGCCGACGGTCTTCGGGAGCTGCCCGAGCTGCTGTTCAATCTGGAGATCGCCCCCATCATGTCCGTCATGTCCGCTCTGGTCTTTTCCGTGCTTCTGGGTCTGGCCGCTACCTGGACCCGTGCCCGGACCTTTATCCAGCTTTTGGATGAGTTCCAGCAGATCATCCTGTCCACGGTGACCAAAATCGTTATTCCCATCCTCCCCTTCTTCATCGCCGGTACCTTCTGCGGCCTGGCCTATGAGGGCTCCATCACCCGTCAGCTGCCCGTCTTCCTCATCGTCATCCTCATCGTCATGGTGGGCCACTTCATCTGGATGGCCGTTCTCTACGGCCTGGCGGGCATCTACTCGGGCAAGAGCCCCTGGGAGGTCATCCGCCACTACGGCCCCGCCTATCTTACCGCCGTGGGCACCATGTCCTCCGCCGCCACCCTGGCAGTGGCCCTGCGCTGCGCCAAAAAGTCCTCGGTCCTCCGGGAGGACATGGTGGACTTCGGCATCCCCCTGTTCGCCAACATCCATCTGTGCGGTTCAGTGCTCACCGAGGTATTCTTTGTGATGACCGTATCCAAGATCCTCTATGGACACCTGCCTTCCCTGGGCACCATGATCCTCTTCTGCATCCTCCTGGGCGTCTTTGCCGTGGGGGCCCCCGGCGTACCCGGAGGTACTGTGATGGCCTCTCTGGGCCTCATCATCAGCGTGGTGGGCTTTCAGGATGACGGTACCGCCCTTATGCTCACCATCTTTGCCCTTCAGGACAGCTTCGGCACCGCCTGCAATGTCACCGGCGACGGCGCCCTCACCCTGATGCTCACCGGCTATGCCGAGAAGCACCACATCCCCCAGACCAAGGGTCAGCTTCTGTAAAGCTCCCAACGGGGAACACAGCCGTCAAAAAAGCCTCTTCCCACAGGAAGAGGCTTTTTTCTTCTGTTCAGCTCCATTTGCGCCCCGAGGCGCTGGGGAGATTCAGCTCCTGGCGGTACTTGGCCACCGTGCGGCGGGAAATGGGACAGCCCAGCTCCGCCATATTTTCACTCAGCTTCTGGTCCGAGAGGGGTGCGCTCTTATCCTCCCGCTCCACCAGTCGCTCCAGCAGGGCCTTGGCAGCCTCCGCTCCCACTTCCCCTCCGCCGGACTGGGCAGTGGCGCTGCGGGAGAAGAAGTAGCTCATGGGGAAGACCCCGCGGCTGCACTGGAGATACTTCTCCCGTACCGCCCGGCTGACGGTGGACTCGTGAAGGCCCAGCTCCCCGGCCACATCTGCCAGACGCATAGGCCGCAGCAGCCTTGGTCCCTCCCGGAAAAACCCCTCCTGCCGTCGGGCGATGACCCGGGCACAGCGCAGCAGAGTGCTGTCCCGCTGTTCCAGGGCCCGCAGGACCCCATCCGCCTGCCGCAGCTTTTCCGTGAGGTACTCCTTCACCTCCGGATCATCGGACTGTTTGAGCAGGGTGCGGTAGTACCCGCTGACCCGTATGGGAGGCCGGTCTCCCCCCCGCAGGCGGACGGTGAGTTCCTCTCCCTCCTCCTCGATGAACACATCGGGCAGTATGTACTGGACCTGGTCGGGCTGCTCAAAGGGGGCGCCGGGCCTGGGCTCCAGCTCGCGGATGATCTTTTCCGCCTGGCGTACCTCCTCCACCGAGATGGACAGTCTCTGGGCAATGGCCGGATAGTGCCGTTTGGCCAGAGCCTCCAGATGGTCCCGGACAATGGCCAGGGCGGGTCCGTACTCGTGGATGCGAAGCAGCTGCAGCTCCAGGCACTGGGATAAATTTTCCGCTCCCACTCCCGCCGGCTCCAGGGACCGCAGCAGTTCCAGACAGTTCTTCACATGGGCGGGCGAGCGGCCCAGGTTGGCAGCCAGCTCCTCCACGCTCATCCGAAGATAGCCGTCTCCGTCCAGGCAGGCGGCCAGATAGCGCACCGTCTGGGCTGTGTCCTCGTCCAAGTCCATGGGATAGAGCTGACGGGAGAGAAAACGGAACAGGGACTCCTCCAATCCCCCTTCGGTGCCCACCCGGGCCAGTGGGTCCAGTTCTTCCTCTTCCATGTGCTGGTAATAGCGGTTTTGCCGGTCATTGTCCTCCAACCACCGCAGCCGGCGCAGCAGCTCGTCATCCCGGGGCCGATCGGACTCTGTCCTGCTCTCCTCCAGCTCCACCACCGGGTTCTCCTGAACCAGTTCACGCAGATATTCTTCCAGCTCCGGAGCACTCATCTGGAGCAGCTCCACGCTCTGCAGCTGTTGTTGGTTGAGACGCTGAACCTGGCTTTGGATCAGCTCCACGGATACCGCCTCCCTGCTTTTTGATGGAAAAATTATAACAAATTTCCCCTTCTTCCGCAAGAGCGGTCCCCAATTAACCGCCCTGTCCCATAAGGCACAGGATCAGCCCGTAGATGACGCTGGCCCCCATGCCGAAGACCAGCACCGGCCCGGCCACAGTAAAGAGCTTGGCTGCGGTGCCGGTAATCAGGCCCTCGCTTTTGAACTCCAGGGCCGGAGAGACCATGGCGTTGGCAAAGCCGGTGATGGGGACCAGAGTGCCCGCCCCTGCCCGTTTGGCCAGCTTGTCAAACAGTCCCAGGCCGGTGAGTACTGCAGCCGCCAGGATCAGGGTAATGGACACCCAGGTCCCCGCCTGGCTTTTTTCCATTCCCCATCTCTGAAAGAGATTCATCAGTCCCTGCCCGACAGTACAGATCCCGCCTCCCACCAAAAAGGCCCACACCATGTTCTTTCCCATAGGTGAGGGCTTGGCCCGCTGGCTGACCAGCTTCCCATAGTCCTGATTGGTCAGATTCATGTTATCTTCCCCCTTCATGGTGGTTAGCTTTTCCCAGCCGGGGAATTTTATGCCGGACCGGAAGGCTATTTGAATTTTCAAAATTGACAACCAAAATAAAATTCAGTATACTAAAATCAGGAAATCAGTTGTGAACTGTTGCGTGAAAGTGGTGAAAGAAATGTCTCCCAGATCCTCCTCTGAAAAAGCATCCAGCCAGTCCTCCGACAAACTTCTGCAGATCCTGGAGTGCATCGCGGAAAACCGCCTCCCCCTCCGTCTGCAGGAGCTGTCTGAGCGGGTTGGGATGACCCAGCCCACAGTGCTGCGCTATTTAAACGCCCTGCAGAACGCCAACTATGTCTATCAGGACGAGGATACTCTGCGCTATGCCCTCACCTGGCGCATCTGCCGGCTGAGCGAAAATCTCAACAACCTGGCGGGACTACGCTCCATCGCCAGTTCCTTTGTCACCCAGCTGTCCAGCCAGCTGAACCTGGGCTCCTGCTTGGTGATGGCGGAAAATGGACGGTGCGTCTATCTGGACTGCGTGGATACGATCTCCAACACCGGACATACCCTTCAGCGCATTGGTAAGAGCTCCCCCCTCCACGCCACCGGTTCAGGAAAAGTGCTTTTGTCCAGCTACAACCGGCAGCAGATCGACACACTGGTGGAGGAGCAGGGGCTGGAGGCTCTCACCCAGTACACCATTACCGACAAGAACGCCCTGCTGCAGGAACTGGAACAGGTGCGCGCCCAGGGCTATGCCATGGATGAGGAGGAGTGCGAGCTGGACCTTCGCTGTATCTCCTACCCCCTCTATAACTACAACGGGACCATCGTAGCCGCCCTGAGCGTATTCGGTGAGCCGGCACAGATGACCGACGAGCGGATCCAGGCCGATGTGAAGCCCCTTCTCTCCCAGGCCGCCGCCACCATTTCACGGCGTCTGGGCTATGAGCCCCAGACCCCCTCCCGGGCGTAAAACCGGGCCTTTATCCTTTTCACAGACAGACACCGCCGGCGGTCCAGAGAACCGCCGGCGGTGTTTTCTTGGTTCAAATGCGCTCCACGGTACCTTCCCAGGTATCCATGGCCTTTTTGTGAGACTGTTCGTCATACCAGTGCTTGGTGACTGTTTTGGCTCTGGTGTAGAACCGCACACCGTCCAGACCCAGCACATGCTGATCTCCGAAGAAGGATTCCTTGTTGCCGGAGAAGGGGAAATAGGCGCTGGGGACCGGGATGCCCACATTGATACCCACCATGCCGCCGTCGGTGCGCAGCTCGAACTGCCGGGCGTAGTAGCCGCTCTGGGTGAAGATCACAGAGCCGTTGGCAAAGGGGTTGGCGTTCATCAGGGCCAGGCCCTCCTCGAAGTCCTTTACCCGCTTGATGAGGGTGACAGGACCGAAGATCTCCCGGTCGCCCACGGACATGCCGGGCTTCACATGGTCGAAGATGGTGGGGCCTACGAAGTAACCGCCCTCAAAGCCGGGGACCACAATGTCCCGGCCGTCCAGCACCAGCTCGGCTCCCTCGTCGATACCGGTCTGGATCCACTGGCAGACCTTGGCCTTGTGCTCGGCGGAGACCACGGGACCCAGCTTGGTCTCGGGGTCGTAGGCACAGCCCACCTTCATGGCCATGGCCTTTTCCTTGAGCATGGCCACAAACCGGTCGGCAATGCTCTCCTGGACCACGATGACAGGCAGGGCCATGCACCGCATACCGGCGCAGCCGTAGGTGGAGTTGATAATAGCGTTGGTGGCGCTCTCCAGATCGGCATCCTCCAGCACCAGGGCGTGGTTCTTGGCCTCGCACTGGGCCTGGACCCGCTTGCCGTGGGCGGAGGCAATGGAGTAGATGTGCTTGCCTACCCGGGTGGTGCCCACAAAGGTCACCGCCTTGACTCTGGGGTCGGTAAGGAAGATCTCAGCCTCTTTCCGGTCGCAGGTGATGAGATTTACCACACCCTTGGGGAAGCCGCCTTCCTCATAGAACAGCTCCAGGATACGCATGGAGGTGAGGGGGGTCTGGTCGGCAGCCTTGAGCACCACGGTGTTGCCGGTGGCAATGGCCAGGGGCACCATCCATCCCCAGGGGATCATGGCGGGGAAATTGAAGGGAACGATTCCGGCCACTACGCCCAGAGGCATCCGGTAGGTGGCGGTATCAAAGCCGCTGGTCACCTGGAGGGAGGCACTGCCCTGGGAGATAAAGGGAGTAGCGCAGGCAAGCTCGGTGGGCTCGATGGCCTTGAGCACATCTCCCCGGGCCTCGGACAGGGTTTTGCCCAGCTCCTTGGCGCACAGCAGAGTCAGCTCGTCCAGGTGCTCCACCAGAATGTTCCGCCACCGGAACATCATCTGGGTCCGCTTGCTGATGGAGGTCTGGGACCAGGCAGGGAAGGCGGCGGCAGCGGCGGCAATGGCCTCTTCCACCTCATCCGCCGTGCAGCAGGGCACCTGAGCCATGACCTCGCCGGTGCTGGAGTTTGTAATATTCATCCACTGTTCGGTCTTGGAGTCTTTCCATTCTCCGTTGACACAATATTTTTTTCGTTCCACCATGTTGATTGACCTCCTGTTTT
>CALWOR010000005.1 GCA_944383205.1 uncultured Oscillospiraceae bacterium | reverse complement strand
ATGGCCCTGACCATGAAGCACGATACCCAGAGCCTCCAGCGCAGCTTTCACGAACCGGGCCCTCTGGCCCACCGCCTGGTTATGGGAGTGACGCCCACTGTGGGGATGTACCTGATCCCCCGCCCCTTGGCCCGGTACCACAGCCTCTACCCGGATTCTCCCATCTCAGTGCAGGTATCCAACACACAGAACCTGTGCGCAGCTCTGGACCGGGGGGAGTTGGACTTTGCCATTGTGGAGGGGTATTTCTGCAAAAGTGACTACGACTCCATTCTTTACCGGCACGAGCCCTATCTGACGGTATGCGGGGCAGACTACAAATTTCAACGAGAGCCTAAGGTGCTGTCCGATTTGCTGGGGGAGACGCTGATTGTCCGGGAGCCAGGCTCCGGAAACCGGGAGATCATCTGTCGGGCCCTCAGCCGGGAGAACCTGACTGTGGAGGATTTTCGCAGCGTGATCCAGGTCAGCGACATGAATGTACTCAAAGAAATGCTGCTGCTTGGATGCGGTGTGGGCTTTCTCTATCAGGCGGCGGCGCGGCCTCAGATGGAGCGGGGAGTGCTGCGGGCCATTCCACTTGAAAATTTTCATGAGAGTCACGACATTACCTTTCTGTGGCGCAAAGGCAGTGTATTTGCCCGGCGCTACCGTCGGCTGCATGAGCTGCTGTTACCGGTGGAAGAAACAGAAGAAAATCGTTCCGAAAAGTCCCGGAATAGTTGACATGGAGCGGGAATTTAAGTATTCTGAAGCTATGGTTTCGACCTGCGGCAGGAGAGGAAAGTGCCTGCAGGCCGCTGTATGCGCCGGAATATTCGGCGCTATGTAGAAGGAGGTAGTTTTCAATGAGCCAGGTCAAGGCCAGCGTTCCCCAAAACGAGATTACCAGGGTCAAAGGACTGGGATTTCTATGGGATAAGCGTACCCCGGATTACTTCAATGGTCGTGTGATCACCCGAAACGGGAAAATTACGGCGAAAGAGTGTGCCACGGTGGCGGAAGCCGCCAAACGGTTTGGCAGCGGTGAGATTTCCATGACTGCCCGCCTGACCATGGAGATTCAGGGAGTGCCCTTTGAGAATATTGAACCTCTGCGCCGATTCTTGAAGGAAGAAGCCGGTCTGGAAACCGGCGGGACCGGAGCCAAGGTGCGCCCGGTGACCTCCTGCAAGGGAACTACCTGCCAGTATGGTTTGATTGACACCTATGCTCTGTCGGAAAAGATTCACGAGCGGTTTTATGTGGGCTATGGTCAGGTGAAGCTGCCTCACAAATTTAAAATCGCCGTGGGAGGATGCCCCAATAACTGTATGAAGCCGGACCTGAACGATGTGGGCATTGTTGGCCAGTGGGTGCCCCAGGTCCATGAGGAGCTGTGCAAGGGCTGCGATCTCTGTGAGAAAGAGTGTCCAATCAATGCGGTGAAAATGGTGGACGGGAAAGCGGCCATCGATGGAGAGAACTGCAATCACTGCGGCCGCTGTATCCGCAAGTGTCCCTTCCAGGCCATTGAAAATCAGACTGCCGGATATTTGGTCTATCTGGGAGGACGCTGGGGCAAGCGTACTGCAATGGGCCGTCCCCTGAGTGTGATTATCCCTGATGAGGAGCAGGTACTGGATCTGGTGGAGAAATGTATCCTGCTGTTCAAAGCCTATGGACAGCCCAAGGAACGATTTGCTGACACGGTTGCCCAGCTGGGATTTGAAAAGGTGCAGGAGATGCTTCTGTCCGACCAGCTGCTGGCGCGCAAGGAAGAGATTCTGGCCCAGTAAAAGAAAAAAGGCCGCGGTTTTTACAAAACCGCGACCTTTTTTGTGTCTGTTAGACAAGCTGGGAGCCGCTGAGCCAGAGAGCGGCAGTCTCTGCGTCAAAGACTTCCGCGGGGGCGGTCAAAAAGACACAGCCGTAGGCATCTGTGCCCTTGAGGAGCACATAGTAGCAGATCTGCCCATCTTCCTGAGTGAACTGAGCAAAGTAGTTCCCCTGGTCGTCATAGGCGAACTGAGTCCCTTCAGGGACACTGTTCTGGACGCCGCTGCGGGTGGAATACTCCTCTAGGTCGGTGGGGAGAGAGGCTCCGGCCGCCTCGTAGGCCTCCTTTCCCATTCTATTGGCCTGAATATAATAGTCATCCTTTGTAAAGGTGGCATATCGGGAGGGCAGGGGCTCGGTGATCTCACCGGACTCCATGACAAAGCCCTCGGGCAGGAGGAAGGTGCCGAGGCCCTCTGCCGTGTATTCCACCAAAGTATCCTCATTCTGGGCAGAGGAAGAACTGGACTGTGCGGAAGAGCCGGACTGAGAGGAAGCGGCGGCGCTGCTCTGGCCAGCCTGTCCGCCGCCGCAGGCAGTCAGCGTCAACAGCATACACAGGGACAGCAGGGCAGAAATCCGTGATTTTATTTTCATACTATACACACTCCTTTTTTGCTTTGAACGAGAATTGCCATCAGTATAGCATATTTTTCAAAAAAGTGGTGCGCAGACTGCACACTGCTCTTTTGCTACTGGTACACAATGTCAAAGGTTGCCTGGGCCAGCTGGGCCTGGGCCAGCGGTTGATGCCTGGGGCTGAGCGTCAGTCGGGTGATCCAGGGGCAGTTCAACAGGGAAGAAAGATCCTTCAAGGGGTTCTCCCGGAGGTCCAGCTCGGTCAGCACAGGAAAGTCGGAGAAGCAGGACAGATCGCTCAGCCCGGTCTCGCCTAGATTGAGCAGGCGCAGGTTTTCCAGCTCTCCCAGCGCCTCCGGGTGAGAGATGGTGCAGCCATATAGGTCCAAATCTTGAAGCTGCTGAAACCGTGTAAACTGGGACAGGTCCAGCCCGGGGGTGGAGTATAGCCGCAGTTCCTCCAGACCGGTCAGCCCTGTCAGAGTCTCAGCCGCTCCGTCAGGCAGCTCTCCGGTGATAAGCCGGGTGAGGTGAGGACAGCTCTCCAGAGGGGAGTAGTCGGATACCCAGGTGCTTCGTACATTCAAATACCGGATGTCGCTGCCCGCAAGCGCCGAAACCGAGGTGATGCCGGTGGCCTCCAATACAACTTCCCGAAGGGCGGGAAGTTGGGCAAGAACGACTACGGAGCGCACCGGGTTCTCCCCCAGATCCAATCTCTGGAGCGTCTGACAATTTTCCAGAGGCCTCAGATCGGAGATCTGGTTGCCTGTAAGGCTGAGATATTCCAGAGGGAGATCTGCCAAAGGGGAGATGTCGGAGATCTGCTGGTAATCCAGAATAAGCACCCGGAGGTTGGTGCACTGCTTCAGCAGGGCGAGGTCTCCATCGCCGATGTCGCCGTGGGGAAGCTCCGAAATGTATCGGTCATGGGTGGTGTTCAGCAGTTCCTCATGTGCTCCAAGAGTGCTCACAAGAGCGTCTCCGCACACCAGCAGCTGTTCCACTTCGGAGAGCCGCTGGGTGGGAATGGGCTCGTCTGCTTTTAAATTGAGCTCCTGACGCAGGGCATCCTCCAGCAGGGAGGACTTTGGACGAGCGAGGGAGGCGGGGCTCCAAAAGGCGCCCAGAAGCAGTCCGGAGCAGAGGAGGCCTGCGGCGGTACCAGCGGCAAGGCGCAGACGCCGATACTTCAGCGCCCGCAGGACCGACCTTGCGGAGGGATAGCGGTCCTTGGGATCAAAGGCGGTACAGCGTCGGATGAGTCGGCACAGACTCCGCCGTCCGGACTGGGGGGCGGGCGGGTCAAAGCGTCCGGTGAGTAAAAAGCGCAGCAGCATCCCAAGACCGTAAATATCTGAGCGCTGGTCGGTCTGCTGATAGCCAAACTGCTCGGGAGGTGCGGTGATCTGGGTACCCAGAAACACCGTGTCTCCCTGCTGCTGCGGCCGATAATGCCGGGCTGTCCCCAAGTCAATAAGGTGGCAGCATCCGGAAGGATCCATGATCACATTCTGAGGCTTCACATCCCGGCAGATCACCGGCGGAAGCTGACTGTGGAGGTAGTCCAGTACCTGACAAAGGGAGACAGCCGCTGCCCGGACCTGATCCGGGGAAAGGGGACCCTGAGCACATACCCGTTCGTAGAGACTGACCCCCTCCACATACTCCCGCACCAGATACTCCCGACCTTCCCACTCCAGATAGGCCAGAGGACGGGGGAGCTGAGGATGATGCAGGGTGCGAAGCAGGTCATACTCCTGACGAAGAGAGTCCTCCCGGCCGGTGGGCTGAAGCTTTAAAATGGCAGGCCAGCCTGCCTGGTCCAGGACTAGAAATACCGACCGCTCCCCGTCCTTCAGACAGGCTTGAAGGGTATACTGGGCCCGGATCCCTTCCGGAAGAGGCAGAGGATCCAGAACTTGGGAGCGGTACTCCTGTAAAAATTGTTCTCTTGCCTCCATATCAGGACTCCCCGGTGAAAAGGCCCCGTTCGGGCAGGGAAGAGAGCAGGTTTTCTGCTTCCAGAAGAGACATGCCCTGATTGAGAGCAAAAATAACCGCTGCATCCCGACGGACCTTGGGGTAGAGAGCGCCGCAGCCGCTGATGGCCAGCAGGCGTTGGGTCTCCTTCAAAGATAGTTTCAGGGCCAGTGCGGTGCGAAGCACGATATCCCGCCCAGGGACCCGCTCTCCACGCAGGATCTGATAACCATAGGATCGGCTGATATCCGCGGCCTCGATCCAGGCTGAAGGGGGTATCCCCGCACGGGTCAAAAACTCCTGAATGGACTGGGAACAGCTGGGGGCGCTATGGGTTTGATGCAGAACGGCCTGCCCATCGTCGGAATCCAGGAGCTTGTGAAATAATGTTCCGGTGGTCTCATACATGGCGGTCTCACTCCTCACAGGTTCATTATAACGAACGGAAGGAGAAAAGCAAAGAAAAATCATAAAGGACATCGCTGCTTGTCATGAAGATGAGAGAAAAGAAAAGCTTGGGCACTATCGCCAAAAAATCCTAATATTTACCAAGAACATTTGACATAGTATCTCTTGATACATTATAATACAAACTAACTAAGACATTTGTTCTGCTGATTGCTAAGGAGGGCCCTATGATAGACTCTAACAGCATCACGCCCCTGTATCTTCAAGTAAAAGAACATATCCTGTCCGATATCCACAGCGAAAAGTATCAGCCAAACGGGAGGCTCCCGGCGGAGAAGGAATTGGCTGCGATGTATAATGTAAGCATGATCACCATCCGCCGTGCCATCAGTGAGCTGGTGGATGAGCATGTGCTGCAGAAAAAGCAGGGAAAAGGGACTTTTATTACCAAAAAGAGCTTTTCACGCCCTTATTCTCAAAAGGCTTTGAGTTTTACGGAGATATGCAGCGCCAACCACATGAAGGCGTCAGCGAAGCTGCTGCGCAGAGAGGTGCTCACAAACCCGGAACCGGAGCTGCTTCGGAAGTTGGAACTTCCCGAGGGAAGCCAGGTGCTGCTGATCGAACGGTTGCGTTTTGCCGATGAGATCCCCATTGTCATTGAACGGGATTGTTTTTCCATGGACTACGATTTTTTGTTGGAGGCAGATCTTGAGCGCAACTCCATGTATCAGATCATCCGAGAGAACCGAGCCGTGGATCTAAGACCTGTGGTGGGACAGCGGTTTGTTACCATTGCCAAGGCCGATGCGCGGATCGCAAAATATCTGAAAATCAGGGAATCCACCCCGGTGCTGCAGTATGTGGGGCTTTGCTGGGAAATGATTTCTGACCGGCCGGCCCACACTTCCTTCCAGATTGGATACGGTGAGCAGCTGGAGTTTGCACTTTGTTTTTAGATTGCGATACCGCAGGAGTAATTCCTGCGGTATTTTTTTGTGTTTTCCTGGAGAAGCGGAATCGGAACTTGGGGTACTTTTTTCCTCAAACTTTGTAAAAAGAGAATTTCCGAGAAGCAATGGTATAGCCGTTGGAAGAAAATCTCCGGCCAAAGAAACAACTTTTTGATCCTATTTCTAGTAGAATTGACGAAATTGACAAAATGATAGGTTGAAATTATGAAAGAACTATTGATTTTTTCTTGCAAACAAATATAATGTATTATAATAACATATATTGTTTTAGCTTATAGCGATTTGGGGGAGGGGGAGCAGTGGAACAGGTTCGCCTTTTGGGGATCGGGGACAATGTCAGTGACCAGTATGTCCACCGGAACACCATGTATCCCGGGGGGCAGGCACTGAATGTGGCGGCGTTTGCCAAGATGCAGGGAGCACAGACCGGATTCCTGGGTGCATTTGGAAATGACGCTCCGGCGGAGCATATTCAGAATGTCCTGAAGGAGCTGGAGATTGATACCGCGCGCTGCCGCCGCTACTCCGGAGAAAACGGTGCGGCCCGGGTAACGCTGCAAGATGGAGACCGGGTGTTTTTAGGCAGCAATAAGGGCGGCGTCCTGCGTCTCCACCCCCTGTGCCTGGATAAAGAGGATCTGGCCTATGTGGGGACCTATCATGTTGTGCATACCTCCAATAACAGCTATCTGGATGGAGAGCTGGAAAAGATCCACAGTACCGGAGTGCTGCTTTCCTATGATTTTTCCCTGCAATGGAAGGATGAGCAACGGCTTTCCCGGGTGGCCCCTCAAGTGGATATCGCTTTTTTGTCCTGTTCCGAACTGGAGGACGGACAGGCCGAGAAACTGCTTGGAAGGATCTGCGCCATGGGCTGCGGCCTGGCGGTAGGGACCCGCGGAGCACAGGGAGCGTTGATATTTGACGGGACCCAATATTTGGTACAGCCCAGTGAGTATGTGGAACCGGTGGACACCATGGGAGCGGGAGATGCCTTTGCTTCGGCGCTGCTGGTCAATCTGACACCGGCATGGAGAAAAGCGGGACGGGTACCTTCCCGGACGGATATTCAGGCAGCGGCCCAAAATGCTGCCGGGTTTTCCGCTCAGATCTGTCTGAAGCCGGGGGCCTTTGGCCATGGGCAGCCCATACCTGAGGGTTATGAGATTACCATCATTCAAAACCCGGTTTGAGTGCGGGAGAACATTGGAAGGTCCGAAGAATTGGAAGGGAGTGGATGCCTGTGAAAGAGCCTTTGCTGGAAGTGCAGGATGTCAGCGTGGTATTTCGTAACAAAAAGCAAGCATTTGCTGCAGTGAGCGGCCTGTCGTTTCAGCTGGAGCAGGGAGAAATCTTAGGGATTGTGGGCGAGAGCGGGAGCGGAAAGACAATGGCCTCCCTTTCCATTATGGGTCTGCTTCCGGAACAGGGATTTGTTGACTGCGGCAGCATCCGGTACCGGGGAAAGGAACTGATCGGCCTGAGCGACCGGGAGATGTGCAAGATCCGGGGAAAAGAGATCTCCATGATCTTTCAAGAACCCATCATGTCCCTGGATCAGGTCTTTACTGTGGGCAGCCAGCTGACAGAGGCCATCCTTACCCACGAAAAGATCGGCAGGGCGGAGGCCAAGCGCCGGTCTCTGGCCATGCTGAGAATGGTGGGCATTCCCAGTCCTGAGCGGGTGTTTGCTTCCTACCCCTTTGAGCTGTCCGGCGGTATGTGCCAGCGGGTCATGATTGCCATTGCCCTTGGCTGCCACCCCAATCTGCTCATTGCCGACGAGCCAACCACCGCCCTGGATGTGACGGTGCAGGCCCAGATCATGGATCTGCTGAAGAAAATGCGGGATCAGTTCAACATCGGCATTATCCTCATTACCCACGATCTGGATGTGGTCAAGGATATGGCAGACCGCATTATCGTGATGTACGGAGGCAACATGATGGAGGTGGCCTCCCGGGAGCAACTGTTTGCCAATCCCTCCCACCCCTATACCCGGGGACTGCTCCGGTCTATTCCCAGACTGGATACCGGAAATGAGCGGCTGTTCAACATTGAGGGCACGGTCCCGGATATTCGCAATATGCCCAGAGGCTGTCATTTCTGCACGCGCTGCTGGCACGCCGAGGAGACATGCCATGAGAAGCACCCCCAGATGATAGAAGTGGAACCCGGTCATTATGTGTCCTGCCACCGGGCAGAGGTTGTTCAGAAGGAGGTGCCGATCCCTTGAGCGAGCCATTGTTAGAGGTAAAAGATCTTAAAAAATATTTCCCGGTCAAGCACGGGATGTTTTCCAGCGGAAAGGGATTTGTCCATGCGGTGGACGGGATCTCACTTACGGTGGAAAAAGGAGAGACATTTGGCTTGGTGGGTGAGAGCGGCTGCGGCAAGAGCTCCCTGTCACGAGTGATTCTGGGATTGGTCAAGCGGGACTCCGGTGAGATCCTCTATAAGGGACAGGATATCAGAACCATGGACCGGGCCCAGCGCTCCAAGCTTCGAATGGTATTCCAGAATCCATTTGCCTCCCTCAATCCCAAGGAGAAGGTATTTGACATCATTGCAGAGCCCTACCGCATCGCCGGACAATATTCCAGCCAGCAGATCGAACAGGAGGTGCTGCGGCTGCTGGACTTGGTGGGACTGAGCCGGGGATATGCCGGACGCTATCCTCACGAATTTTCTGGCGGTCAGCGCCAGCGGATCGGCATTGCCAGAGCACTGGCCATGGACCCGGAGTTTATTATCTGTGACGAGCCGGTATCCGCTCTGGATGTGTCCATTCAGGCGCAGATCTTGAATTTGCTGCGGGACATCCAGAAAAGCATGGGCCTGACCTATGTGTTTATTTCCCACAATCTTGGGGTCATCAAATATATCTCCGACCGCATTGCGGTGATGTACTTAGGAAAGATCATTGAGGTAGCAAATGCGCCGGACCTGTACTCCTGCCCCAAGCACCCCTATACGCAGGCCCTTTTGTCCTCGATTCCGGGGGCGGCGGAGTATTTGAACATTGATCGGGTGCTTATCAAGGGAGATATTCCCAGCCCGGTGAATCCTCCGGCGGGGTGCCGGTTCTGTACCCGCTGCCTCTATGCCACGGAGCAGTGCAAACAGGTGGAGCCCAAGCTTCAGAAAGTAGGGGAAGGGCACTATGCCGCCTGTCATCTGATTGGGAAGGAGGCAGACTGATGGGTAAATTCTTTCTCAAACGGATCCTCACGGCCATCGTGCAGATCTTTGTAGTGGTCTCCATCGTCTTCTTCTCTCTGCAGATCATGCCCGGCGATCCTGTACTGATGATGCTAAGCCGGGATGGTTCTGCGGTGGATCAGGAGGCGTACGATGCGCTGGAGGCGGAACTGGGACTGGACCAGCCGGTCATGACCCAGTACACTTCCTGGCTGGCGGGCCTTGTACATGGGGACCTGGGCAAATCCTATGGGGAAAACAGACCGGTGGTGGATGCCATCGGAGACCGGCTGCCCCGGACTCTGGAGCTGGCGGTAGTGGCCCTGGTGCTGGCCTGTATCATCGGGATTCCTCTTGGAATCATTTCTGCGGTGCGCAGGGGCGGCATTCTGGACCTGCTGCTGACGCTGATCTCCTCTTTGGGAAACTCGGTGCCCGTGTTCGTGCTTGGCTACATTTTGGTCCTGATCTTTTCCCTGAATATGGAAATGCTGCCCTCCAGCGGCTTTGTACCCTTGGCCAGAGGACTGGAAAACCATGTGCTCCGGCTGATCCTGCCGTCAGTTACTCTGGCGTTCGGCGTTGCGGCCTCGGTGCTGCGCATGACCCGTTCCAGCATGCTGGAGTCCCTGGGCAGTGAGTCCGTCCGGCCTCTGCGGGCCAAGGGCCTGTCCAAGAGCAAGGTCTATCTGAAGCATGTGATGCGCAATATGCTGATCCCTGTGGTCACCATCATCGGCCTGCAGCTGGGCAACCTGATTGCCGGCACGGTGCTGTGTGAGGCGGTCTTTAACTGGCCGGGCATTGCCACGCTGTTGGTGGACGCCATCAACAACCGTGACTATCCGCTCATTCAGGGATGTATGCTGGTTCTGTCCGCAATCTTTATTCTGACCAACATGGTGGTGGATCTGCTGTATGGATTGTTAGATCCTCGGGCGCGGTAGAGGAGATGAGAAGATGAGTGTACTGAAACAATGTGTTCGGAATAAAAAGTTTCTGCTCAGCGCCATTATTTTGATTCCTCTGCTGTTTGTTGCGCTGTTCGGAAATCTGCTGATCAGCCACGATCCCCTGGAGATCCACGCCACCCAGACTCTGGCACCCCCCTCTCAGGAGTACCCAATGGGCACTGACGAGTATGGGCGCTGCATCGCCTGCCGCCTGGTGGTGGGTATTCAGCCCACCATGATCGTGGCCTTTGGAGGCACCATCATTGCCATGGCTGCCGGCTCCCTGCTGGGCCTGCTGGCTGGGTATACAAAGGACGCCATCGGAAACGCCATCATGCGTGTGGTGGATGTGATCCTGTGCTTCCCTTCCATTCTGCTGGCCATGCTTGTGGTAGGACTTTGGGGCAAGGGCGTGGTCAATCTGGTGGTGGTGGTTGGGATTTTGTACACCCCCCACTTCTGCAGAATTGCCTATTCCTCTACCCGCAAGCTGCGGAAAATGGAGTATGTGGAGAGCCAGCAGCTGCTGGGCGCCAGCACCATGCGGATCCTGCTGAAGACCCTGCTGCCCAATATCGTGTCCTCTCTGATCATCCAGTTCAGCCTGACGGTATCCAGCGGCATTTTGCTGGAGAGCGGCCTGAGCTTCCTGGGTCTGGGCGTGGTGCCTCCCGCACCCTCCTGGGGCCAGATGATCGGAGACGCCCGGGCGTACATTGCCCTCAACGGGCAGTATATGTTCTGGCCCTCGCTGTTCCTGTGTTTGACGATTTTGTCCACCAACCTGATGGGCGACGCCCTTCGGGATGTGCTGGACCCCAAGCTGAAGAAGAGCTTTTGATCCTGTGTTCTGTAAGACGGTGTTGATTCCGTTTCAGAAGAGACAATTTGATTCGAGAAGGAGGAACTAAAATGAAAATGAAGAAACTGCTCAGCATTGCCCTGTCTCTGGCCCTCTCCCTCGGCCTGCTGGCCGGCTGCGGCGGCGGAGGCAGCCAGTCCAGCGGCTCCCAGGCCACTTCCGGCAGCCTGGAGACCGCGCAGCCCGCGGACGGAACGGTGGACACCCTGCTGGTGGGCACCAGCGTGGAGCCCTCCACCCTGGATCCCCACATCCACTCCAATGTTTCCACTCGCTTCCTGCTGCAGAACATCTACCGGGGCCTGGTCGGCTACAATCTGGACGGTGAGATCCAGTGCGAAGTGGCCGACAGCTATGTGATTTCTGACGACAACCTGACCTATACCTTTACGCTGAAGGACAATGTGACCTTCCATGATGGTACTCCCGTGACTGCGGAGGATGTCAAGTACAGCTTTGACCGCATTATGGCCGACGACAGCACCGCGACCTATAAGTCCTACTTCACCGGCGCCGGCACCACAGTCAATGTGGTGGACGACAAGACCGTGGAGTTTGTGCTGGCTGAGCCCTGTGCTCCCTTCCTGGAGTACCTGAGCCTGCCTGAGAGCGCCATCATCAGCAAGGCCTGGATGGAGGCCGGCAACGACATCGCCACATCCGCCATGGGCTGCGGCCCCTACCAGTTTGTCAGTTGGGACCGGGGGCTCCAGATCGATGTCCAGGGCTATGATGGCTACTATAAGGAAGGATTGCCCAAGACCAAGAATGTGAGCTTTATCTTCTATCTTGACGAGACCACCCGCAATAACGCTCTGCTCACCGGAGAAGTGGATCTGATCGACTATGTGAGCGCCACCGCCGTGACCCAGTTTGAGGGCAACTCCGATGTGTCCGTGTACAGCCGTCAGGGTGCCTTCATGATGCTGGAGTTCAACTGTGAAGAGGGCAGCCCCTTTGCCGACTACCGGGTGCGTCAGGCCGTTGCTTACGCCATTGACCGTGAGGCTGTGATCGAGACCGCCTTCAACGGCCGCGGCGAGGCTCTCTACGGCTTCCCCACCATTGCGGGTCAGCAGGGCTACAACGGTGAGTTTGACAACTACTTCAGCCGCGACCTGGACAAGGCAAAAGAGCTGCTGGCCGAAGCGGGCTATCCCGACGGCTTCAGCTGCAACATCCTGTCCACCAGCGACTATTCCTTCCACGAGCAGACCGCTCTGGTGGTGCAGTCCTCTCTGGCTGAGATCGGCATCGAAGTAACCGCCGATCTGCCCGACTGGGCCACCCGTATTGAGCGCAGCAACACCGGCGATTACGATATGATCGTCTGCGGCACCATCGGCAAGATCCTGGATATGGACTGGGCCACCATCTTCTATCAGAGCGGCGAAGTGCGCATGGATGCCTCTCCCTACTTCGCGGACGAGGAGATCGACAGCCTGCTGTATCAGGGCCGCACCACCCTGGACGAGACGGCCCGGGAGGAGATCTATCAGCAGTTCCGTGAGAGAGCCCTGGAGATGTCTCCTCTGGTCTTCATCTGCTACCGCGAGCAGGCCTTCGTGTCCGGTAATTATGTCCAGAACTTTGACTTCCTCTCCGGCTCTCTGAGCCAGCAGGCCGGCATCTGCCTGGAGCAGGTAGTCGTCAACGAACACTGAGTTTCCTGCGCCGGCGCCAGGGATGCTCCCAAAGCATCCCTGGCAGGCCCGGCGGTACATGACGGGGAACCTGTGATGATGCGGAAATCCGTAAGCCTGAGAAAACAAACACTCCAAATTGTAGGATGAGGTGAACCATATGGCATATATGATCGGTGTAGATGTAGGAGGTACTTTTACGGATTTTTCCGTATTTGAACATGAGAGCGGGGAACTGTTCCACTACAAGGACAGCTCTACCCCCGCAGATCCCTCAAAGGCCATTATTCAGGGAGTCCTGGCTGTACTGGCCATGAAAAAGGCTAAGGCGGACTCTGTCTCTTATCTGGCCCACGGGACGACTGTGGGGACCAACGCCCTGATTGAAAAGAAGGGGGCCAAGCTGGGCCTCATTACCACCAAAGGTTTCAAGGACCTGATGGAGATTGGAAATCAGCGCCGTCCCTCCCTCTATAACCTCCAGGCCCAAAAGCCCTTCCCTCTTGTCCCCTCGGGCCTGAACTGCACCGTGACAGAGCGGATCCGGTATGACGGGACGGTGGATACCCCTCTGGATGAGGAGGAGACCCGGCAGGTAGTCCGGTATCTGAAGGAGCAGCAGGTGGTAGCTATTGCCGTGTGCACCCTGTTCTCCTTCGTGAACCCGGTCCACGAGCTGCGCATTGAAGAGATCATCCGGGAGGAGTTTCCCGAGGCCTATGTCACCATCTCCAGCAAGCTGGTTCCCGAGTTCCGGGAGTACAGCCGTATGAGCACCACGGTGCTCAACAGCTATCTGGGACCGGTGATGAAGAAGTATGTAAACAACTTCCGCAACTCCGTGGAGGGGATCGGTATCCAGGTGGAGCCCTATGTGACGCAGTCCAACGGCTCCATCATCTCCATCAAGGAGACGGTGGACTGCCCCATCAAGACGGCTGTATCCGGGCCCTCGGCGGGCGTCATTGCTGCGGCCTACATCGGAAAACAGTGCCAGGCGGACAAGATCATCACCTTTGACATGGGCGGAACCAGTGCGGACATTTCTCTGATCGAGAACTATACCCCTCAGGTGTCCAATGAACGCACCGTGGAAGGCTATCCTGCCCGGATCCCCATGATCAACATCATTACCATCGGCGCCGGCGGCGGCTCCATTGCCAAGATCGACGACGGCGGCGCTCTGAAGGTGGGACCCAAGAGTGCCGGAGCCACACCGGGACCGGCCTGCTACATGCGCGGCGGCGAAAATCCCTGCGTTACCGATGCCAATATCGTGCTTGGCAAACTGAACCAAAAGAAAATTCTGGGCGGACGCATGGATGTGGATCTGGAACTGGCCAAAAAGGCTATCCAGACCAAGATCTGCGACAAGTCTGATCTGAACCTTCAGCAGGCAGCCAATGGCATTATCACAGTGGTCAACTCCAACATGGTCCGTGCCATCCGCAGCGTCTCGGTGGAAAAGGGCTATGATGTCCGGGAATTCAGCCTTATGGCCTTTGGCGGCGCGGGTCCCCTCCATGCCTGTGAAGTGGCCAAGGAGCTGGGCATGAAGGAGGTCCTGATCCCGCCTCATCCCGGTACGCTGTGCAGCCTCGGACTGCTGCTGGCCGACACCAAGTTCGATCTGTCCCGGACCATGGTGCTGGACGGCGTGGCAGAAAATGTACCGGAGATCGCCAGCCAGTTTGAGAGTATGACTGCGCAGGGCAACGGCCTTTTGGATAAAGAGGGCGTGCCCCAGGAGCGGCGCCGCTTTGAGTATTTCCTGGATATGCGCTATCAGCGCCAGAATTTCGAAATCTGTATCCCGGTGCCCGCCGGAGAAATGACGGCGGCAGTCCTGGAGCAGGTGCTGGAGAGCTTCCATGCCGAGCACAAGCGCAGCTATGGCTACTGCAAGAAGGACGCCGTGGTGCAGATCGTAAACTACCGGGTTTCTGCCATCGGCATCATCGACAAACCCGACCTGAAGCCTGAAGCCCTGCGTCCGGAGACCAATCTGCCCGACCCCATCGCCTATCGGCAGGTCTTGTTCCAGGGGCAGGAGTACTATGTAAAGACCCCGGTTTATCGGCGTGAGGACTTTGTGCCCGGCCAGTCCATTCCAGGTCCCTGTATCTGTGAACAGATGGACACCACTCTGGTGGTGCCCGCTGGCTGGGTGATCCATGTGGACGGTTATCATAACCTGAAAATCCATGACGAGGAGAAATAAGATGGGAAAGAAAATTGATACAGTAACCGTGGAGGTCCTCCGGAATCTGTTGATGTCCATCTCAGAAGAAACCTTCGGCATCATTGTCCGAAGCGCCTATTCCACGAACATGAAGGAGCGGCGGGATGTCTGCACTGCCGTCATTGATCCGGATGGAAACAGTGTGGCCCAGGTGGAGAGTCTGGCGGTCCTGCTGGGTTCCATGCTGGGCGTGGTGCCGAAGATCTATGAAAAATTCGGCAGAGAGAATATCAAACCCGGAGATATGTTCATTGCCAATGACCCCTATCACGGGGGCGGCAATCATCTGCCTGACATCGTCATTGCGGCCCCCGCCTTCGCCGGGGAGAAGCTCATCGGCTGGATCGCCAACATTGCCCATCACTCCGACATCGGCGGCAAGGTGCCCGGCTCCACCTCGGGAGATGCAGACTCTCTCTTCCAGGAGGGCATCCGAATCCCCGTTATCCGAATCCGCAGCGCGGGTGTGCTGGAACAGAGTGTAATGGATCTTCTGCTGGACAATACCCGGGTCCCCCAGGAGAGAGAAGGGGATTTGACGGCCCAAATCTCTGCCAACCTGATTGGGGTGGAGCGGCTGCAGGAGGCCTATGCCCGCTATGGCGACACCCTCATCGACTGCATGACCGAACTTGTGGATTACTCGGAGCGCCGTGTCCGGGCCGTGGTGGCCGAGCTTCCCGACGGTGTATACAGCTACACCGACTATGTGGACGGCTGTGGTGACAAATACCCTGATCCACTGCCCATCCATGTGTCCGTCACTGTGGAGGGGAACAACCTGACCTTTGATTTTACAGGAACGGCAGACCAGATCAAGGCTCCTATCAATGTGCCCTATCCCTGTACCCAGGCGGCGGTGTTCTTTGCGGTAAAAGCGCTGATGGGCGACGATATCCCCGCCAATGAGGGAATCAACCGTGCTGTTACCCTCATTGCCCCCAAGGGGTGTATCGTCAATCCCACCGAGCCCAGCCCTGTGGGCGCCCAGATCGACTGTGAACAGCGGATCCCAGACGCCATCTTCGGGGCGCTGGCTCCTATTTTCCCGGATACCATTGTGACCGCCGGAAACGGCGCATGCACCACAACCATTCTGGCGGGAGACGGCGCCATCGGGACTGACAGCGTGTTTATTTTCCATGAGGTCATTGCTGGCGGCGGCGGAGCCTCCAAACACCAGGACGGATTGTCCGGCGTTCAGGTGAATATGACCAATACCTCCAATATGCCCATTGAGGCCACGGAGATGGAGTTTACCAAGATCCTGGCCCGCAAGTATGAGCTGAAAACGGATACCGGCGGAGCGGGTGAGATGCGGGGCGGTCTGGGGATCGAGCGAGAGCTGGAGATTCTGCAGGATAATGTCCTGTATACCGGCCTGGGTGACCGCCACAAGTTCCATCCCTGGGGATTGGAAGGCGGACTTCCCGGCGGGACAGGTGCCTTTTACCGGATCTCGGCGGAAGACGGCTCCGTCACCCAGATGGGCCATAAGACCACCAGTCTCCCTTTGAAAAAAGGAGATGTGATCCGGGTGATTACCCCCGGAGCCGGCGGATACGGCGATCCCCACAAGCGTCCGGCGGAAAAGGTCCTGCGGGATGTGATCGAGGGCAAGGTCTCTGTGGAGGCGGCAAAGGACCAGTACGGCGTGGTTATCGGACGCCGGGGTGTCAGCTACTTTGTGGATGAAAGCGCCACCGGAGCCCGTGGCCAGAAGTAAGGAAAAGGAGTAATGTGCAATGGTCAAAGGAATGCAGGAAGTTATTGATGTCATGTCGAAGGTCAAACAGGACCTGGAAGCCAATGGCGGCCTTCGTCAAGTGATCTTTGTGGCCTGCGGAGGCTCCCTTGCTTCCTCCTACCCCGCACGCTATCTGCTGGGCCAGGAGAGCACTCTGCAGGTGTTGGGATATAACAGCAGCGAGTTTGTCAACGCCACCCCCAAAACGGTGGGCCCCAATTCTCTGGTGATTGCCACCTCGACCAAGGCCACGGCTGAAACAGTTGAGGCGTTAAAGGTGGCTAAGGAGAAGGGAGCGGTGACTGTCGGATTGTCCGGCTACCCAGACTCCCTGACGGCACAGACCGCGCACTACTACATCACCTATTACCATGCAGATGAGTGGTACACGCAGCCTGATCTGGTGCACTACAACAGTCAGGGGACCGCTCTGAAGATCGCCTTCTGGCTGCTGAAGGAGTATGACAACTATCCCTACTATGACCAGGCTATGGAGGCCTTTGAGAAAATGCCCGAGCTCTACCATGCGGCCCATGAAAGCGTGAAGGCGGACGCGGCCAAGTTTGCCATGACCTACAAGGATGATGAGGTGTGGAATGTAATGAGCAGCGGGGCGGCCTGGGAGGTCTCCTACTCGGATGCCTTCTGCTTCTTCCAGGAGATGCAGACTGTGCACTGTGTGCCCATCCATTCCGGTGAGTATTTCCACGGGGCCTTTGAGACCTGTGACAAGGATCTGGCTATCCTCCTCTTCAAGAGCGTGGGTCGGACCCGTCCTCTGGACGAGCGTGCCGAGCGGTTCCTCAATCAGTTCGGTGGGCACCACTGGATCATTGATGGGGAGAAGCTGGGACTTGGTCAGCTCCCCGAGCAGGTGGCTGAGTACTTCAATGCCCTGATGATGCATCCTATTTCCAAACAGTATATTGCCGCCATGGGCGATGTGCGGATGCATCCCATGTCCTACCGCCGGTATATGTGGAAATTTGACTATTGAGCCTTGGTATGCCACACGGAAAAGTTGATCCAAAATCTGTTGAATGAAACCGGCCGGGCTGGAAGGCGACTGCCTTCCGGCCCGGCCGGCTTGTATTTGTGACATGTCATATGTCATAGGCCGCCATATCGCTCATGAGCAGCCCGTGGTAATATTCCTCCATATCGCTGGTATGGGACAACAACAGCTGATATGCCAAGTCATACTTCTCGCTGAGCAGCGCATCAATAATCTGGATATGGTCTTTGGCTCCCTTTGTCAAACGGCGCTGCCGGTAGTAGTCCTGAGAACGGATGCGTTGGTGCTGATCACAGACATAGGAGAGCAGCTTGATGATATGGCGCTTTTTTGTTCCTTCGTACAGGTATTTGTGGAACTCATAATCCAGTTTGTAGAAGGTCTCTATATCCTCGTTTTCCAGGGCTTTCTCCTGGCGTTCTCGAAAATTCTGTAAGATATCCCTGTCGTAGAGACGGAAATAAGGACGGAGCAGAGCGGGCTCCATGACCTTTCGGATGTGGATCAGCTCAATGATCGTTTGAAGAGACAGATCAGAGACCATGACTCCACGGCGGGGAATAAAAACCACCAGACCATCCTGTTCCAGACGCGCAAGAGCCTCCCGAACAGGAGTACGGCTGACACCCAGAGATTCGCAGATAACTTTTTCATCCAGATAGGTGTTGGGAAAGACTTCATTGTTTATGATTTTGTCTTTCAAATGCTGGTAGACCTGGTTGGTTAAATTCTCCGATTTTGCCACGACAATCAACTCCTGCACAACATTATACCATAGAAACTATATGTCGTCATTATAAAGTTATATTTTGCATATTGCACAAAGAATTAAAGGAAAAATCGGCAAAAAGAATGTCTTGACAAAAATATTCAATTTGTATAATCTATGTATACAAATAAAATACAAAGTAAATGCGAAGGGGAAAATGTAAATACGGGGGTTGTAACATGGACCGGAGTGGCAAACCTTCTGCAGATACAAAAATTGTTGTTTGCAGATGAAATGGAAAGTGCAAAAGTCCTGGTGGATGTGTCCCGCTTTTATTGTCTGTGCGTCTGTTTGGATGAGTGGAGTGAATGCCCGAAAAATGGTTTCATTATGTACATTTGTGCGATTGCCCTCGTGAGATACCAGAAGACATGGAAGAATTAACGCACACGGGGAGAGACGAGCGGTTGCATCCCGGGGGACAGTGTTCCAATCGGGGGAATTATATCTAAGATTCCAAACCTGAAAGCGCTTTGTGTTCTTGAAGTGCCCTGTTATTCCAGACTGGAGCAATTTGGATTTGAGAAACACGCTTTCAAAGCTTTGCAGGCGGAAAAGCCCATCTGGACAACTGCAGGACAAATAAAATTAGGAGAGGAAGGAAAGACATGGAGAGATTTGCAGACAAAGTAGTGATGATCACCGGGGCGGGAGATGTAGCGCTGGCGGTTGGAAAACGGGTACTGTCTGAAGGGGCAAAGGTTGCTTTTGCCGACTTTTCGGAGCAGGCTCTGGCTGCCGCAGCAGAGGAGATGAAGGCTTCTGGGTATGAGCTGGAGCGCGTGATGATGGTAGAGTGCGATGTGCGCAGGCAGGAGTCCTGTGACGCAGCGGTGGCCGATGTACTCAAGAAATGGGAAAAGGTGGATACCCTGGTGGCGACTGCGGGAATCATCCGACATCTTCCAATTGATGAGATGAGCGAAAAAGATTGGCAGGATGTAGTGGACATCAACCTTGGCGGAGTGTTCCGCTCCTGCAAAGCAGTTGTTCCCGGTATGAAGAAACGCCGGTATGGCCGAATTGTTATTATCTCTTCTATTGGAGGCCGTACAGGGCGGAATGTGGGAGTGAATTACGCAGCCAGCAAGGCCGGCGTCAATGGAATGGCCATTAACCTGGGCTATAATTTGGCACCTTGGAACATTACCGTAAATACTGTGGCCCCCGGGCCTCTGAAGGGAAAGATGTTTTCCTCTATGCCTCAGGAGCAGCAGGACAGCTTGGCCGCTGATGTCCCACTGCAGCGGATTGGTGAGCTGAGTGATGTGGCTGCTGCAGTTGCATATCTGGGCAGCGATGATGCGGCATGGACTACCGGCGAAGTTTTGGATGTTAACGGCGGCTTACAGTACTGAATATCTGGCGAAACAAGAGAGAAACCTTGCGGTTGGAGGATCAGCCTCTGCCGCCAAAGAAATTTATTGTTTAGGAGGAACCAAAATGAAAAAACTGACCGCTCTTTTCCTGGCTGGCGCTATGACGCTTGCCCTCGCCGCCTGCGGCGGCGGAACTACCAGCTCTGCTGGCTCTGCCGCCTCCGGTGCTGCCTCTTCTGGAGCAGCATCTTCCGGAGTCGTCTCTGAGGGGGCCGTTTCCTATGAAGATCTGGAACCCGCAACACTGATTCTGGCCGATTCCGCTGCCAAAGGTGCCGCAGGGTCCGTGTTTGATGAGCTGGTGGCGGAGAAAGCCGCCGAGATTACCGGCGGTCAGTTGACCATCGAGACCTACATCAACGGCGAGTTGGGAGCCGATACGGATCTGCTTCGTCAGATGCAGAACGGTGACATCGACATGGTGGGCAGTCAGATTGCCGCCCTGGTAAGCTTTGCTCCTGAGCTGGCTATCTTTGACCTGCCTATGGTCTTTGCCACCGTAGACGGAGACACCATCGACCAGGTCCTCAACGGCGACAGCCAGACTCGTGCTGCTCTGGACAAAGCCTTTGAGAACGCCAACTGGCACCTTCTGGGCTTCCTGCAGAACGCTACCTTCCGTCTGACTACCGCCAACACCGACCTGAAAGATTTGGCCTCCTTTGACGGCCTGCAGATCCGCACCATGGAAAATACCAATCACATGGCCTTCTGGCAGGCTATTGGTGCTGAGCCTACTCCCATGGCGTGGAACGAGGTATACTTCGCCCTTCAGTCTGGCAACATCGGTGCTGAGGAGAATGCCGCCGACACTATTGTGGGTGCCAACCTTTTTGAGGTCCAGGATTACCTGGCCTGCACCAACCACATTCTGTATGTAAACCAGCTGAGCATGAACAAGGATTCCTGGGAGTCTCTGGATCCTGCCTACCAGACCGCTCTGGAGGAGGCTGTGTCCCAGGCTATTGCTGAGATGCGCACCCAGTTGGTGGACATCGACACCCAGAACAAGGAGCTGTTGGTGGAGAAGGGAATGACCCTCATTGAGTACGACCAGAATTTCTTTGATGAGATCATGGCCATCCCCGCTGTACAGGACCTCTATAAGCAGATCGATACCGATACCAATGGTTTGGCATCCATTCTTCAGGAAGAACTGGGTGTAGCATAACAGTTTGAAAGAAATATAAGGCAAGAGCCGGACAAGTATGCTTGTCCGGCTCTTGCTATGGTAGAGAAAAAAGTCAAGATTTCAGTCTGTAGCGGAGAAGAGTCAGGGTGTCATCCCGAGCGATGGTGCCCTCCGACTCCATGTCGGACAGTACCGTTTGGAGCTCCTGTTCCGTCACCCCCAAAAACCCGGCCAGTTCAGTCCGACCGGCGGAAACATGGTCGGTGAGATATTCTACTACAGCGGCCTGTTGAGCTGCGCAGCCCAGGACAGGATGGGTACTGCCCGCCTTTTCCATACGCAGGGAAAGGGTGATCCGCTCGGGATCGAAGCGCTCCTCAATGGTGGGAGGAGCCCAGCCCTGATTCTGCCAGACGGAGTAGATGCGGGGAATGCCGCTTCCGGTACCGCCGCCTACATCGATCAAATGGAAAAGCTTGACCAGTCCGCCATTTCTTGGATCAGAGCGGCCGCCGCTTTTGGCGGCCTCCACAGCAATGCGGAAGGCGCCGGGGTTTGAAATGGTGATCATATCCCGGCGCTTGAGGATAACCAGCCCCTGCTTTCCGTAGTAGTCGGCATTGACCAGACTGTTGGCCAGTGCCTCGCGCAGGGCCTGGTGGACAGGGGTGTCATCGAAATGGCCGTCCTGAACCAGAAGGGGGCAGCGGATATCTGCGGCGATCCGGCGGTAAACCTTGGTGTAGAAATCGAACAGGTTGCCACTCCAGTGGCCGGAGGAGGAGACCAGACGGTATGTGAGACGATCACTTCCATCCATCTGTTCCCGATAGTCCAGCAGGTAGTGGGGGAATTCCCGGACAATGTCTCTATGCGTTCCAAACATGAGAAGTCCGGCGCCGGTGGGATGCAGCCCGCCGCCCCGGTCCTGTCCCAGAGCTCCCGACTGGAGGAGAAAGGCTCGGTCGTCCAGCCGTGTCAGGCTGTGGCCCGGGCGAAGCCGCTCCATGCGGGACCGGTAGCGGTGCAGACTGGGCATCTCCAGCACTTCCGGGCTCATATGGCTGAGAAGCTTCATATCCAAAGTCCGCCCGGCGGCGTCCCGCTGCATACTCTCCACCTCTTCCCGGGTACAGCGGTAGTCCCCCTCGCCGCTGCGGCGGTAGGTGCCGGTGAGGGGATTTCCGTCAATGAAGACGGGCCTGTCAAAGCGCTGGGCCCGGGGAATCGTGATGGAGACAATGTGATTTCCGTCTATGTCATGGATTTGGACATTGTTTTCGGCGAGGATGTTGGCGCTGGCCTTTCTGGGGTCGTTGACCTGACGCCAGAATTCCCGGACCAGAAACCGGGGGTCCGGCAGATCGATGGGGTGGAGGGAGCCGTCCTTGTGTTCCTCGACTCCCAGGAGAATGATCCCTCCCAGGGTGTTGGCAAAGGCAGAGTAGGTCTCCCAGACACTGCGGGGAAAACCGCCCAGGGCCCGTTTGGCCTCGATGCGGTTATTTTCCCGGTATTGCTCCAGATTGGAAAAGTCAAGCATGGCGGCCTCCTCTCCCGGGGACGATGGTGGATATGTTGATAAGATTACCATATCATGAAGGAGGGCGGCGGTCAACGGCAGCCCAAATCCATAGGGGAGAGGTCAGAGCGTGCGCAGGACCTCGACCACACTTGGGCAGTGGAGCGAAAACTGCCGCCGCAGTGCTGGAGCAGCGCTGTCCATGATGTAGGCCCTCCCCGCCAGACGCAGCATGGGCAGATCGTTGTAGTTGTCCCCAAAGGCGGCCACCTCTTCCGGGGCGACGGCCAGAGCCCGGCACAGCTGAAGAAGTCCTGTGCCTTTATCCGCCAGGGTAAAGTCCAGCCACTTTTCTCCGGCCACGGCACATTGAAATTCATGCCCCCACCGGGGAGACAAGAGCGGTTCCATTTCCCAAGCGCCGTCCCGACAGTAGGCGGATACTTTTAAAATTTCTTCCGGAATCTGCTCGGGGGCGGAGAGAATGGATACATTGTTGCCCACAAAATAGCGCATATGGTCCACAATGTCCTCACACTTTGGGCAAAGGTAGCTGGTGTCAGCTCCGGAAATCAGCACCTCGCACCGGGGCTGGGACAAAATATCGCTGCACAGGGCGAGGGCCCGGGCCTGAGGCATGGGAGTTTTTCCCAAAACAGGGCCTGGATTTCCCGACCCGTACACCACCGCTCCGTTTTCACAGAGATAGATGAGCTGGTCAGCTACCGGGGCGAAGAGGCGGCGCAGACTGCTGTACTGCCGGCCGCTGGCGGGGCAAAAGAGAATCCCCTTTTCCCGCAGACGGCAAATCTCCTGAAAGATGGGGGGAGAGATTTGGGTTTCCTGTCCGTGCAGAAGGGTGCCGTCAATATCACTGGCAATGAGGCGGATCATGGCGTCGCCTCCAAAAAAGGAAACAGAGGGAGAAGCTCCTCCAGGGTCTGAATATTGTGCTCCCCCGCTCTATGGAGTGCCGCCTCGCCAAAGGCGACGGTCATCATACCGGCGCTCTTGGCGGCCTGAATCCCGGCAAGGGCGTCATCCACTCCGGCACATTGCTGCGGAGGGACGCCCAGCAGACCGGCGGCGGTGAGAAAGACCTCCGGGTCCGGTTTGGAGCGCGTAATGAGGGTCCCGTCGGCCACGGCGTCCAGCCACCGGTCAAGCCCGGTACGCGCCAGAATCAGGGCGGCATTTTTGCTGCCCGAGGCCAGAGCAAGCCGGTAACCCCGTCTTTTCAACTCCTGAAGGACACTGCCGGCGCCGGGGGTGGTGTGTCCGGGGGTAAGATCCTCCAGCATGGACTGATAGCGCCGGTTTTTCTCGGCGGCGAACTGCTCCTTTTCTGCTTGGGTATAGGTCCTGTCCGCCTGCTCCAGCACGATTTCCAGGCTGGCCATGCGGGAGATCCCCCGGCAGCGGTTGCCCTGTTCCGGGGTGAAGGGGATGCCCAGATGATCAGCCAGCTCTTTCCAGGCCAGAAAGTGCAGTGCGTTGGTGTCCACCAGTACGCCATCCAAATCAAAAAGTACGGCACAAATCATATCAATATGTCACTCCTTTGACTTTACAGGCTGGTGTCCTGATATTCCGAGGGACTGACTCCCACCAGCTTTTTAAAGGTGGAGGAGAAATAGGTGATGTCCTTATAGCCCACCTGCTCGGCCACCTCATATACCTTGAGGCGGCAGTCCCGGAGCAGCTCCATGGCCTTGTGGATGCGGTACCGGGTGAGATAATTGAGAAGGGTGTAGTCCGTCTCCTTCTTGAATGTGTGGCTGAGATGCCCCTCGCTCAGACCCAGATGCTGGGCAATTTCTCCCACTGTAATGTTAGGGTCCTGATAGTGTGCTCCGATATAGTCCATGGCCTGGAGGACATATTTGCTCTTGTCTCCCTTTTTCAGCCCTGGAATGGGAGCTGCGGAAGGATGGCGACCCTCTGGACCGGCCTCCATGCGGCGGCGCAGGGTCTGTACCGCCTGTTCCAGTTCCCCGTCATGAAAGGGCTTGAGCAGAAAATCCACCGCGCCCAGGCGCAGAGCGCTCTGGGCATAGGCAAAGCTGTCGTAGGCAGTGAGAATAATGACATAGGCGTGATTGCCCCTCTCCCGAAGCCGGCGGAGCATCTCGATCCCGTCCATTTTCGGCATTTTCAAATCAGTAATGATGAGAGAGGGGGCGTACCGCTCCACAGCGGCCAGAGCCTCTTCGCCGTTGGAGGCCTCGCCTACCACCACACAGTCCAGGGCGGCCCAGTCCACTGCCAGGACGATGCCCTTGCGGATCATCTCCTCATCCTCTACTACCAATACCTTCAGCATTCCGTTTCCTCCTCTTTCCGCAGGGGCAGGGTGGCGGAGACAACTGCTCCCTGTCCGCCAGGTCCCGCGGACAGATAGAGACCGAAGTCCTCGCCGTAATATTTGCGCAAAATGGTGTCCACATTGTAAAGCCCCAGGTGCCCACGGGACAGCTCCCGGTTGCGATGGGCGTAGGCCCCGGTCATATCCTGGGGCAGGCCGTTCCCGTTGTTGGTCACCACGATCTGTAAAACCGTCCTGCCATGCCCGCGGGCCGTAACATGGATGGCCCCGTTTATCACGCCCGCTGGTCCGCGAAGGATGGCGTTCTCCACAATGGGCTGCAGGATCATCTTGGGTACCAGGCAGTCCTCCAGCTCAGGGGGAATGTCTGTATCAAAGGAAAAGGCGTCGGACAGGCGGATCTTCTGGATCTCGATATAGCGCTTCAAGATCTCCACCTCCCGGTGAAGGGGAACAAATTCCTCCGGAGAAATACAGAAGCGGAGAATATCCGCCAGATTGGTGGACATGAGGGCCACCTGAGGCACCTGATTGATCTTGCTGATCCACTTCATGGTGTCCAGGGTATTGCAGAGAAAATGGGGGTTGAGCTGGGCCTGGAGCATCCGGATCTGGGCCTGATTCAGCTCCCGCTGGTTTTCCACCAGCTGCTCCTGGTTGTGTTTGAGGGCCACCAGCATACCGTTGAAGCGTTGGGCAAGCTGGCCCAGTTCGTCATCCCGATATGGCGGCACATAGACATCCAGGTTGTTCTGCGCTACCTCTCCAATGGCGCTGTGGAGCCGCTCGATGGGATAGAACATCTGCCGGCTCAGCCGCAGGCCCATGAGTACTGAGATCCCTACGCACACCAAGGCGCTGCCCGCAGTTACGGTGGTCAGCAGCCGTCTGGTGTCCTGGTTCAGGGCCTGGGGACGCTGAATGACCGCGTAGAGCCCCATCTCCTCCTGAACAGCAACGGTATAGGCGAACTCATCACCTTCCTGGTGGAGGGAATTGCCGGTCAGAAGCTGTTCCCGCAGCATGGGGGCCAGGGCAGAGGAGAGAGAGGAAGAGGAAGCGTAGACTGGGCGCCAGTAGCGGTTGAGCAGGAGCAGGTCGCTCTGACTTCCATAAGTCCCATCCAGCAGCTGATAAAAATTAGACCTGGTGATGGTGATGACCAGATAGCCCGCCTCCTGTCCGTCAAAGGTCTTGAGCTGGACAGCTCCCTGAAAAAGGGGCGCGCTGTTGCCCTCGCCGCCGTCGATCTGGGAAAAGACCAGAGCGTCGGTTTGGCGCGCGGCATGTAGAATGCCCCAATGGATGGGCAGCTGATCATAGATGGGGAGACTCTTGGTGGAATAGCGCCAGTTTCCGTCCCGATCATAGAGGTCAAACTGGGCATTGGAGCGGCTTCCCTCAGTGGCGCTGTAGAGCTCGCTGTACACCATGGAGCTCTCTGCCTGACCTTGGGCCAGGGCAGGGGCCACATAGGGACTGGCCTTCAGCGCTTGGGAGGTCTGACGAAAGCCGTCATAAAGGTTGTCCAGAACGGAAATAACATGGTCCAGCTGTTCCCGGGACTCAGTATCCGCCTGGGCATCCATGCGAAGACGAAAGATCTGCAGCAGCATGGCTGAGCAAAGCAGAAGGGGGAGCAGGGAGGCCAGAAGAAATCCCGCAAACAGGCGGGTGCGGAAGGAACGGGCCAGTTTCATGTTTCGTCCCCTCCCCCGAAATAAAAGGCCCAGGACATGAGCAGGGCGCTGTGGTGCTCACTGGCCCAAGTGATGTCGTAGTCCACAAGAGAGAGGTCGGACAGGGAGGGCAGGTGTTCCTCGGTGTCCTGTACGGTTCGGATAGGGCGGCGGGAAAACTCTGACTCCATCCGCCGCTGTACATCTTCACCGGAGATGTAATCCAGAAACAGCTGGGCGTTCTCCGGATGGGGCGCCCCCTGAATGAGGGCGCAGCCGTCGGGGACGCAGCTGGTGCCGTCCGAGGGATAGACCAGGGCGATATCATCTCCCGCTGCCACTCGTTTCAGGGCCGTCTCCTCCAGGGTGATCCCCACCAGGTCGGTGCCGCTGGCCACAGAGGTGAGGACTTGGCCGGAGCTGTCCAGCTGACGGCCGTCCAGGCTGACGGCAAAGTCCATAAGCAGCTGATCCTGGTCGCCCTTCATGGCACGGAGCATGGTAACAAGGCCGGTGAAGGAGGAACCTGAAATGCTGGGGTCACAAAACGCGATGCGCCCCTGCCATGCGGGGGAAAAAAGGTCGTGCCAGGCGGTCAGGTGACCGGGGGAGACAAGCTTGGTGTTGTAGATCAGGACCACAGGAAGGGCGGAAAAGGGGGTCCACAGCCCGTCGCTGGAGCGCATGGAAGGCTCCAGAAGATCCCAATCCTTGCAGAAATAGGGGGTAAAACAGTCCTGATAGGCCTGAAGACTGTCCACACCGCCGCCAAACATCACATCAGCCCGGGGCTTGTCCGATTCTTCTGTCAGGCGCTCCAGCAGCTCGTTGGTCCCGCCGGGTACCAGCTCCACCCAGATGCCGGTGCGGGCCTCAAACTCCTCAATAATGGGCTGATACACTTCTTCCTTGTGAGAGGTGTAGACCACCAAACGCTGAGCCTCAGAGGGAGCGTAGAGAGAGACTGCCGGATCTCTTCCGGCAAGGGTACAGCCAGTGAGAGTCAGAAGCCCGGCGAGCGTCAGAGACAGCAGCGGCCGTATGCCTTTCTGCTTCATGTTACCCCCCTTTTCTCCCAATGTGGGTTGTTAATTTTCACCTATTATAGCACAAAAGACCAGGACAGTTCATCTATATTCCACCAATATGGCAGGTGAACTCAAAAAACCGCAGTTTTGTCCCCTGTTCACAAAGCAAATTTTTGCATACAATAAAAACAACCAGACAGATCGGATATTTTGATCTGTGTTTTAGTGAAAATGATGAAGGAGGATATGAAACCATGAAAAAGATCGTCTCTCTGCTTTTGGCCGCCTCCATGACCCTGGCTCTGGTGGCCTGTGGCGGCGGAACCACCACCTCACAGCAGGGTGGAGCCTCCAGCTCCAGCTCAGGTGAGACCCAGACCCCCGCCAATCTTACCCCCACCCAGCAGATCATCCAGGAAGCCCAGGGCATGACCCTGGAGGAGCTGGCCCAGAAGGCCATTGAGGAGTCCAACGGCAAGATGTTCTACGGTGTGGGCAACTCCAGCCGCGGCAAGAGCGCCCTGCCTCTGTTCATTGAGTATCTGCAGACTATTGATCCAAACTACACTCTGGAATTTGAGTGGCAGCAGCCCAAGAATAACAAGATCTTTGACCAGCTCACCGCCGACTCCCTGAAGGACACCGGCACCTTTGCCATGACCCTTATCCAGGACGGCAACCAGATCGAGTCCAAGATGGTCCAGACCGGTATCTTAGATACCTTCATCCCCAAGGACTGGGCCGACGCCAACGGCACCACCCCCGAGGAGCACGAGGGATACCTGCCTCTCCAGACCCTGAACAAGATCTTCATGTACAACAACACCGGCTCCAAGTCCTATGACAACTGCTGGGACTTTGTGGCTGAAGGCGAGCACGGTCTGTTCATGGACATCGACTCTGAGATCGTGGGCAAGAACTTCCTCTATATGCTTACCCGGGATGACTATGCCGCCATGCTGAAGGAGGCTTTCGAAGCTCTGTCCGCCGAGGAGCAGGCCTACTTCCAGCCCGCCATCGACGCCATGGCCTCTGATGCTGAGAGCCTGGGCCTTGGGGAGAATGGCAAGTACGCTTTGGCCTGGATCAAGCTCTGGGTGGGCAGCTACAACGCCCAGACCGACGACGGCCCCATCTGCAACACCCTGGTGGACCAGTCCGCTACCGACCAGTTCGGCCTCATTGTCTACTCCAAGCTGCGCTCCGTCGAGGAGTCTGCCTCCGTCTCCAAGAACAACATCACCGTGGCCGCTTACAATGACGGCTACACCGGCATGGGCGGCTACGGCTACTGCCACTACCTGTTTGTGACTGACAATAGCCCCCTGCCCTGGACTGCCTGTGCATTCATCGCTTACATGACCTGCACCGCCGACGGCTTCTCCGCCTGGGGCAAGGACATCGGCGGCTACTCCTCCAATCCCGCTGTGGCCGCTGAGAACGAGGAGATCTATCACCACCAGACCGGCGGCATGGCTGAGGACGGCACCACCGTGGAGTTTGCTGCCCTCAATGACCACGGCTACGACTGGTGGGTGGGCGACGGCAAGCTGGTTCTGGAGGATCCCGAGTACTGCGCTTCCGTCTCCTTCACCGTGGGCAGCTGGATCGAGATGCTGGATAAGTACAGTGCCGGCTGATCGCGCCTTCCTTCGGACCGACAGTCTGTCCGGGCGCTGCTGAAGGCGGATCGTTCAGCATAAAGGAACAAAGCGCCCTTGGACGCGGGCAAAACCAGGCCCCATCCAAGGGCGCTTCCTCATCCCGGCAGAAAGGAGAGATCATATGGACCAAATGAACATCCGGCGGGCCAGTCCGTCCGCCATACGGCTGAACAAGCTCAAGACCTTTTTCTCCAAGCCCCACAATGTGATCCTGCTGCTTTTGGGCATTGTGCTTACCTTCAGCACCGTGGCCCCCATTGTAGCCATTGTGGAGGACACCTTCAAAATCCACCCGGGAACCATCGACGCCCATCTTACCGGCCAGAGCGCGGGCTACACCGTAGTCAACTACATCGACCTCTTCACAAGTCCCATGGCCAAGACCAACCTGTGGACCCCTCTGCTGAATACGATCTACCTGGCTGTGGGCACCTGTGTAGTGGCCATTCTCTTCGGAGGGGTGTTTGCCTTCCTCATTACACGCACCAATCTGGCCTGGCGCAAGTATCTCAGTTCTATTTTTATTTTCCCATACATCATGCCCCAGTGGACCCTGGCGGTGGTGTGGCAGAATATGTTCAACTCCAATGCCGTAACCGGAACCTCCAACGGTCTGCTGGCCGCTACATTGGGTATCAACATGCCCATCTGGTGGTGTAAGGGACTCTTTCCCAGTTTGGTGGTGCTGGGCCTTCACTACGCTCCCTTCGCCTACATCCTCATCGGGGGGATTTTCCGGAACATGGACGCCAACCTGGAGGAGGCGGCCACAATTCTGGACACACCCAAGTGGAAAATCATGTGCCGCATCACCCTGCCAATGGTCAAACCGGCCATCTTGTCCACCGTTCTGCTGGTCTTTGGAAGTGCCATGGGCTCCTACCCGGTACCGCACTACCTGAACCTCACTACCCTGGCTACCAAGTATGTGTCCATGAACTCCAAATATACCGGCGAGGCCAGTATCCTGGCCATTATCATGATGATTTTTGGTGTGGCCATCATGCTCCTCAACCAGCTCAGTCTCCAAAGCCGCAAGGGCTATACCACCGTCACCGGCAAATCCGGGCAGATCTCCAAGATCAACCTGGGCCGGGTAGGAAAGTATGTCATTGCACTCACCCTTGTGGTAGTCACCTTCTTTACCAGCATTTTTCCCATCGTCTCCTTTGCCTTTGAAACCTTCCTGCCAAATCCCGGCGACTATTCCTTCCTATATACCGGTGACCCGGACAATCTGACCACCAAGTGGTGGACCACCGATGAAAATGTCACAGAAAACGGCATGTACGGTCAGAAAGGAATTCTCCACAACGAGACCATCTGGAACGCCTTTAAGGGCACCATCTGGGTCAGTGTGTGCTGCTCCCTGCTGGCGGGCACTCTGGGTACCCTCATCGGCTATGCTGTGTCCAAGAACAGGCGAAGTAAATGGGCCAATTATGTAAACTCCGTAGCCTTCCTTCCCTATCTGATGCCCTCCATCGCGGTGGGCGTGGCCTTCTTCATCCTGTTCTCCAGTGAGAAAATAAACCTCTTCAACACCTACACCATTCTGATCATCGTAGGTACCATCAAATATATCCCCTTTGCCAGCCGCAGCTCCCTCAACTCCATGCTTCAGCTGTCTGGGGAGATCGAAGAGGCTGCCATCATTCAGAACATCCCCTGGGTCAAACGCATGACCCGGATCATCATCCCCATCCAGAAGTCGTCCATCATCAGCGGCTATCTGCTCCCCTTTATGACCTGTCTGCGGGAGCTGTCCCTGTTTATGCTGCTGTGTGTGCAGGGGTTCATCCTCTCCACCACCCTGGACTACTTCGACGAAATGGGCCTGTACGCCTTCTCCAGCGGCATCAACCTGATTTTGATCATCACCATCCTGGTGTGCAACACTCTGGTCAACAAGGTCACCGGAGCCAGCCTGGACAAGGGAATAGGAGGTTAAAGCCATGCCGGAAATCAAATTAGAACATGTGACCAAGCGCTGGGGGAAGTTCTACGCTGTGGACGACCTGGACCTGGTCATTGAGGA
>CALWOR010000004.1 GCA_944383205.1 uncultured Oscillospiraceae bacterium | reverse complement strand
GACCGGAGCGAGGAATACAAACCAAGGGCGCCGAAGGGGCCCTGTTTGTGTTCCGAGTCGGAGGGAAGGGGAGCGTTGTGAGCAGGCGAGGCGTGAATGGATATAGCGCCCGAGGCCGCGAACACAGGACATAACGCCGGAGCGCAGGGCAGAGCCCAGGACCACCGGAGGGCGGGCCGGGTCTGTCCGGAGTCGGAGAAGTTATGTCCTTGACCGTGAGCGAGCCGAGGCGTGAATGGATATAGCGCTGAGCCGTCGCGAACAGCGAGCCTGGATGCGCTTGTAGAAGAGAAAGGAGAACCGCCATGAATATACAGTGGTACCCCGGACATATGACCAAGACCCGTCGGCAGATCGAGGCCGATCTGAAGCTTGTAGACATCGTGGTGGAGATCATCGACGCCCGCATTCCTGTCTCCAGCCGCAACCCGGACATCGACGCCATCTGCGCCGGAAAGCCCCGGCTCGTCGTTCTCAACCGGGCCGACCAGGCCGACCCGGCGGGCAACCAGCGGTGGGGCGCATGGTTCCGGGCCAGAGGCTGGTCGGTTCTGGAGACCGATGCCAAGAGCGGCGGAGGGGTGAACCGCTTTTCCGCCGTCATCCAGGATGTTTTAAAGGACCAGATCCAGAAATGGCGGGAAAAGGGTCAGGTGGGCCGCCCGGTCCGGGCCATGGTGGTGGGGGTACCCAATGTGGGCAAGTCCACCTTCATCAACAAGGTGGCCAAAAAGAAGTCCGCCAAGGCCAGTGACCGCCCCGGCGTCACCCGGGGCAAGCAGTGGGTCAATGTGGACCAGAGCCTGGATCTGCTGGATACCCCGGGCATCCTATGGCCCAAGTTTGAGGACGAGGTCACAGGCATGAACCTGGCTTTCACCGGAGCGGTAAAGGACGAGATCATGGATGTGGAAACCCTGGGCTGTCACTTGATGGCCCTGCTGGGGGAGCGATATCCCCAGGCCCTTACCAACGCCTATAAGCTCCCTCAGGTCCCCCCGCGGGAAGGGGAGGAGAACGATGTAGCCTATGGCTACCGCCTCCTGGAGGCCTGTGCCGGGAAGCGGGGGATGCGCATTTCCGGGGGAGAGCTGGATACCGAGCGCATGGCCCGGGTCCTTCTGGACGAGTACCGCTCCGGAAAGCTGGGGCGCTTTACCCTAGAACTGCCCCAGGAGAAAGGAGAGGGTTAAATGGACCTCTGGCAATATGAGCGGGAGGCGGCAGAGGCCGGGTATCGGGCTGTGTGCGGCTGTGATGAGGCCGGGGCGGGCCCGCTGGCCGGGCCGGTGTATGCCGCCGCCGTCATTCTGCCCCTGGGAGAGGACATCCCCGGCCTCAACGACTCCAAAAAGCTGTCGGAGAAAAAGCGGGAGGAGCTGTTCCCTGTGGTGAAGGAGAGGGCCCTGGCCTGGTCTGTGGCCAGGATGGAGGCGGAGGAGATCGACCGGACCGATATTCTCAGCGCCCGAATGAAGGCCATGCAGCTGGCCATTGACGGCCTGCGTATCCCCGCCGGCTTCGCCCTCATTGACGGCAACCGGGACAGGGGGAAGTCTGCCGCCATTACCACTTGTCACCGCTGTATTGTAAAGGGAGACAGCCTGTCGGCCTCTATTGCCGCCGCTTCCATTCTGGCCAAGGTGAGCCGGGACCATTTCATGTTGGAGATGGCTCAAACATACCCGGAGTACCGCTTTGACAAGCACAAGGGCTACGGCACCAGGCTCCACTATGAGCTTCTGCGGACCTATGGCCCCAGTCCCATCCACCGCCGGACCTTTTTGAAAAACCTGTGAGCGGCCGTGAGAGCAGGCTGCTGGGCCGATGGGGCGAGGCGCTGGCAGCGGATTATCTGCGGAAAAAAGGCTACTCCATCATTGGGGCGGGGTGGCGGTGTCGGTTCGGGGAAATCGATCTCATTGCCGCTGACAGCCGATATTTGTGTTTTGTAGAGGTGAAGCTGCGCAAATCCTCCGCCTACGGCAGCGCCGGGGCCTTTGTGGACCGGCGCAAGCAGGAGAAGCTGCGCCTCACCGCGCAGATGTACCTCAGCGAGCACGCCGCGGTCCTCCAGCCGCGGTTTGATGTGGTGGAAATTTATGCCCCTGAGGGAATGCGGACAGAAGCCCCGGAAATTGTCCATGTGGAGAACGCTTTTTAGGCAAATTTCTCCCCTTTTGCCAAAATCCCTTGACCCGGGGACGGGAAGCTGGCATAATGAGATATTAGAATTGTGCGGCCTGCGCCGCGAGACCACTTCAGTTGAGATGGGAAGGATCGCCATGCAGTATATCAGTACCAGAAATGTAGGCGTTCAGTGCTCCGCCTCCCAGGCTATTGTCCAGGGCCTGGCCAAGGACGGAGGCCTTCTGACGCCCTTCTACATTCCCAAGCTGCCCAACAACGCCCTGGAGGAGATGAAGTCCATGTCCTACCAGCACCGGGCGGTGTACATTATGAAGCAGTTTTTGGAGGAGTTCTCTGTAAAGGAGCTCACCGACTTTGCCGCCGCTGCCTACGGCCCGGAGAAGTTCGACACTCCCGCTGTGGCCCCGGTGCGCACAGTGGATGGGAACACCCACTGCCTGGAGCTGTGGCACGGGCCCACCTGCGCCTTTAAGGACATGGCTCTGCAGATGCTGCCCCACCTGCTGTCCGCCTCTCTGGTGAAGACCGAGGAGGAGAAGACCGCCTGTATCCTGGTGGCCACCTCCGGCGATACCGGAAAGGGGGCCCTGGAGGGCTTTAAGGATGTGCCCCGGACCAAAATCCTGGTGTTTTACCCCAAAGACGGGGTGTCTGAGGTCCAGCAGCTCCAGATGGTCACCCAGGAGGGCGGCAATGTGGGGGTAGCCGCGGTTTATGGCAACTTTGACGACGCCCAGACCGGGGTGAAGCGCCTGTTTTCCGACGGGGCCCTGGCCCGGGAGCTGGAGGAAAAGGGCTATTTCTTCTCCTCTGCCAACTCCATCAACTGGGGCCGTGTGCTGCCTCAGATCGTCTATTACATCTCCGCCTACTGCGACCTGCTCCGGGATGAGAAGATCGAGGCCGGACAGAAGGTCCATGTGTGCGTGCCCACCGGTAACTTCGGCAACATCCTGGCCGCCTATTACGCCCGGGAGATGGGAGTGCCCATCGATATGCTGATCTGCGCCTCCAACAGCAACAATGTCCTCACCGACTTCATCCGCACCGGTGTGTACGACCGAAACCGGGAGTTCTATAATACCATGTCCCCCTCTATGGACATTCTCATCTCCTCCAACCTGGAGCGGCTCCTCTTTGCCCTGACCCAGGACACCGAGGAGGTGAAGGGTTACATGAAGGAGCTGTCCGCCGCCGGGCGCTATCAGGTCCGGGACCGGGTCCGGGAGAAGCTTCAGAAGCGCTTCAAGGGCTACTTCTGTGACGATAAGGAGACCCAGCGGGTCATCCGGAAGATGTACGATGACCATGGCTACCTCATCGACACTCATACTGCCGTGGCCTTCTCCGCCCTGGAGCAGTACCGGAAGGAGACCGGAGACGAAACCGCCTGCATCGTGGCCTCCACCGCCAGCCCCTTCAAGTTCTGCGGCAGTGTGCTGGAGGCTCTGGGAGAGAGCTCCATCGCCCAGGGGCTGGATGCCCTGGATCAGCTCTCCGCCAGGACCGGTCTGCCCGCTCCCGCACCGCTGGCCGGACTGCGTGACAAGCAGGTTCGCTTTACAGAAACTGTGGAGAAGGACCACATGGTGGACGCGGTGCGGAATATGCTGGGGTGAGCCATGGCCCTGTATGCCATTGGAGACACCCACCTGTCCCTGGGCAGCGACAAGCCCATGGATGTGTTCGGCGGAGACTGGACCGGTTATGTGGACAAGCTCCGGGAGGGCTTTGCCCGGGTGGGGCCGGAGGACACGGTAGTCATTTGCGGGGATGTATCCTGGGGCATGAGCCTGGAGGAGGCGAAGGCCGACTTCGCCTTTCTGGATGCCCTGCCCGGGAAGCAGAAGCTCCTTTTAAAGGGAAACCACGACTACTGGTGGACCACCGCCGCCAAAATGGAGCGTTTTTTTCAGGAGAACGGTTTCCTGACCCTGAAGATCCTCCACAACAACTGCCATTTCTACGGAGAACTCGCCCTGTGCGGTACCCGGGGCTGGTTTTATGAGGAGGACAGAGGGGAACACAGCGCCAAGATCTTCAACCGGGAGCTCATCCGCCTGGAGGCTTCCTTCAAGGCGGCGGGGGAGCGGGAGAAGGTGTGTTTTCTCCACTATCCCCCCATCTATCAGGGGTACCGCTGCCGGGAGATCATCGACCTTTTGGAAGCCTACGGAGTGAAGCTGTGCTGTTACGGACACCTCCACGGGCCCAGCCACCGCTTTGCCGTCACAGGGGAGCGGGACGGAGTGGATTACCGGCTGGTGGCCGCCGATTATGTGGGATTTCAGCCGGTACGGCTCCTTTGAACCCAAAAAAATCTGGAAAATTTGAAAAAAAGTCTGGTCAAACCGCCGCATATCTGGTAAAATATCGTGGCGAAAGTAAAAAGGCCCCTTTGTTTGACAAAAACCGGGTGGGCCAACAGGAGGAAATTAACAAATGAAGGTCACCAATGTAGAGAAGAAAGAAAAAAGCACCGTTGAGCTGACGATCCAGATCGACGCCGATCAGTTTGAGGCCGCCGTGCAGCAGGCTTACCTGAAGAGCCGCGGCAGCATCAATGTCCCCGGCTTCCGCAAGGGCAAGGCCCCCCGGAAGATCATCGAGGGTATGTACGGCTCCGGCGTGTTCTACGAGGAGGCCATCAATGCCGTGTACCCCTCCGCCTATGCCGAGGCTGTGAAGGAGCAGGGCCTGGACGATGTGGGCTACCCCAAGATGGAAATCGTGGAGGTGGGCAAAGAGGGCTTTACCTTCAAAGCTCTGGTGTCCGTCCGTCCCGAGGTGAAGCTGGGCGAGTACAAGGGCCTGTCCGCTCCCAAGGAGGAGGTCAAGGTCACTGAGAAGGACATTGACAACGAGATGCAGCCCTACATCGACCGGGCCACCCGCCTGGTGAGCGTGAAGCGCAAGGCCAAGAAAGGCGACACCGCCGTTATCGACTTTGAGGGCTTTGACAACGGCACTCCCTTTGAGGGCGGCAAGGGCGAGAACTATGAGCTGAAGCTGGGCGCCGGCATGTTCGTCCCCGGCTTTGAGGAGCAGGTCATCGGCATGAAGGCCGGGGAGGAGAAGGACATCGACATCACCTTCCCCGAAGATTACCACGCCGAGCTGGCCGGCAAGGCTGTTGTCTTCCATGTGAAGGTCAACGAGGTGAAGGAGCCCAAGGCCCCCGAGGTGGACGACGAGTTTGCCAAGGATGTGTCCGAGTTCGATACCCTCGAGGCCTTCCGCAAGGATCTGGGGGAGAAGCTCACTGAGCGCCGCACCCAGCAGGCCCAGAGCGACTTTGAGAATCAGGTCATGGAGCAGCTGGTGGCCAATATGGAGTGCGAGATCCCCGACGGCATGGTGGAGGTCCAGGTGGACCGCCTGATGGACGACTACGCCATGCGTCTCCAGAGCCAGGGCATCTCCATGGAGGACTACCACAAGATGATGGGCACCAACGCCGAGATGATCCGGGCCTCCGCCCGTCCCAGCGCCCTGAAGCAGGTGCAGATGGAGCTGGCCCTCACCGCCGTGGCCAAGGCCGAGAATCTGGAGATCTCCGACGAGGAGTACGAGGAGGAGATCAAGCGTCTGGCCGAGCAGTACAACATCCCTGCCGAGCAGGTGAAGGCTGCCGTTCCTGCCGAGGACCTGAAGCACGATCTGGTCATGCGCAAGGCCAGCAAGCTGGTGGTTGACTCCGCCAAGGCCACCAAGGCCAAGAAGAAGGCCGCCGCCAAGAAGACCGCCAAGAAGGCGGAGGACGAGGGCGCCGAGGAGACCGCTGAGGAGCCCAAGGCCGAGTAACAAAAACATCAAACCCGGGGCGGCATACTGCCGCCCCGGGTGTCCCCATATTTATGGGACAGATATGAACACACCGTAAACATTTTCAATAAACCTCCGTTTTTGAAAATCGGGGGTTGATTTTTTGTGGAGAAGCGGTTATTATCATAGTTGAAATTGGCACTCCGGCGCCTTGAGTGCTAAAACGACAGAAACCGATCCATACCAGGCCCCTGAACCGGGATTGTTTTTCCGGCAATGGGGTATACTTTGGTATCTTGCCTGAAAAAAGGAGTATCGAAGATGAGTTTAGTTCCTTATGTAGTAGAGCAGACCAACCGGGGCGAGCGCTCCTATGACATTTTTTCCCGCCTGCTCAACGACCGTATCATCATGCTGTCTGAGGAGGTCAACGACACCACCGCTTCCCTCATCGTGGCCCAGCTGCTGTATCTGGAGGCTCAGGACCCGGACAAGGACATCCAGTTCTACATCAACAGCCCCGGCGGTTCCGTCACCGCAGGTATGGCCATCTACGACACCATGCAGTATGTGAAGTGTGATGTGTCCACCATCTGTATCGGTATGGCCGCCTCCATGGGGGCCTTTCTGCTGTCCGCCGGTGCCAAGGGCAAGCGCCTGGCCCTGCCCAACGCGGAGATCATGATCCACCAGCCCTCTGCCGGAACCCAGGGTCAGATCACCGATATGGCCATCCACCTCAAACGGCTGGAGGTGGTGAAGACCAGAATGAACCGCATTCTGGCTGAGAACACCGGCAAGAGCATCGAGGTCGTCACCGCCGACTGCGAGCGGGACAACTTCATGACCGCCCAGGAGGCCATGGAGTACGGCCTTATTGATAAAGTCATCGAGAAGCGCTGATTTTCCAAACCCAGTAGAGAGGTGTAGCAATGGCTCGCAACGACGAAAAAAGCATCCGCTGTTCCTTCTGCGGCAAGCACCAGGATCAGGTCAAACGGATGATCGCCGGTCCCGGCGTATATATCTGTGACGAGTGTGTCAATCTCTGTATGGAGGCCATGGGGGCCGAGGGACTGCTGTTGGACGACGACATGGGCCCTGTGGCCGATATTCCCGACGCCATCCCCACCCCCAAAGAGATCCATGCCGTCCTGGACCAGTATATCATCGGTCAGGAGAAGGCCAAGGTGGCCCTGTCCGTGGCCGTGTACAACCACTATAAGCGCATCTATTTCGGTGGGGGAGAGGATGTGGAACTGCAGAAGAGCAATATCCTCCTTATGGGCCCCACCGGCTGCGGCAAGACCCTCTTTGCCCAGACTCTGGCCCGGGTGCTGAAGGTACCCTTCGCCATCGCCGACGCCACCACCCTCACCGAGGCGGGCTATGTGGGCGACGATGTGGAGAATATTCTCCTGCGTCTGGTGCAGGCCGCCGACTACGACATCGAGCTGGCCGAACGGGGCATCATCTATATCGATGAGATGGATAAGATCGCCCGGAAGAGCGAGAATACCTCCATCACCCGGGATGTGTCCGGCGAGGGTGTACAGCAGGCCCTGCTGAAAATTCTGGAGGGGACCGTGGCCAATGTGCCTCCCCAGGGGGGGCGCAAGCACCCTCACCAGGAATTCATCCAGATCGACACCCGGAACATTCTGTTTATCTGCGGCGGTGCCTTCGACGGCATCGACAAGATCATCGAGCACCGTCTGGACAAACGCTCCCTGGGCTTTGGGGCCGAGATCCAAAGCCGGAAGGAGCGGAATGTGGGCGAGCTCATGAAGGAGATCCAGCCCCAGGATCTGCTGAAGTTCGGCATTATCCCTGAGCTGGTGGGCCGTCTGCCCGTGGTCACCACCCTGGAGTCCCTGGACCGCCAGCAGATGGTCCAGATCCTCACCGAGCCCAAGAACGCCCTGGTGAAGCAGTATAAGGCTCTGCTGGACTACGACCAGGTGGAGCTGGACTTCACCCAGGAGGCCCTGGAGGCAGTGGCCGACCGGGCGGTGGAGCGGGGCATCGGAGCCCGCGGCCTGCGGGCTGTGCTGGAGGAGGTCATGACCCGGGTCATGTACGAGGTCCCCTCTGATCCCACCATCGTCAAGGTGAAGATCACCGCCCCCTGCGTCACCGACGGGGCCCAGCCCGAGCTGGAGCGTGACCCCAGCCGCACCCAGCGGCCCAGGCTGGGCAAGGCCACCGTCCAGGTGGACCGGGGGCTGGGTATGTCCAGCGCCAGCTGACAAAAAAAGACATAGGCGCCCCGCGGTCTCCCCGGAACGGCGGAGCCGGGGGCGCTTTTGGTTTGTTACCCCTGAGAGGAAGTGAATTGTTATGAGCAAAGAATGGGAAGTGCTCCATACCACTACCATGCCCGTCATCGCCCTGCGGGGGCTGACGGTGTTTCCCAATGTATTGATCCATTTTGAGGTGTCCAGAGATATCTCCATCAAAGCCCTGGAGACTGCCATGAGTGCGGGCAGCCCCATCTTCCTGGTGGGCCAGAAGGACATCGGGGTGGAGACCCCTGAGCTGAGCGACCTCTACCAGGTGGGCACCATCTCCTCCATCCGCCAGATCCTCCGTATGCCCGGAGACAATGTGCGTGTGATGGTGGAGGGCAACGCCAGGGGCCGCCTGGTACAGCTGCTGCGCACCGAGCCCAATCTGGAGGCGGAGGTCCAGGAGATTCAGACCCCTGAGGTCCCTGCCCGATCTTCGGCCAAGACTGAGGCCCTTATGCGCTCCACCTATGATCTCTTCCAGCAGTATGCCGAGCTGGCCCCCAAGATGTCTCCAGACCTGATCATTCATGTGCTGGCCAGCCAGGACCCGGGCCATATCGCCGATTACATCGCCCAGAATATCCCCATGCGCAACGGGGACAAGCAGGCTATTCTGGAGGAGCTGCGCCCGGCCAGGCGTCTGGAGAAGCTCCACAAGCTGCTGGAGCGGGAGGTGGAGATCCTCTCCCTGGACAACGAGATCCAGAACAAGGCCAGGGAGCAGATGGCCGACCACCAGCGGGACTACTACCTGCGGGAGCAGATGAAGGCCATCCAGAACGAGTTGGGAGAGGGCGAGGGCGCCGACGAGATCGAGGAGTACCGCCAGAAAATTGCCAAGGCAGCCCTGCCTGACGAGGTTCGGGAAAAGCTGAACAAGGAGCTGGGCCGTCTGGCCAAGCAGACCTACGGCTCCTCCGAGGGCACCGTCCTGCGCAACTACCTGGATGTGTGCCTGGAGCTGCCCTGGGGTGTGAAGACCAAGGAGAAAATCAGCGTTGCCGCTGTACGAAAGGCTCTGGACCAGGACCACTACGGCCTGGAGAAGGTGAAGGAGCGCATTTTGGAGTTTGTGGCTGTCAAGCAGCTCGCTCCCGAGTTGAAGGGCCAGATCATCTGCCTGGTGGGCCCGCCGGGGGTAGGCAAGACATCCATCGCCATGTCCATGGCCCGGGCCATGAACCGGAAGCTGGCCCGTCTGTCTCTGGGCGGCGTCAGCGATGAGGCGGAGATCCGGGGCCATCGGAAGACCTATGTGGGGGCCATGCCCGGCCGGATCATCTCGGCCATCAGCCAGTGCGGCAGCTGCAACCCCCTGATGCTTCTGGACGAGATCGACAAGCTGGGCCATGACCACCGGGGTGACCCGGCCTCGGCCCTGCTGGAGGTGCTGGACGGGGAACAGAACGCCACCTTCCGGGACAATTTCCTTGAAATCCCCTTTGACCTGTCCGAGGTCATGTTCATCACCACCGCCAACAACATGGATACCATCCCCAGGCCCCTCCTGGACCGGATGGAGGTCATCGAGCTGGGCAGCTACACCGACGAGGAGAAGGTGCAGATCGCCAAGCGGCACCTGCTGCCCAAGGAGCTGAAGCGCCACGGCCTTACCAAGACGCAGCTGAAGGTGTCTGACGGAGCCCTGCGTGAGATCATCTCCGCCTACACCCGGGAGTCGGGCGTGCGTGTGCTGGAGCGGCGGCTGGCCGGCCTGTGCCGGAAGGCCGCTATGAAGGTGGTCACAGATGGCGTAAAGTCGATCCGCATTACAGAAAAGGACCTGGAGGAATACCTGGGTATTCCCCGGTATCACCCGGAGCGTCAGGCTCTGGAGGAGCGTGTGGGCGTGGTCAACGGCCTTGCCTGGACCTCGGTGGGCGGCGAGCTGCTGGAGGTGGAGGTCAATGTGGTCCCCGGCTCCGGCAAGGTGGAGCTCACCGGTAATCTGGGAGATGTGATGAAGGAGTCGGCTCACGCCGCCCTCAGCTACATCCGCAGCCAGTGTGACCGGTTGGGCGTCCCCGCCGATTTCTATAAGGAGAAGGACATCCATGTCCACTTCCCCGAAGGGGCCGTGCCCAAGGACGGGCCCTCCGCCGGTATCGCCATCACCACTGCCATGGTCTCCGCCCTCACCGGGCGGCCGGTGCGCCGCGGTCTGGCCATGACCGGCGAGGTCACCCTCCGCGGACGGGTGCTGCCCATCGGGGGTTTGAAGGAAAAGACCATGGCCGCCTTCCGAAACGGCATCAAGACGGTGATCATTCCCATGGACAATGAGAAGGACCTGGAAGAGATCGACCAGACGGTACGCAAGGCGCTCCAGTTTGTCCTGGTGGAGCGGGCCGATCAGGTGCTCTCTGCCGCTCTGAACCGCCCTGCGGAGGTTGTGGACCTGCCTCCCCGGCAGACAAGAGAGGAGACAGATGACCTCTCCATTCCCGCCGCACCTCTGAAGGGACGGGGCGTCCAGCGTCCCCGGCGGTAAGGAGGGTCGCCATGGCTGTGAATGTGCAAAAGGCGGAGTTTGTCCTCTCCGCCGTATCCCCAAAGACCTTCATCCAGGATGGACTGCCCCAGGTGGCCTTTGCCGGGCGGTCCAATGTGGGCAAATCCTCGGTGATCAACCGGCTTTTGAACCGTAAGAATTTTGCCCGGGTAGGGGCAGCACCGGGAAAGACCATCCACATCAATTACTTCAAGATCGACGGCGCCTTCTATCTGGTGGACCTGCCCGGCTACGGCTACGCCAAGGTATCCAAGGCCGAGCGGGACCGGTGGGGCAAGCTCATGGAGGACTACTTTGCCAGGCCCGATCTGCTCACCCTGGGGGTGATGATCGTGGATTCCCGGCACAAGCCCACCGCCGACGACTGTACCATGGCCCGGTGGTTCCGGGACACGGGTTGTCCCCTCATCGTGGTGGCCAACAAGCTGGACAAGCTGAAGAAGAGCGAGATCGAACCCAACCTCCAGCTGGTCCGGGAGACCCTGGAGCTGGATGAGGACGCTGTGCTCATTCCCTTCTCTGCCGAGAAGGGGACGGGCCGGGAGGAGCTCCTCCGAGCCATTTTGTCTGGAATCCAGAAGTAGGAGTTCAGGACTCCAAAGCCCTCCCGCAGGGAGTTCCGGCGCCCGCAGGCGACGGAATAAATTGAAATCTGTCATTTCCGGCGATATGTGCGTCGGAAATGACACTTCTCACGGAAGATGGGCCGACTTTTCCGCAAGGAATCGAGGCCCATCTTCCGTGCAATCTTTCTCGAAAAAGTGGCATAGCCACTTTTTCGACGGACTAAAATCCCCGGCCCTCGGACCGGGGATTTTTCTTGTGTTTTCATGGGCAAACTGGTATAATATTCTGAAATCATTTTGCTTGGGGGGAGTGCCTGTGGAGACGCCCATTTACCACCTGGAAGGGGTGGTAAAGGCCAAAGAAGAAAATCTGGAGGACTTTGTGGGCCCTCTGGATTTGATTCTGCACCTTCTGAGCAAAAATAAAATGGAGATCAAGGACATTCAGATCTCCCTGCTTCTGGACCAGTATCTGGAGTGGATGAACAAGCGCAAGGAACTTGATCTGGAGGTGGCCAGTGAGTTTGTCACCATGGCCTCCCACCTGATCTACATCAAGACCCGGATGCTCCTGTCCATCCACGACGAAGAGGCCATGAGCGAGATGGAACAGCTCATTGCCACTTTGGAGGCCCATCAGCGCAACGAAAATTACCTGAAGATCAAGGCGGTGGTTCCCGCCATGGACAGCCGCTATCAGATCGGCCGGGACTACCTGGCCAAGGTGCCCGAGGCCATCCAGCCCGACAAGGTCTACCGCTATGTCCACGACAAGGAGGACCTGCTCCGGGCCATGACGGCGGTGCTCAGCCGCTCTGACAACAAGCTTCCGCCCCCAATGGCCGCCTTTCAGGGCATTGTGGGCCGGGAGCCCTACCCTGTGGCCGACAAGGCGGGAGAGATCCTCCAGCGCCTGGTCCGCTTCGGGGTCACCCGGTTCCGTGCCCTCTTCAAGGGCAGCCGCAGCCGCTCGGAGGTGGTGGCTACCTTCCTGGCGGTGCTGGAGCTGTGCAAGGCCCGCCGCCTGCGCCTGGCGGGTACCGAGGAGGACTGTACCGTCACCTGCACCCGGGAGGAGAGCGAAGAAGAGGTCAGCTTTACCGCCGACAGTCAGTAAGGAGGAATCCCTTTGGAACTGAAAGAGTTGGAATCCGCCCTGGAGGGTGTGCTTTTCGCCGCCGGCGAGCCGGTGGCGGTGGAGCGGCTGTGCCTGGGACTGGAGGTGGACCGGCCCACCCTGGATGCGGTGGCCCAGCGCCTGATGGACAAATACAGCTACGACCGCCGGGGCATCCGTCTTTTGAAGCTGGACACCAGCTATCAGCTGTGCTCCGCCCCGGAGTTTGCTCCCTATATCAGAAAGACCCTGGAGAGCAGGAAGCCCGCCCGCCTGTCCCAGCCCGCCCTGGAGGTGCTGGCCATCATCGCCTACTACCAGCCGGTGACCCGGGCCTATGTGGACCAGGTGCGCGGCGTGGACAGCGCATATACCGTGGGGCTGCTGCTGGAGCGGGAGCTCATTGAGGAGGCGGGGCGGCTGGCCGTCCCCGGCCGTCCCATGCAGTTTCGCACCACGAAGAATTTCCTGCGCTCCTTTGGCCTGTCCAGCCTGGAGGAGCTGCCGGAGCTGCCCAATTCCTCCCAGGAGGGCAGCCAGATGACCCTGGAGCTGGAGAACAGCCTGGCCCGCCTGCGAGAGGCGGAGGAGAGGGCTGAGGAGGGACCGGAGGACCCGGTCGGGGAACCGTGAAGGGTCTTGTGATCCTGGGCTGTGTGCTGCTGTGCCTAGTTCTGCTGATGCAGATGCGGGTGGGCGTACAGGGGGAGTACGGCAAAGCCGGTCCCCGGGCCTGGGCCCGGCTGGGGCCGGTGCGGCTGCGGCTGTGGCCCCGGTCCCGGAAAAGACAGCCTGGGAAGCGGGAAGCAAAGCCCACCAAGCCTCCGAAAGAGAAGGAAAAGCCGGAGGAGATCTCAAAGGGCGGGGCGTTGGACTACGCCCGGGAGCTTCTGCCTCTGGCTCTGGATGCTGCGGGGCAGTTCCGGAAAAAACTCCGGGTGGACCGTCTGGAGCTGGTGCTGCGGGCAGGGGCCACTGACCCCGCCGACGCCGCAATGGTATACGGCTGTGCCAACGCCGCCCTGGGGGCACTGTGGTGTCCACTGAATGAGGCATTCCAGATCAAGGACGGCAGGGCCCGGGTAGAGCTGGATTTTGACTCCCAGATGACCACGGTATCCGCCATGGGGGCCATGTCCCTGAAGATTGGACAGGCCCTGTGGCTGGGACTGTATTTTGGCCTGAAGGGCCTGAAGAAAGTGATCGCCGTCAAGGGGCGGCGTGGCACCAAAGACAAGGAAAGAAAGGCGGTCTGATTTATGGAAAATCAGGAGAAGAAAAACCCCATCGGACGGCTGATGCGGGATACCATGGAGCAGGTGCGCGCCATGGCCGACGCCGACATCATCGTAGGCACCCCCATCCAGGCGGAGGGAGTCACCCTCATTCCCGTGTCCCGGATGTCCATCGGCGTGGGCGGGGGCGGTACGGAATTTGCCACCAAGAAGCAGCAGATGGGGGGAGACAACGCCTTTGGCGGTGGCAGCGCCGCCAGCGCCAAGCTGGAGCCGGTGGCCTTCCTGGTGATCCGGGATGGGAATGTGAAGCTGCTCCCCGTGGGCGGCGCCCCGGCGACCACAATGGACCGGGTCATCGATATGGTCCCCGAAGTGGTGGACAAGGTGACCGATTTTATCCAGGCACAGCAGGAAAAAAAGGAATTTTCTGAGTAAGGACCCCGTCAGAAAAATTTACCCGCTATAAACTCGCCCCGGCGGCAATATACTAAAGGTCACCTGAACAATGGGAGGCGACCTTATGAAGTTTCGTCCGACGGGAGTGCTGCTGGCCTTGGTCCTGCTGCTGAGCGCCGTGCCTGGGGCCGGGGCTGCGGATATCAGTGCCCAATCCGCCATTTTGGTGGAAGCCGGCAGCGGCCGGGTGCTCTATGAGAAAAACGCCCATGACCGGCGGCTCATCGCCAGCACCACCAAGCTTATGACCGCTCTGGTGGCTCTGGAGTCGGGGAAAGAGCTTTCCCGGGAAATCACCGTCTCCCCGGAGTGGGTGGGGGTGGAGGGCTCCTCCATCTATCTGCGTGCGGGGGAGAAGATTACCCTGGAGGCCCTTCTCTATGGGATGCTCCTGCGCTCTGGCAATGACGCCGCCCTGGCGGTGGCCGAGGTGTGTGCCGGCAGCGAGGAGGCCTTTGTGGCCGGGATGAATGAAAAAGCGGCAGAGCTTGGGATGGAGGACAGCCATTTTGCAAACCCCAGCGGCCTCAATGACGAGGGGCACTACTCCACCGCCTACGACATGGCCCTGCTGGCCCGGGCCTGTCTGGAAAACGAGACATTAAGGGAGATGGTCTCCACCAGGTCCATTTCCCTGGGAGAGCGGAGCTTCACCAACCACAACAAGCTTCTGTGGCAGTATGAGGGCTGTATCGGTCTGAAAACGGGCTACACGGAAAAGGCGGGGCGTACCCTGGTGTCTGCGGCGGAGCGGGAGGGGATGACCCTCATCTGCGTCACCCTCTCCGCCCCCAACGACTGGGCTGACCACGCCGCCCTCTTTGACCAGGGGTTTTCTGCCCTGGAGCTGCGAACGCTGGCAGAGGCGGGGGAGCGGATGGGCTTTGTCCCCGTAGAGGGCGGCCTTGTGCCCCTATGTTCCCTTCTGGCCGGAGAGAGCCTGACCGTTCCCCTAAGAGCAGGGGAGGAGCCGGAGGTGGAGGTCCTGCTGGACCGGGATACCCTTGCCGCCCCCTGTTCTGAGGGCCAGCGAGTGGGGGAGCTTCTCTGCACCCTGGACGGAGCGGAGCTGGGACGGGTCCCTCTGGTGACCGGTCGGGCCGTTCCCTGTGACCTGGCCCCGGAGGGCAATTTTTTCTTAAAACTTCTGGCGCGCCTGGCCGCGCTTTGATTTGAGACAGAGAGAGGATGATTGGGTGGAGGAGCGGCTTCAAAAGCTGATCTCGGCCTGCGGCCTGACCTCCCGGCGAAAGGCGGAGGAGTGGATCAATGAGGGCCGGGTGACGGTGAACGGCGCGGTGGCCCAGCTGGGGGACCGGGCGGATCTGGACCGGGATGAAGTAAAGGTGGATGGACATCCTCTTCGCCTGAAGGAGGAGCACATCTACCTGATGCTCAACAAGCCCCGGGGCTATGTGTCCACCCTCTCCGACGAGAAGGGGCGAAAAACCGTGGCCCAGCTAGTTTCCGGCTGCGGCAGACGGGTGTGGCCGGTGGGACGGCTGGACCTGGACTCCGAGGGGATGCTCATCCTCACCGATGACGGGGATCTGACTCAGCGGCTGCTTCATCCCAGCCATGAGGTGGAGAAAGAGTACCTGGTGTGGGTGACGGGAAATGTGGAAAAAGCACTGCCCGTTCTGGCCTCCCCCATGGAACTGGACGGAGAACCCATCGCCCCTGCCAGGGTACGCCGGGGGCGGAGCACCGGCGGGGTGCACCAGCTGTCCGTCACCATCCACCAGGGAAAAAACCGCCAGGTGCGGCGGATGTGCGACCAGGCGGGATTAACCGTACTGCGCCTCAAGCGGATCCGGGAGGGGGCGCTGCCCCTGGACCGGACCTTGAAGCCCGGACAGTGGCGGCCCCTCAATGAGGGGGAGCTGCTTGCCCTCAACGGGGAGCCTCCCCGGGGAGAATGAGAGATTTTTGCAGGGAAGATGAAATTCCTGCAAAAATCTCTTGCATTTTTTAGGGGAAACGAGTATGATTACAGAGTACGGTCAAAGAGCGGGAGGGGGACCTTGCCGGGTCCCCCTCTGATTGACTGAATGACAGGATGAGATACATAGGAAGTGAATTGGGATGAATCGTGATATTCTTGCCGTCATCCAGGAAAATATACACACTTTTTCCAAGGGACAGAAGAAAATCGCCAATTTTATTTTGGAATCCTACGACAAGGCCGCCTTCATGACAGCCAGCCGCCTGGGCAAGAAGGTGGGGGTCAGTGAGTCCACGGTGGTGCGCTTTGCCGCCGAGCTGGGCTACGACGGCTACCCGGATATGCAGAAGTCCCTGCAAAAAATGATCCGCAACCGCCTGACCTCCGTCCAGCGCATTGAGGTGACCAACGACCGCCTGGGGGACCAGGACCTGCTGTCCATGGTACTCCAGTCGGACATTGAGAAGATCCGTATGACCTTGGAGGAGCTGGATCGGGAGAGCTTTGAGCGGGCGGTGGACGCCATCGTCTCGGCCAAGAAGATCTATATCATCGGCGTGCGTTCCTCCGCTGCCATCGCCACTTTCCTCCACTTCTATTTTAATCTGATTTTTGAAAATGTCTCTCTGGTCTCCGCCAATACCGCCAGCGAGGTTTTTGAGAGCCTTCTGCGGGTAGGGGAGGGAGATGTGGTGGTGGGAGTCAGCTTCCCCCGCTATTCCAGCCGCACCGTCCAGGCCATGAATTTTGCCCGGGACCGGGGAGCCACCACCGTTGCCATCACCGACAGCGAGGCCTCCCCGCTGGCCCCCATCTCCCACTATACCCTGAAGGCCAGAAGCGACATGGCCTCCTTCGTGGATTCCCTGGTGGCCCCTCTCAGTCTGGTCAACGCCCTGCTGGTGGCGGTGAGCCAGCGGAAAAATGACGACCTGGCCCACACCTTCCGCACCTTGGAAGAGATTTGGGACGAGTACGGCGTCTATGAGAAGGTGGAGCAGTGACCGACAGCAAAAACAGGATCTGTGTGGTGGGGGGCGGTGCTGCCGGGCGGCCATTACCGCCGCAAGGCTGGGCTGTCCGGTGACCATTCTGGAGCGCAACCCCAAGCTGGGACGCAAGCTCTATATTACCGGCAAGGGCCGGTGCAATGTGACCAACCACTGTTCTCCGGAGGAGGTGCTGGCCGCCACCCCCAGAAACGGAAAGTTTCTGTACAGCGCTGTGAACCGCACCACACCTGCAGATGTAGAGGCCTTTTTTGAGGCGCTTGGCGTACCCCTGAAGGTGGAGCGGGGCAACCGGGTGTTTCCGAAGTCCGACCGGGCGGCCGACATCATCGACGCTCTCTATTATGAGCTCAAACGGCTGAAGGTCCCCGTCCTCCACACCCGGGTCACCGGCCTTGTGGCGGAGGAGGGGCAGGTCAGGGGTCTGGAGACCGACCAAGGCCCTGTGGAGGCCGGGGCGGTAGTCCTGGCCACCGGGGGGCTGTCCTATCCGGCCACCGGCTCCACGGGGGACGGCCACGCCATGGCCGCCCGGGCGGGGCATACGGTGGTGGAGCCAAAGCCCTCCCTGGTGCCTCTGGAGTCTCCCGAGTACTTCTGCGGGGAGATGCAGGGGCTGGCCCTGAAAAATGTCATGCTGACAGTGAAAAACCAGAAGGGGAAAACCCTGTACCGGGAGCAGGGGGAGATGCTCTTCACCCACTTCGGTCTCTCAGGTCCCCTGGTCCTCTCTGCCAGCGCCCATATGCGGGACTTTGGAAGAGAAAAATACACCTGCATCATCGACCTGAAGCCCGCCCTGGACGAACAGGCCCTGGACGCCCGTCTGGTACGGGAACTGAGCCAGGGGGCAAACCGGGATATGAACAACCTGATGGGGGCGCTGCTTCCCCGGCTGATGATCCCTGTGGCGCTGCGCCGGGCGGGGATTTCCGGGGAAAAGAAAGCCCATGATGTGACCAAGGAGGAACGCCGGCGGCTGCTGGAGTGCCTGAAGGCCTTTACTGTTCCCATTTCCGGCCCCCGGCCCATCGCTGAGGCTATTGTGACCTCGGGGGGGGTAAAGGTTGGGGAAGTGGACCCAAAGACTATGGCTTCAAAGAAGGTAAAGGGCCTTTACTTTGCAGGAGAACTGCTGGATGTGGACGCCTATACTGGCGGCTTCAACCTGCAGATCGCCTGGTGCACCGGCCATGCGGCCGGGGAATGCGCCGCCCGGTACCTGAGAGGGGAAGTGTGAGGTTGCGCTGTTTTTCCCGGCCCATGGGGGCCAAGTACGCAGAACATATGGAGAGAGTAGCTATGGAGTTTAAAAGTATTGCCATTGACGGTCCCGCCGGGGCGGGGAAGAGCACCCTGGCCCGGCAGCTGGCCGAAAAGCTGGGATTTATCTATGTGGACACGGGAGCCATCTACCGCACGGTGGCTCTGGCGGTCCTGCGGGCGGAGATGGACCCGAAGGATGCCGGTCAGGTGGCCGGGCTGCTGGGCGGCCTGGATATCCGTATGGACTATGGCCCGGACGGGGAACAGCGGATGTTCCTCAATGGAGAGGATGTGTCCGGGGCCATCCGGGAGCATCAGGTATCCGGCCTGGCTTCTCAGGTGTCGGCTATCCCGGCGGTGCGGGACTTTCTGCTGGACTTCCAGCGCCGACAGGCCAGGGAGCACAGCGTGGTCATGGATGGCCGGGACATCGGTACGGTAGTGCTGCCGGAAGCGGATGTGAAGATCTTCCTCACCGCCGCTCCCGAGGCCCGGGCGAAGCGCCGGCTGCTGGAGCTGCAGCAGCGGGGACAGCAGGCCGACTATGAGGCTGTGCTGCGGGACATTATCCAGCGGGACGAACAGGACGCCAACCGCCCCATCGCCCCCCTGCGCCAGGCGGAGGACGCCCGGCTTCTGGATACTACCCGGCTGAATCTGGAGCAGAGCCTGGAGGCCCTGGTCCGGCTGGTAAAGGAGAAGATCGAACTGTGAGCGAGGAAGTCAAGGAAATAGCCGCCGCCCAGCCGGCGGAGGGAGACCTGCGTCGGAAAAAAATGGACGCTATGTTCCATTTCCTATATGTGGTCATCTGGCCCTTTTTCAATCTCTTCCGCCCGGTGAAGGCTATCGGACGGGAGCATATCCCTGACGGCCCGGCCGTCATCTGTCCCAACCACACCACCGCTGCCGACCCCTTCTATGTGGTCTTTGCCTTCGGCCATAAATATCCCATGCGGGCCATGGCCAAGATCCAGATCATGCGCTTGCCCCTCATCGGCTGGCTGCTGTCCAAGGCCGGCGTCTTCGGTGTGGACCGGGGGGCGGCGGACATGAAGGCAGTAAAGACCGCTTTGAAAATTTTGAAGGACGGGGATAAGCTGCTTATGTTCCCCGAAGGGACCAGAGTCCACGAAGGGGAGCATGTGGAGGCCAAGACCGGAGCAGCTCTCTTTGCCGCCCGGACAGGGGTCCCTCTGCTGCCTGTCTACATTCAGCCCAACAAGCGGGCCTTCCGCTTCAACACCGTGGTCATCGGCGAGCCCTACCAGCCCACCTTTGCGGGCAGAAAGCCCACCGCCGAGGAGCTGCAGAACATCGCCCACGACCTGCTGGACCGGGTCCACGCCTTGGGGGAGCAGATCAAATGAAGGTGATGCTTGCAAAGTCCGCCGGCTTCTGCTATGGGGTACACCGGGCAGTGGAGCTGGCCGAACAGACTGCCCAGTTGGGAAAGCCCTGCGTCATGCTTGGTTCCATCATCCATAATAAGGATGTGGTGGCCCATCTGGCCGCTCAGGGGCTGTACGCGGTGGAGACTCCGGCTCAGGTTCCGGAGGGGAGCGCTGTGATCATCCGCTCCCACGGGGAAAGCCGCGAAGTCCACCAGAGGCTGGAGCAGCAGGGAGCGGAGATTTTGGACGCCACCTGTCCCAATGTAAAGCGCATCCACCAGATCGTCCAGCAGGCGGAGCAGCGGGGGAGAGTGCCTGTCATCGTGGGTACCCACGACCACCCGGAGGTAGTTGCCATCGCCGGCTGGTGCCGTATGCCTGTGGTCCTCTCCGGGGAGGAAGAGCTGGAAAGCTGGCTCTCCCAGGAACCCGGGCGCAGGGAGATGCCCCTGACATTTGTATCCCAGACTACCTCTACCAAGAAAATTTGGGAGGGGTGCGTGAAAAAAGCAAAAAAAGAGTGTACAAACGCAGAATTTTTTGATACAATATGTGGAGCGACATCAAAACGCCAGGAGGAGGCACGCCAGCTAGCCCAAACATGCGGGCTGATGGTGGTGGTGGGCGACCGGCAGAGCTCCAATACCAAGCGTCTTGGAGAAATCTGCAGAGAGTCCTGTCCCCATGTCCTGCTCATCGAGCGGGCGGAGGACCTGGATCTGAGTCAGCTGCCCAAGGCGGATATGGTCGGCATCACGGCGGGTGCATCTACGCCCGCGTGGATAATAAAGGAGGTCTATGACAAAATGAGCGACGAAATCATGGAGATCGAAAAATCCTTCGCGGAGCTGCTGGAGGAGTCGATCAAAACTTTAAATAATGGAGATAAGGTTACCGGTACCGTTGTGGCCATTACGCCCACCGAAGTTCAGGTTGAGCTGGGTATCAAGTACCCCGGCTACATTGCCCTGTCCGAGCTGACCGACGATCCCAATGCCAAGGTCGAGGACCTGGTGAAGGTGGGCGACGAGATCGAGTCCATCGTCATGCAGGTCAGTGACCGCGATTGCCTGGTGAAGCTGTCCAAGCGCCGCCTGGACATCAACAAGGGCTGGGAGGAGATCGAGGCCGCCCGGGAGAACGAGACCGTGGTGGAAGGCGTCGTCACCGAGGACAACAAGGGCGGCGTGGTCGTCTCCGTCAAGGGCGTGCGGGTGTTCGTGCCCGCCTCCCAGACCGGTCTGCCCAGGGAGGCTCCCATGACCGACCTGCTCAAGCAGCATGTCCGTCTGGTCATCACCGAGGTCAACCGTGCCCGCCGCCGTGTGGTGGGTTCCATCAGCCGGGTCATCCGTGCTGAGCGGGCCGCTGCCGCCGAGAAGGTCTGGGCCGAGATCGAGGAGGGCAAGCGCTACACCGGCACCGTGAAGTCCCTGACTTCCTATGGCGCCTTTGTGGACATCGGCGGCGTGGACGGCATGGTCCACATCTCCGAGCTGTCCTGGTCCCGGATCAAGCACCCCTCTGAGGTGGTGAAGGTGGGCGACACCGTTGAGGTGTATGTCATCGCCGCCGACAAGGAGAAGAAGAAGATCTCTCTGGGCATGAAGGACCACAGCCAGGATCCCTGGACCGTGTTCACCAGCACCTATCAGGTGGGCGACACCGCTAATGTGCGGATCGTCAAGCTGATGACCTTCGGCGCCTTTGCCGAGGTGGTGCCCGGTGTGGACGGCCTGATCCACATCTCTCAGCTGGCCGATCACCGTGTGGAGAAGCCCGGTGATGTGGTGGCCGAGGGCGACAAGGTGGATGTGAAGATCACCGATGTGGATATGGAGAACAAGAAGATCTCCCTGTCCATCCGCGCCCTGCTGGAGGCCCCCGCTGAGGAGCCTGCCGAGGACGAGGAGCCCGCTGAGCAGGAGTAAGTTCCATTTTGATGAATCGAGCCGGCCGCATTTGCGGTCGGCTCGTTTTCTATGTATGTGTGCCCGGCCCGGCGGGAGGTCCTGAGTCATGGGCGGCAGAGGGTCCCGCGGCGGGATTGTCGTTGTAAATTTTGAGTCAAAATTGTAAAATTTTCCTGAAATCTTGTTTTTTGCTTGCAAATTTGGGATAAAATTGATATAATACATCACAGTAGTGCAGAAAAAGTGCGTGGAAGAGTCAGAAAGTGAGGTTCAGGGTGTTTCAGGTTGGGGATAAGGTGGTCCACCCCATGCATGGGGCGGGCGTGGTGGAGAGCATTGTCCAGAAAAAGGTGGATGGAGTCACCCGGGATTATTATATCCTGCGGCTGCCCAACCGCTCCATGGTGGTGATGATCCCCACAGACAGCAGCGCGGCCATCGGTGTGCGCCCCATTGTGGACGAGGCACAGGCCGACCGGATCCTGGCCGCCATCCCCAATATTCAGGTGGAGATGACTGCCAACTGGAACCACCGCTACCGGGAAAATATGGAGCGTATGAAGAGCGGAGACCTTTTCGAGGTGGCCTGGGTCATCAAAGGGCTTACCGCCCGGGATCAGGCCAGGGGCCTGTCCACGGGAGAACGAAAAATGCTCCACTCCGCCAAGCAGATCCTCATTTCTGAGATCGTCCTGGCTAAGAGTGTCAGTTACGAGTCGGCGGAACAGGCGCTGAATACCGCACTGGCATAACCTGTCCCACAGGACAATATGATAAATCTGAAGGAGAAGGGGCTGAAGCCCCTTCTTTCATGAATTGGATACGAACAGGAGGTTTCCCGTCATGGCCGGACTGTTTGGAAAGCGAAACAAAAAGCCAGCCCCACCCCTGTGCTCGGCGGTGGTGGTGGCAGCCGGCTCCGCCAGAAGGATGGAGGGCATCGACAAGGTGCTGGCTCCTCTGGGGGAGCTGCCCGTGCTGGTACATACCCTCTCCGCCTTTCAGGACTGTCCCGAAGTGGAAGAGGTGATCGTGGTCACCCGAGAGGACCTGCTGGTGGAGGTGAGCCGCCTGTGTAAGGACTACGCCCTGGACAAGGTGCGAAAGGTCATCGTGGGAGGCGCCGAGCGCATCCACTCTGTTCAGGCCGGACTGAGAGAGACGGACCCCGACGCTGAACTTATCGCCATTCACGACGGAGCCCGGCCTCTGGTCACCGGAGCGGTGATCCGAGAGGCCATCGCCTCTGCCAGAAAGTCCGGAGCGGCAGCTCCCTGTGTCCCTGTAGTTGACACCATCAAGCGCTGGGAGGACGGCCTTGGGGTAGAGACGGTGGACCGCTCCAGCCTGCGGGCGGTGCAGACCCCCCAGGTCTTTGAGGCTGGGCTCATCCGAGCCGCCACCCAGAAGGCGCTGGAGGACGGAGAACTGCTCACCGACGACTGCGGGGCGGTGGAGCGCCTGGGCAAAAAGGTGACGCTCACCCGGGGGAGCCGGGAGAACATAAAAATCACCACCCCCCTGGACCTGGTCCTGGGGGAGGCAATTTTGAACGCCCGAGGGGAGGGGATTTTATGACGGAGTTCCGGGTAGGACACGGCTATGATGTCCACCGGCTGGTTGCCGGACGAAAGCTGATCCTGGGGGGACAGGAGATCCCCTTTGAGCTGGGCCTGCTGGGCCACTCCGATGCTGATGTGCTGGCCCACGCCGTGATGGATGCCCTGCTGGGGGCGGCGGGTCTGGGGGACATCGGGCGGCACTTTCCCGACACCGACCCCGCCTACGCCGGGGCGGACAGCATCCGTCTGCTGGAGCATGTCACCGCCCTGCTGAAGGAGGGGGGCTGGCAGGTGGGCAATGTGGACGCCACCGTCCTGGCCCAGCGGCCAAAGCTGGCCCCCTACATCCCTGATATGGGCCGCTGTCTGGCTTCGGCTATGGGGGTGGAGGCAGAGCGGGTGAATGTGAAGGCCACCACCGAGGAGAAGCTGGGCTTTACCGGCTCCGGCGAGGGAATGGCTGCCCACGCTGTGGCATTGATTTTTCGATAAGAAAGACGCCGGAAAGATGGGATCGCTCCCGTCTTTCCGGAATTTTTATCCTTTGGCAACTCCTTTGAATGTAAACATCAATTTGACAATTTAACATAGAGCATCAAGAGAAATGGTATTTTCATATGTTCTCTAAAAGATTTCTAAAAAAATGCCAGGGGAGAGAAATTTTTCCCCAGCTATGGTATAATGAAAAAAATAGCACGATCAGATGCCGCTGAGACTGAGAGGAGGAGGAGAAAATGCCTCAGGAATCCATGAGAAAAGAGGTCCAGCAACAGCGACAGCTGATGGATGCGGTGATCCAGCAGCTGTCCGATCAGCAGCAGCAGCTTCGGGATCAGGAATTTCTTCAGCAGTCACCTCAGGAGCAGACCGTATATCAGCAGTTCACCAACAGTCTGACCGCTCTTCCCAACGGGATTCCCGTGGTTCAGCAGCCCGCTCAACAGGATAACGCTGGCCGAAAGGAGCGGCGCAGAAGGGAAAAAGCCATGAAGGCCGAGCTGAAGCAGGCGGGCAGCGAGCTGCGCCTGATGTCCCCGGAGGATGTCCAGCAGCTGAAGATATTTCAGACCCCGGAGGGGATGCGGCAGTGGGCCCAGCGCAAGACTCCGCATACCGGTCTGCCCATGGCCGAATCCCTGCGCATGGCCAGGCAGGGGGATTATTCGGACTTTGAAAATCTGGACGGAGTCATGCGGAATATGCTGGCCAAACAGGCTTTGAGCCGCCTGAACCAGGACTACGGCATTGACCGGTTCAGCAGACCACAGGAGATCTGTGACCGGATCCGGGCCGCCTCTCCCGGCGTCAGCGGCCTGCTGGACCCGGCGCTGCGTCTGGGGCTGTCTCTGGTGCAGCGGGAAAAGGGCCTTTCCAAGGAACTGCGAGGATTTTACCAAGCCCTGGACGAAGCCATGAGCACCGCGGTAATGGAGGAGACGCTCATCCATAAGGCCGACGCCCAGGTGGTGGAGCGGGACATCGCCGCCAAAAATCCCAAGCTTACCCAGAATAAGGTGCGGGATATGACCCGGGAGGCCATCGCCGCCAACGAGGCCCAGCAGGTGCAGATGGCAAAACGCCTGCTGCTCATGCAGCTGTCCAACTTCCAGCGGGTGGACAAGGTAAACGGGAAATTGACCCCGTCACCCTGGGACAAGACCATGGCGGTGGCCCTGAGCCACTGTTCCCGGGTGGTGCTGACCATGCCGAAGCTGGATGTGCGGTCGGATAATAATGAAGAGGCCCATGAAGTGATGTGGCAGCGGATCTTCTACCGCTCCACGCCCGGGGAGGACCCCAACGCCGCCCGGGACAACGCCCGGGGAGGCTCCACTCACTCCGTTGCACGCAGAAAGGTGGAGCAGGGAGGCGGACACAGTCGGGAGCAGAAAAAGATCTATAATCCGATTGGCCAGCGGGGCATGAACTGCGCCGTGGGCGGCATGGGGAATGTAGGGGTCAGCGGCAGAACCATCAGCAACGACGGCTCCTGCGGACACTTCTATTCCATGTTCAAGCGGGCCAAAAGGAAGGGACTGTTTCATAAGGAGCAGTACGGAGCCATGCTCATGGGCATTGAGTCGGACGCCTACGGAGTGAAGAATCATCTGGGCCACACCCACGATATCCACGCCACCGGTGAAAAGGCTTCCAGTCTTGGGGGCCAGCGCACCGATGAGGTAGGGGAGAAGTACGGCGGCCGCCAGTGTGATCTCAGCTCCATGACGGCCGCAGAGGTCTCTGAGTGGATGCTGACGCTGGAGCAGGCCATGATCCGCTGGCAGAGCCAGCCCGGCGGGATCGCGGGCTCCCCGGAGGGGACCGAGGCCATGAAAATGCTGGCAGGCTGGAAGCTGGACCAGGCGGGCCTTGCCCGGCTGCGCAGTCTCTGCCAGGGGGCGGGCGGCGCTCCGGCACAGTAAGAGAAGGGGGGAGAAAGCATGGATCAGACTGCCATGGAAGCATTGGAAGCCATTGAGCTCTATACGATTTTGCCCACACAGGCCGACCGGGTGTCCCCTCTTCTCACCCAGGAAGCCCGGGAGCTTATCGCCGGAGAGAAGGCATTTTCCCTGTGCGCGGTGGAGGATGGAGAGGCCTGCGGGGCCGTCTGCGCCCGCATGGCCGACGGAGAGGAGGACATTCTGGAGCTGGTCAGCCTCTATGTAGCGCCCTCCCACCGCCGCCGGGGAGTGGGTATCACCCTTTTGCTGGAGCTGCTGGATGAGCTGTCCGACTTCACCGGCGGAGAACTGAGGGGAGTGCGGGCCATGTTTTCGTCCTCCGTTCCCGGGCTGGAGCAGCTGTTTCAAAAGGCGGGGTTTGTCCTGCAGCCGATGGAGCACGCCCTCAGCTGGCGGATCACCGTGGAGGAATTGGCCCGGTCGCCCCTGCTGAGATCGGCGCAGGGGGAGGTCCGGCAGGATCTGATGACGCTGGGGGAGCTGACCGACTACCAAAAGCGCCGGGTGCTTCTGGAGCTCCAGGAGCGGGACGCGGACTATCTGTCCCTGCAGGAGCTGTTGGAGGCAGACGGACAGCTGAGCACCCTTCGATTTGACCGGGAGGAGCGGCTTCTGGCCTGTGCCGTTGTCGCCTCACAGGGAGAGGGGACATATTGCCTGAAACAGTTCTACTGCGCCCCCAACCATCCGGCGGCAGCCATGGGTGTGCTGCGGGCCAGTACCGGAGCCATGGAAAGGCTGTGCCGGCCGGATGATGTTTTGGAGGTACCCACAGTGGCGGCGTCCAGCGCCCAGCTGGTGCAGCGCCTGCTCACCGGCGAGAAGGGGAGAGAGACCATGACCGAGGCCGTGCTGCTGATGATGTAGCGCAGGGCCGGGAAAAATACTGCAAAGCGTCCGCCGGAACACTCCGGCGGACGCTTCTGTGCTGCGGGGGAAATAAAATCTGCGCTTTTCCCCTGTGGTCCTGCTGTCTCCACAACAATGAAAAAGGCGGGAGGAACGGCAGAAACAGTCAGATATATGACATGGGTCATTCCGAATACTTGGGGGAAGGGGTACACTTTTTTCAGTCATAAAACACTGGAAAGGAGTATGTCATATGTCGCTGATTTATTCCCATGGGAAGGAGTTCCACATTGACCTGGCCAAGGGGGAGATGGGCCGCTACGCCATCCTGCCGGGGGACCCGGGACGGTGCGAGAAGATCGCCCGGTATTTGGAGAATCCCCGGAAGATCGCCCAGAATCGGGAGTATGTCACCTATGTGGGCGAGCTCATGGGGGAGATGGTGGCGGTGACCTCCACCGGCATCGGCGGGCCCTCGGCGTCCATCGCCATGGAGGAGCTGATCCACTGCGGGGTGGACACCTTCATCCGGGTGGGCACCTCCGGGGGTATGCAGCCCGAGGTGTGCGGGGGAGACCTGGTCATTGCCACCGGCGCGGTACGGGCCGAGGGCACCACTCGGGAGTACGCCCCCATCGAGTACCCCGCCGTGGCCGGCGTTGGTGAGCTGATCAAGGCGGACAAAGAGAAAAACTGACAGAATAAAGACGCGCCGCGAAGGAGTTTCCTTCGCGGCGCGTTGTTCATTCCGAAAGAAGCATCTCCCCAGAGGAGATTCGAAGCAAAGCGTCCCGGTCCTGGATGTAGTAGCAGTTGTGTTCCTTGGAGAGAATACCCAGGGCACACAGCTGCTTCATGATCCGCAGCAGATGGCGGTAGCTGGTGTTCAGGGCATCGGCACAGTCGGTAAGCTGGAGCGTAAAGAGATGGTTGGCGGTGTTGAGGAGAATGAACTGGGCCAGGCGTACCTCCAGGGGGTCCAGCAGGGTGGTGGAGTAGCGTCCCTCGTTGTTGATCTTGCTGGCCAGCAGCTCACAAACATTTCGCACGAAGGTAAGATCGTTGAGCAGGTCGGCGCGGTAGCGGGGGAGATTGATGGCGATGCAGACGGTGTCGGACAGGGCCTTGACATTGAAGGCGGGGGGCTTGCCGAAGAGGGAGGAGGCTTCCCCCACCAGAGTCTGGTGCTGGGTGAAGGAGACACAGTTATTCTTCTCATTGGAGGTGTAGGAAAAGCAGATGGTTTTTCCGCTGATGACGAAATAGAGATAGTCCGACGGAATGCCGGCTGTGACCAGATATTCGTTTCGCTCGAAGCAGACCAGATCGGAAATCCGGTTTATATCCAGCGTCATGTAGTCCGCCAGCTTGTGGGCCTCGATCATCCTGGCCTTTCTGGCCGGGTCCGCCAATATCTTCAAGATTGCTCCCCCTTTCTCCCACCCAGGCTGTCCAGCTTGGTAATTTGAATATAGCACAATGACCACAGAAAACAATATCCGCGGATTTTTTTGTGATATGTGACACAGGTCATTTTTCACTCCGACGCCCCGTGGTACAGTAAGCTCAGTTAAGCGCCAAATACATGAAAGGAGCAAAAAAATGAGCGGGCAAGAGAAAAAACGAAACGGACTGAGCAGGGCGCTGCGGATCTTTTATGGAGTGGGAGACTGCGGCTACACCCTGACCACCAATGTGGAATCCTACTTCTTCAGCTACTTCCTCACCAACATGGCCCAGTACTCCATGGGCACCATCTCCATCATCACCACGGTGACCAGCGTGGTGTGTGCCGTCCTGGTAGGGGTGGCCGGCGGCATCATCAACAGCAGCAAGCCCATGCGTTGGGGCCGCTACCGGTCCTGGCTGGTGGTCATCCCCTGGCTGATCCCCCTGATCTACCCCTTCCAGTTCGTCAAGATCGGCGACGGCGTGGTCTCCGGCCTCATCATCATGGCGGCGGCCATCATCAGCCACACCCTGTGGCAGTTCCCCTATGTGGTGGGCGTGCCTCTGGCCGGTGTGTTCGCCAGCATTCTGGGTACCAAGAACCAGTACGCCGGCGTGGCCTTCTGCCTGGGGCTGGCCATGGTGGTGGGCTACTACATCCACTTCCGTATGTTTGAGGGCTATGAGGAGAAGGAGGACACCCTCCTGAGCCAGAAGGCCCCCGCAAAGGAGAAAACCAGCCTGAAGGATCTGGGTACCTCCCTGGTTCAGAATCCGCCCCTGGTGGCCCTTCTCATCGCCTGCATCTCTCCCTATGTCTATGTCTTCGTCACCTCCGGCATCGCCATCTACTACTTTGACTATGTGGTGGAACAGAGCGCCATGCTCTCTCCCTACATCATGATCTCCAGCTTTGTGAGTATCCTGGGCTCCTATTTGTGCAAGAAGCTGGTGAATGCCATTACCGCCCGGCGCACCTTCCTCTTGGCCCTGGTATTCATGGCAGCCTGCTCCGGCATTGCCTTCCTCCGGTATGAGCATATGTACGAGGTCATCGTGCTGATGAGCCTGGTGCAGCTGGGCTTCGGCGTGGTCATTGCCAGCCAGCCCATGCTCTATTCCGATGTCATCATTTACAACCAGTGGAAGACGGGCAAAAACGCCGCGGGCTGGATCACCGGCCTGCAGATGGTGCCTCTGAATGTGGGCATCGTGTCCCGGGGCCTCATCATCGCCGCCTGCCTGGAAGTTGCCAACTTCGACCCCAACATGGTCATGGATGTGATCCCCGCTGAGCTGAAGACCGGCATCTGCGTGGCCTTCATGGTCATCCCCGGCGCCGTGCTTCTGGTAGGCGCTCTGATCTTCGCCTTCGGCTTCCGGCTGAAGAAGGAGACGGTGGAACAGTACCAGGCCGAGATCAACGCCAGACAGTGAGACAGGGAAAGGATGGGAAACAAAATGAAGATCCTGCATATATCCGACATTCACTACCGCGAAAGCTATGAGCCCTGCGAGAAGGGGTACAAGGCAGTGCTCTACCGGATGCAGTCCCCCCTGGAGCCCCTGGGCCGCTGCCTGGCCCAGGCCCTGGAGTCCTATCCCGACCTGGACTGTCTGCTCATCACCGGCGACCTCACCGAGGACGGCACCGCCCGGGACTACGCCCAGCTGCGGCAGTTTGTCGAGGAACGGGTAAATGGTCTGCCCGTCATCGTGACCCTGGGCAACCACGACAACAAGGAGTCCTTCTACCAGGGCTGGCTGGGACAAGAGCCCTCCTCCGCCCCCTACAACTGCGAGGCCCTCTTCGGGGACACGGCCATCATCTCCTGGGACACCTCCGTCCAGGGCAACCCAGACGGTATCATCACCCCTGAGCAGATGCAGTGGCTCAAGGACGCCTTTGCCCGGAACAAGGACCGGCACATCATCCTCATGACCCACCACCACTTCATGGAGCACCAGGCCTCGGTGCCCGCTATCCCCAGCGAGCAGGAGTTCCCCGAGCTGCTGCGGGACTACAAAATCGACTGCCTGCTGTGCGGCCATACCCATCACAAGTTCGCCTACTTCTACGGGGATGTGCCCTATTACACCGCCGACGGCATGTCTTTCTACGCCGACCTGCTGATGAACGGGGCCGTCCGCTTCCGGGAGACCTACGGATACAACTACTACCAGATCGACGACGGCATCGTGGCCGAGCACCGCACCGCCACCTTCAACACCGGCAAGGAGCTGGACACCATGTTCTGGTGACCGGCCGCATCATACGCAGGGAGAGGAGAGACATTCCTCTCCCTGCACCGGCTTTTCCAGGCGGCCCTGCACAGAAGGGCCCATCGCAACAAAAAGGAGAGTTTATCATGGAACTGATCTTGGACACCCATTCCCATACCATTGCCAGCGCCCACGCCTATTCCACCGTGACCGAGTTGGCCCAGGCCGCCGCCGGCAAGGGACTAAAGCTGCTGGCCGTGACCGACCACGCCCCGTCCCTGTCCGATTCCAGCCCCCTGCTCCACTTTATGAACTACCATGTGCTGCCCCGCACTCTGAAGGGGGTGGAGATGCTCTACGGGGTGGAGCTGAACATTATGGACTTTGACGGCACCACTGATATGCCCGAGGACATCCTCCGGCGGCAGGACATCTGCATCGCCAGCTTCCACACCGAGTGCACCAAGGCGGGCACCCTGGAGGAGAACACCCGGGCCTACCTGGGGGCCATGGACAACCCCTTTGTCCAGATCATCGGCCACCCGGACGACGGCTACATCCCCGTGGACTACGAGGCCCTGGTGAAGAAGGCCAAGGAGGAGCGCATTCTGCTGGAGGTGAACAACGCCTCCTTGCAGACCGCCTACTTTCGTCTCAACACCAAAGACAATGCCAAAACCATGCTGAAGCTGTGCAGGGAGCTGGGGGTGTATATTTCCGTGGGCAGCGACGCCCACTATGCCGACACGGTGGGCCGGTTTGACGGGGCCCGGCAGATTTTGAAGGAGGTGGATTTCCCCGAGGAGCTGGTGGCCAACACCTCGGTGGAGAAGTTCAAGGCGCTTCTGGCCAGGCGGCTGGAGCACGGGAAGCGGAGCTGACCCGTGGAGGCGCTGGTGGAGTGCTATGGGTTCCTTCAGGAACTCAACCTGGTTTCCATGGTGGTGCGCATCCTGCTGGCCGCCTGCTGCAGGGGCATCCTGGGCATCGAGCGGGCCAAGAGCAACCAGGCCGCCGGCATGCGCACCTATATGCTGGTGTGCGTGGGGGCCACGGTGGTGATGCTCACCAGCCAGTACATGGCCCAGTACTTCAACACCGGCGACCCCGCCCGGCTGGGGGCCCAGGTCATCAGCGGCATCGGCTTTCTGGGGGCGGGGAGCATCATGACCGGCGGAAAGCTGGAGGTGCGGGGGCTTACCACCGCGGCGGGGCTGTGGACGGCGGCCTGCATCGGCCTGGCGGTGGGCATCGGCTTTTACGCGGGGGGCATTCTGGGCACCGCCGCGGTCTATCTCACCGTATCCTGGCTCAAGCCGGTGGCCTACCGCTTCTCCCGGGACCACAACCGCTTCGGGCTGTATGTTGAGGTCAAGCGGATGGAGTATCTGCCCATCGTCTATAAGATGATCGAGGAGTATGATGGTTACCTCAGCGACAAAGAGGTGTCCGAGTGCCGGGAGGACGGCAGCTGCGGGGCGGTGCTGTCCATCAAGCTGCCCCGGGAGAAAATGCCCGAGGAGATCATGGAGCTGCTGTCTCTGGAGCCCTTTGTAAAAGATGTAAAGTTTATCAACTACAATATTTGAACATCAGCTTCTGCGGATCAGCCGCAAAACAGGAAAGGATCAGACATGGAAAAATTTAAGCGTATTTTTGTGGTGGTTTTGGACTCTATGGGGGTGGGGGCCATGGCCGACTCCCCGGAGTACGGGGATGTGGGGGTGGACACCCTGGGCCACATCTCCCAGAGCGTGGAGGAGTTTTCCATCCCCAACCTGCAAAAGCTGGGGCTGGCCAATCTGCACCCTCTCAAACAGGTGCCTTCTGTGGAGGCGCCCGCCGGGCGGTTCTGCCGCCTCAATGAGGCCAGCCGGGGCAAGGATACCATGACGGGGCACTGGGAGATGATGGGCCTCTATGTGACCAAGCCCTTCATCACCTTCACCGAGCACGGCTTCCCCCCGGAGCTCATCCGGGAGCTGGAGGAGCGTACCGGCCGGAAGATCATCGGCAACAAGAGCGCCAGCGGCACCGAGATCCTGGAGGAGCTGGGAGAGGAGGAGATCCGGGAGGGCCACCTCATCGTCTACACCTCCGCCGACTCGGTGCTCCAGATCTGCGGCGACGAGCAGACCATGGGGCTGGAGAACCTGTACCGGTACTGCGAGATCGCCCGGGAGCTCACCATGCGGGACGAGTGGAAGGTGGGGCGGGTCATCGCCCGGCCCTACACCGGGCTGAAGCGGGGGGAGTTCAAGCGCACCGCCAACCGCCACGACTACGCGTTAAAACCCTTCGGGCCCACGGTGCTCAACGCCCTGAAGGACGGGGGCTATGATGTGATCTCGGTAGGGAAGATCTTCGACATCTTCGACGGGGAGGGGCTCACCCAGTCCAACAAGTCCAAGTCCTCCGTCCACGGCATGGAGCAGACCATCGAGATCGCCGGGCGGGACTTCACCGGCCTCTGCTTTGTCAACCTGGTGGACTTTGACGCCCTCTGGGGCCACCGCCGGAACCCGGAGGGCTACGCCGCCGAGATCCAGCGCTTTGACGAGAAGCTGGGGACCCTGATGGACCGCCTGGGGGAGGACGACCTGCTGATCCTCACCGCCGACCACGGCAACGACCCCACTTACACCGGCACCGACCACACCCGGGAGATGGTGCCCCTGATGGCCTGGTCTCCCCGGTACACCCGGGGCGGCCCTATGGAGGACCAGGATACCTTTGCTGTTATCGGGGCAACCATCGCGGAAAACTTCCAGGTGCCCATGCCGGAGGGGACCATTGGACATTCCATTCTGTCCCAGCTTCGGGACGGAGAATAAAGGAGGAGACAAAATATGGACGACAGAGAACTGATCCGCCTGGCCCACCAGGCCCGGGAGCGGGCCTACGCCCCCTACTCCAACTTTCTGGTGGGGGCGGCCCTGGAGACCCGGGAGGGGAAGGTCTATTTGGGCTGCAACATCGAAAACGCCTCCTACGGGGCCTGCAACTGCGCCGAGCGCACCGCCTTCTTCAAGGCGGTGTCCGAGGGGGAGCGGGACTTTGTCAAGATCGCCATTGTGGGCGGCCCCCGTGGGGCGGAGACCTGCGCCACCTGCGCCCCCTGCGGCATCTGCCGCCAGGTGATGAGCGAGTTCTGCGAGAACAAGACCTTCCAGGTCCTTCTGGAGGGGGAGGCGGGGGAGATCCTGCGCTTTACCCTGGATGAGCTGCTGCCCCTGGCCTTTGAGAAAACATAAAAGCCATATTTGATGTCGGAACTCCAAAAGGGCTGAAAAGACCAACTTGCATATTCCGACTACAAAAGCCAAGGAGCTCTGCCATATGGCAGGGCTCCTTGGCTTTTTATGCTTGAAGTTGGATGATAAACTGATTCATGCTGGCCGGCCGATTCAACCTGAATGAGAAATTTTCCTGCCCGTTGGGCAGTGAGGTGATCAAAACCTTAGTATGCGGGAGGTGGCGGCAGAGAGTGCGAATCTTTTCTAAACTCTTACGGAAATCAAAAAATTGGCTTGGCATTACAGATTGCAAAAGAGTTTGCCCGCAGTGGTAAATCTATAGTATTTCTGTGGTCAGTGATAAGTAAAGAGCTCCGGTTTAGCTGTAGGGATATTTTCATGTGAAATATTTTCCAGATGTGATGAAAGTCCCGCTTTTCAATGCCATTTTAGCGGTTTGAAAATCCATATTAGAAATATTTTTGCAAAATTCGTCAATATCATTTGGAGTTTTCGGTGTAAATCCATTTTGAAAAAGAATTTGTCGAATGATTTTCTCTGCAGTTTTTGGATGCTATCGGAACGATATTTCTTTCAATGAAGTAGAGGCATTCATGGATGCTGCTCCTCTATGGCGTGACCCAGAGTTATATGACCGTATTTGGTGGAACAGAAATGCTGTAAACGACTATTACGGAAAAGATTTAACACCGGTATATGTTCCGGATGGATTAACCGCAGCCAATGGAAATGGAACCGCACGGGTTGTTGCAGACAAAAGTGGCAATATTGTAGAGGACACAGTTTGGCTCGGCTTCTACCATGACTACAACGAAGATGGAAGCCCGAAACTGACAGAGGGCGTGACAGCTCGCATGGCTTTTCAATTACAGTTTCAAAAATCGGTCTTTTGCATGATTGCTTATATATTCTGCCAGAAAACGAAGTAAAAACCTCTGACATCGACGGAACGGCGGTTACCTTTGGGCATCGTCCTATGCCCTATGGCCCTAATGACCCCGACACGCATGAACCGTCCGGCTATTATGATATATATGTGGCTGAATTTGAACATGACGACATCGAATATGAGATACTCGCTGAACAAATGGAAGCAGAAGAAGTTGTAAAATTTGCATCGTCTATCATCTATGAGGAAGAAGTGATAATTGGTTAAGCGTAGTACGGTCTACTACACAGCCGTTTGAAAAGTAGTGTAATGCTGCTATATAGTATTTTCCATCCGCCTAACCTATCAAAAAAAGATGGTTTTTCCGATGGGATCAATCCGGTGGCAGATGCGAAAATTGTCGGCTTTTAAGTGAATATGTAATTT
>CALWOR010000003.1 GCA_944383205.1 uncultured Oscillospiraceae bacterium | reverse complement strand
GACAGATGGCGGCGTCCCTCCTGGAACACCATCTGGCTGGTGAACTCCCCCACCCGCATGAGGGTGACCTGCTCCCCATCCACCTGGATGGTGGTCAAAGTGCCCTCCAAACCGGTGAGCTCGCTCTCCTGATAGGAGAGGGTGTAGCTGCTCCCCTCCCGGGTAAGGCGTCCCTCGGTGACCAACTCGATCACATCGGGGTCCGCATTGTCGTATTTCTGCATCCCCTTGATGGAGATGACCACAGCTTTTTCCATAAGGGCCTCCAAAATTCCCGCATATTATCCCTCCGGCGGACGAACGGAGGTATTATACACAGTTTCTCCCCGTCTGTAAAGAGGAAAGGGGCGTGTTGTCCATTGTATGACATTTTTGTACAAAAAACAAGGGGAATTGGCGGCTTTCTCCATTTGACAAATTTCCCTTGCCGATTATAATATGTAATACCACAGGATTCCTTTCCTGGAGAGGAGGGCTTTTCATGAATCTGGAGCTGAGCAAAAAACAATTTCGCCGTCTGATGGATCTGGTATACATCGGCAACTGGATTTTAAACTCCACCCGGGGCGACCAGCGCTTTGCCGATTATGACGAGGTGGAAAGCCTCATCTTCGGCAGGGCCGCCCTGGAGGGAATGCCCGGCTTGGCCGAGCTCTACCAGGGGGAGATCGTCCCCTCCCGAGCCTTTGTAGAGGGCGGCATCCACGAGGCCATCGCCGAATATGAAAACAATGTGTTCTTTGACATCCTGGCCGAGGACCTGGCCCGCCGGGATATGGACGACGCCCCCATTGATGAGAGCAACTACGCCGAACTCACCAGCCGCATCGACGCCTACATCGCCGAGTTTGAACAGCACGGCACCGACAATATTTTGGTGGACATTGACTCCTGACCCCAATGACAAATCCCCTCCGGCGATGCCGGAGGGGATTTTGATTGTCGAAAAAGTGGCTGCGCCACTTTTTCGAGAAAGGCTGCACGCACGGTAGACCTCGATTCCTTGCGGAAAAGTCGGCCTACCGTGCGCGAAAAGTGTCATTTCCGACGCGCATGTCGCCGGAAATGACGGAATTAAAATTTATTCCGCCGCCTGCGGGCGTCGGAACTCCTTGCAGGAGGGCTTCTTTTATATCTTTCTGGCCGCCACAAACAGGTTGGGGGGCGCGGGGAACAGATTCTCCCGCTCCAGCACATCAAAGCCCGCCCGGGCAATGTCCCCTTCCAGCTTCTTCATGGTATCAAAGGCCACATAGGGCATAGAGCCGGTGTGGCTCTTCCAGAACTTTTTGACGCCCACACGGGTGAGCTTCTCTCCCAGGCAGTCGGTGGCCGAGCAGAAGATCCCCCCGGGCTTTAACAGCGAGCGGATACGCTCCAGCACCTCTTGCCGATTTTCCACATAGAGGAGCACATTAAAAGCGGTGACCGCGTCAAAGCTCCCCTCTTCCAGACAGGGGTCAAAGAGGTCGGTCTGGGACAGTTCCACATTGGCAAGACCCAGCGTTTCAAGCTTGACTCGGGCCTTGGCCACCATCTCATCGGAGATGTCGATGGCCCGGACGAAGGACACATGAGGGGCGATCTGAACCGTGGTAATCCCGGTACCGCAGGCAAACTCCAGCACTCGGGAATCCCCGTTTACATACTTCAGGGTGTTGGCTACTGTTTTTTCATAGGCACGGGCGTACTCCTCCCCCGACCCCTGGTCGTAGGTGGCTGAACGCATATTCCAAAATTCTCTGGGTGTGATCATAACATTCTCTCCTCTCCGGCAGTTATTTTTTCCGAAGCAAAAAGGTCAGTGCAAACCAGACAGCCAGATACAGTGTGATGGACGCGCCGGCGGAGGGCCCCAGGTAGTAGGAGGTCATAAGCCCGGCTACTCCGGCCACCAGGGCCCCCACCAGGGAGAAGAGGTGGTACTGCCACATGTTTTTGGCCACATTCCGGGCAGCGGCGGCGGGGAGCACCAGCAGGGAGTTGATGACCAGAAGGCCCACCCAGGTCATGGACAGGGTGACAACCACGGCGATGGCTACGGAGAAAATCGTCTCCTGCCAGAAGACCTTCACCCCCCGGCTGTCGGCCAGGGCGGGGTGGACGGCGGAGAGCATGAGCTGATTGAAGGATACCGCCCAAAGGGCCGCCACCAGAAGCAGAATAAGGGCCAGCAGGCCGATCATGGCCGGGTCCACCGACAGTACATCGCCGATGAGCAGGCTGTTGAACTTGGTAAAGGACCGGCCGTTGAGCGTGGACAGGAAGATGCCCAGAGCCACGGCGGTGGAGGAAAACACCCCGATCACCGTGTCGCTGGCCAGGGCAGTGCGCCGGCGCACCAGGTTAAAGAGCAGGGCAAATACGATGGCGAAGATCACCGCCGCCCAGGTGGGCTGATTAAAGCCGCACAGAGCGCCGATGGCCATGCCGGTAAAGGCGGAGTGACCCAGGGCATCGGAGAAGAAGGACATACGGCTGTGGACCACCATGGTGGACAAGATGCCGAACAGGGGGGTAATGACCAGCACCGCCAGCAGGGCGTGCTTCATAAAGTACATCTGCCCCGGCTGGGCCCAGTCAAAGGGCAAAATGGACAGAAGGTCATACCAAAGCTCCATTACTTCTCCCCCCCTCTCCCCATCTTCAGATGGAAGGTCTCGTAAAACTCCGGGGAGGACAGGACCTCATCCGGCGGTCCCGCTTTGAGCACCCTTTGATTGAGCAGGATCACCTTGTCGGCAAAGGAGCCCAGGGTGGCAAAGTCGTGGGTGGACAGGAAGATGGACAGGTCATACTGGGTACGAAGCTCGTCCAGCATCTCCAGCAGCTGGTGCTCCCCCTCGATGTCTACCCCGGACAGAGGCTCGTCCAGAATGAGGATGTGGGGCACCGGCTCCAGAGCCAGAGCCAGCAGCACCCGCTGGAGCTGTCCTCCGGACAGGGCCCCCATGGCCCGGTCCAATAAATCCTCCCCGTGGACCCGCCGGAGGCAGGCCGCCGCCCGCTCCCGGTATTTCTTGGGCACGGGCAGCCATACCGGCCACCTGGCAGTAGCTGCAGTGAAGAAGTCCAGCACGCTCACCGGGTCCCCCCGGTCAAAGCTGGGGGACTGGGGCACATAGCCTACCAGAGGGCGGCTCCCCCCCACCACCGCCCCGTCAGCCAGACGGATGGCCGGACCCCCGGCGGGGGAAAAGGTGATGTTCCCCTTGTAGGACATCTGGCCCAGAATGCTGCGGAACAGGGTGGACTTGCCCGCTCCGTTGGGGCCGATGAGGGCGGCGATCTCCCCACAGTGGAGATGGAAGGACACATCCTCTAAAATCTGGTCCCCCTCCAGGTTGACAGAAAGCCCCTCCAGCTTCAGGCAGCAGGCATCGGCACAGCCGGAGGCCAGTTTGCCGTGTTTCATTTTTCTCATTGGATCACTTCTTCCCCGGCAAAGCCGTTGACAACGGCAGTGATGTTATTCTTGAGCCCGTCGTAATAGTTGCTCAGCTCAGCGTCCGGGCCATCCATGAGCATGGTGAGCTGGGCAACCTGGCAGCCAGTCTCCCGGCTGATGGCCTGGGCAGTGGCGTCGGAGCCGTTGACCTCAGTAAAGATGACCGGCAGCTCATATTCCTTCACAAGCTGGGTGATCTCGGTAATCTCCTTGGCGCTGGCCTCGCTGCCCGCCTCCTCCTCGATGGCTGCCAGCAACGGCATGTCAAAGGCCCTGGCAAAGTACTGAAACCCGTCGTGGAAGGTAATGAGTCCAGAAATGGTCACGCCCCCGTCCCGCTGCGCCTCCAGAAGGATGTCCCTCATGGCGCTGTCCCAAGTACTGATCAGGCCGGTTGCTCCAGTCATATTCTCCCGGTACTGCTCCTCATACTCCGGATCGATCTCGCTCAGCCCCCGGTACAGGTTTTCCACCATGGTAATGGCGTTGTTGGGGGCCATCCAGATGTGGGGGTCATAGTGGCCGTGGTCGTGGTCCTCCTCGTCCCCCTCCTCGTGGTCGTGGGCCAGATTTTCCAGCAGCTCCACACCTCCAGAGCAGTCAATGACCTGGGCGGAGCTGGTGGCCAGGGCGTCAGACATAAAGTCCTCCAGCCCGGCCCCGTTGAGAATAATGACATCCGCTTTTTCCAACAGACGCATATCATCCACCGACAAGGTATAGTCGTGCAGGCAGCTGGTCTCTCCGGTATTGAGGCGCTCCACTGACACCCCATCTACCCCATCGCACACCGCACTTGCGAAGAGGTATGTCGGATAGGTGGAGGCCACCACTTTTAAGCGGCTCTCCTCCTCCCCGTTCTGGGCTGCGGAACAGCCCCCGGCGGTCAGCAAAAGGGCGGCCAGCAAAACAGAAAGTACTTTTTTCATAATGCTCCTTTGAAATCAGGTATTTGAGGCGAACCTTAGTATATCGCAGTTTTTGCTGTTTGTAAAGAAAAGCGCCCCGTCCGGTGGGACGAGGCGCAGAAAAAACGCAAAAAGCGGCGGCGTTATGCCTTTTTCTCCAGCATCTCCAACAGCAGCCGCTCATTCTCCCGGGCAGTTTGGGACAACTGGCGGGATTTCTCCTGAAGATTGGCCAGGACCTGGTCGTAGTTGGTCATCATCTCATCCGCCCTTTGGATGGCCTTCTCACTGTCAAAGTGCTCTACATCTCCCGCAGCGGGCAGACCCAGCTCCCGGAGATAGCTCTCCACCTTGGGGTCGTAGACCAACCCCAGAGAGGGCACCGCCATCCGGGCGGCAAAAATCAGGGTGTGCAGCCGCATGGCCAGACACAGCTTGGCCAGTCCCAGCACCCCCATAAGTTCCCGGGGGGTACAGGGGGCGTCCAGCTCATGGGAGGGGGACTTCATCAGCCTCCGCACCCGGGCGGTGGACTCCCGGTCCCGGCTGGGCTGCATGAGCAGAAAGAGGACCTCCAGGCCATAGGTCTGGTGGAGATGGTCACACAAACGGGCAAGCCCCTCATAGAAGCCTCCAGTGTTCTGCCAGTCCCGGACGGACACTGCCACAAAGGGCCGCTCCGGGTCCACGCCGGTGGAGGCTAGCAGCTCCCGGGAGCGCTGGGGCTCGGCGGCGGACAAATGGAACACCGGGTCGGCGGTGACCACCACATCAGGGCGCTCCACCCCCATCTCCCGCAGTTCCTCCAGGGACTTGTGGTCCCGGAGGGTCACCAGGGCGGCCTGTTCCACCACCCGCTTCACCCGCCGGCGGTTGGCCCCCTTTCGCACCGGACCGATGCCGTTGGCGTAGAGCATCACCGGCTTGCCCAGCAGCTGGGCGCAGCGGATGACCGCCAGGTAGTAGAGCAGGGACCGGGTGGAGGTGGTATCCTGCAAAAGGCTCCCGCCCCCGGACAGCAGAGCGTCGGACCGGCGCAGTGCGGAAAAGACCTTGAACACCCGGAATCGGGGGATGGCCTCCAGTCCGTACTGCTTTCGGGTCAGCTCCGGGTCCTTGGACAGCACGGTGACGGACACCTCGTCGCTTGCCTCCCGGATGGCCTGTTGGATGGAATCCAGAATGGCGTCGTCTCCGGCGTTTTCAAAGCCGTAGTAGCCGCTCATCACCACCCGGTATCTCCGGCGGCGCACCTGCTCATACACCGCCAGACAGTCCTGCGCCATGCGCCGTACGGAGTAGTAGTCGAAAATCACCTGTCGGCCATAGGCCCCTGCCTGCTCCCGCTCCTGGGGGGAGAGGGCAAATGCCGCTGTCACATCCTTCAGCAGACGCTCCGGCTGGGACAGAGGCAGACCCCGGCAGCAGAAGTTGCCCGCCTGGGCCTCGGCCAGTTTATCTGGGCCGAAGAGGCCCTGATAGCCCTCGTTGCCCGCCACAATGACGGGCTTTCCGGCGGACATGGCCTCCAAAGCCGCCCGGGAGACCCCCACAAAGATGTCCCCGGCGGCCACAATCTCGTTGATGTCGGTACGGGGCCCGGCCATGGTGACGCAGGGGCGGCCCAGCTTCTCATTGACCCGGTCCGCCTTCTCCTTGAGCTCGTCAAAGACATTGCCGCCTCCGGCAATCAGCAGCTGGATGCCGGGCACCGCTTTTTCAAGCTCGGGAGCGATCTCGATGAGCTGCCGGGCCACCAGAGCCCTGTCCTCGTCCATACGGCTCACATAGGACAGGATGGGCTGGTCGGCCTTCAGGCCGAATTCCTCCACCACCCGCTGTCCCGATACAGCAGGAGAAAACTTCTCGGTGTCGATGCCGTTGATGGTCACCGAGATGTGCTCAGCGGGAAGGTGATACTCCCGAATGAGGTAGGCCTTAATGTCCTCGGACACCGCCACGGTTCGCTGACCCCAGTTGGTGAGATAGCGCAGCGCCCCCCGGGTATCAAAGACCCAGTGTGCGGTGGTGACAAAGGGAAATTTCATCTGCCGCTGGAGAGAGCCGCAGAGGAAGGCGGGGATACGGGCATGGGCATGGACCACATCGGGTTGTTCCTTCCGAATGACTTCCCGGAGAATCTTCCGGGCCCGGCCCATGGGGCCCACGCTGCGCAGATGCAGAGGGGCCTGATAGTGCCTGATGCCTGCGGCGGTGATTTCGGGGACATAGACGCCCCCGTTGGAGATGATGGCCACATCATGGCCCTCATGCTTGAGCTCCTTGGCCAGCTCCACAATATGGGTCTCTGCCCCGCCGATATCCAGTCCCATGGTGGCCATCAGAATTTTCATGCCCGCTGTTCTCCCCTCAGTGTCTGTCAGAAGATCTTTGTTACGGTAATATTGAATTCCGCGTACTTGGTGTAGTAGGTCCGGGCGGCATTGATGCCCAGGTCATACACCCGGTTGATGGAGTAGCCCTTGTCATTGACCAGACCTTCTCCCTCAATGGTCAGCAGCAGATTGACTCCGTCCTCCACAGAGGCCAGTCCCATAGTACCGTCTGTGAAGGTGGTCAGCTTACTGCCGGGCTGCTCCTCAATGGCGGTGATCTCTCCCAGGGGGCTGCCGCCGCTGGAGTAGGTCAGATCATAGACCTTATCCCCCACATGGATGTTGTCCTTCAGATAGCTCTGTGCGCCCTCCACCAGCACCTGATAGGTGATGGTCTGGGTGGTGACGCTGGTCCCCGTGTGGGGACGGGTGTTTTTCACATACAGGGCCCCGGCCAGGGCGATAACTACCAGAATGACCAGCACATCGATGACGCTGATCTTTCCGAACAGCCGGCCGTTATGATCGATCACTTTCATGCCTGACCCTCCCGTTCCACACTGACTACCGGGCCGCTGGCCATATAGCCCTCGCCCTTGATATAGGCGGTGACGCCTACCCGCAGCGCATAGCCGCCGCCCAGGATAAAGCCCTGGTCGGACTCAGTGCAGGGGGACTCCACCGTCACCAGAATGTCCTCATAGCCCTCCACTGTGGCCTGGACATACCGGTGGCTCTCGTTGTCCAGCACCTGGTTCACCGCAGGTACTACCTCCCAGGAGACCACATTGCCCATCTCATAGTTCTTGATGTTGTCCACCAGGGCGTCTCCCGCCTCAATGATCTCGCTGCTCCCCTCCGGCCAGCGCTGGAAGCGGACGGTATAGCGAACCGTGGAGGCGGTGGGGGAGGCGCTCTGCTCGCCGGCGGCGGGCTTCAGTGCCATCCACAGCAGCAGTCCTCCCACAGCCAGGGCCAGAATCAGGACGATGCCGTCAAACAGGTTCAGCCGCAGGCGGAATTTCGGTGTGTTATGTTCCATGATGTGCTCCTTTCAGAATATCCAGATAGATCTTCTCCGTGTTCCGGGCAAAGACCGCTCCGGTAAATTCACGCTCAAACCGCTCCAGTGCCCGGCGGCCCATGTCCCGGCGCAAGCCCGGGTCTTTGATGAGGCGTTCCATAGCGTCGGCCAGAGCAGCGGCATCCCGGCTGGGAAAGAGGAAGCCCTCTTCCCCGTCTTTGATGACCCAGGGGTTCCCGCCGTAGTCGCTGGCCACAGTGGGCAGACCCAAACTCATCCCCTCCAGCAGGGCCAGAGAGGTGGCCTCTGTGCCGTAGGAGGCGTTGAGCTGTACATCCAGGGCGCTGAGCACCCCGGCCACATCTGAGCGAAAGCCCAGCATGGTGACCACATCCTCCACTCCCATTTCCTTCACCGCCCGTGCCACCTCTCCCTCAAAGGAGCCGGTGCCGGCGATGAGAACCCGGAAACCCGTGACCCCCCGCTCCTTTAAAAGTCGGGCGGCCTCCACCAGATAGAGGTGCCCCTTGTAGTCCTCAATCCGGGCCAGGATGCCGAAGACCACCGTCTCCCGTGAGATGCCCAGCCTTTCCCGCAGGGATGCCCGCTCCTCCGGGGCAGTACGCTCTACCGGGGCCACCCCGTTCATCACCACGGTGATCTTTTTGGGGGAGATTCCCCCGTCGGTGAGGTTGTCCCGTGTGGCGGGGCTGACGGCGATGATTCGGTCGGCATAGTGTTCGTTGACCAGTTTATTGACCCATCGCCCTGGGGGATACCTGAGCTTTGCGGAAACAGGAAAGGCGGAGTGCCGGCTGTAGACCACGGGCACATGGCACCGTTTGGCGGCGATACGCCCTGAGAAGGAACCGTGGGTATGGACCAGGTCGGGCTTTACCTCACGAATGAGATCCTTCAGCAGCTTCACATCCTCCTTGTGATAAGAGCGGTCGGCCATGCCGTCCACCTCGCAGACCTTGGCACCGGCCTGCTCCAGAGGCTCCTTTAAAAGGCTTCCCCTGGGGACAGCCACCAGGGTCTCAAACTGATTTCGGTCAGTATAGTTGAGGTAGTTGAGGATGACCCGTCCTGCCCCGCCGATGTTGGTATCGCTGATGATGTTCAGTACCCGGATCATGTCAGCGCCCTCCTCTCCGGCAGCTTATTCCGACGGGCGGACAGCGCTCCCAGGGCCAGATAGGCCCAGAAGAGGAACATGACCCGGTAGTTATAAAAGGAGTAATCCGTCATTGCCTGGACCATAAACCCGCAAATCCCGGATAGAAAAGCGATCTGGAGCATCCGGCTTTGCCAGTTTTTCTCCTTTCCGATGGCGCAGCACATCATGCGGAAATAGACAAACAGCAAAATGATAAATACAACGAGGGCCACGATCCCCGCATCACACACGATCTGCAAAAACAGGTTGTGAGAGTGGGGGGCCACGATCTGGTTATAGCTGTAGGCCGGGTAGACCATATTGAAGGCCGCGTCCCCCGGGCCGATGCCGCACATCCAGTAGTCCTTCAGCATGGCCAGTACCCCGATCCAGATATACACCCGATAGGAGGTGGAGTTGTCGCTGAGGTTGCCAATACTGGCAAATCGGTCAATGACCGTGTCAGGCAGCACAAAATAGAGCGCTACCAGGGCCACTGGGGCCAGGAGGATGAGCCTGGGATTAAGCATGAGTACAAAGATCATTCCCGCAAAGAGCAGACCCAGCCAGGCGCCCCGGGAGAAGGTGAGGATCATGCACACGCACATGACGCCGCAGCAGCCAAAGTAGAACACCCGGCTCAGCCAGTCCCGGGCGGACAACAGCTTGGCCCCGCCCAGGGGGATGGCCAAAATCAGGTACTGACCCAGCATATTGGGGTTCTCCAGGGTGGAGGGGACCCGGAACTCAATGCTGGAGAACATATCGCTGTCCACCCAGGCGGCAGACTGATAGCCCCAGCGGAAAATATACTGTAAAATTCCGTAGAAGGAGACCGCCGCCCCCGCCAGCACCATAAAGGCAATGAGGACATCCAGCTGTCGGCGGCTCTCCACCCCATTGTAGAGGACCACCGCAAAGAGAATGAAGGCCACGGACAGCAGTCCCGGCTTCAGACTTCCCTGAAGGTTGACGGAAAAGAGGGTCCCCGCCATGTATACGGCGGCATAGAGAATGATGTACCGGTTGATGGGGGACCAGGCCAGCTTCCGCCGCCGGTCCCGGACCAGATTAAGCAGCAGAGAGGCATACCCGATGGCACACAGAAAGAGTACCGCCATGGAGGGGCTGGACACCGCCATAGCCGGGGCCAGCACCACGGGCAGGGCACACCAGACCCAGGTCCTGGTAAATACACTCCCTTTAAAAAGTACATCCAGATGGAGCAGTTCATACAGCCGGCACAGCCCCCCCCGGATCACAGACCAGATTTTGAAAAAGATACTGTTTTCCGACGCCCTGGGGGACCAGCCTCTGGGGTGCAGGAACCACTGGATGATGCCGCTGCGGTCCCACTGCACCCCCACCCAGGTACACAGGGCCATGAGGGCACGCCAGAGGGCGCTGGCATCCAATACTTGCTTGACTCGTTCCATGGCTTAACCTCGCTTCAGGATTTGTTTGATGAGAGACAGAGACATTCTCGCCTCTCCCAGCCCCAGCACCAGGGCCAGCAGGAAGTAGACCACTACCCCCGCGAAAGCGCACAGGCCCAGAGCAATCGTCTCCCCTACCTTGCCCGCCGGCAGGAATATCCCCGCCCAGGACAGGGCCAGAAAGGCACATAGGCCCATGGCCGCCGAACAGAACACCATTTTCATCAGGTCCCGGACCATCTCCCGGCCCAGCACTCCTTCACCCCGCCGCTCCATGGGCACCAGGAGGAGCAGGGCATAGACGGTGGAGGTCACCGCCGTGGCCGCTCCCAGTCCGGCCACCTGGAATTGGTCGGTGAGCACCAGACACAGCAGGATATTGACCACGATGGAGATCGCTCCCGCCGCCAGGGGCCCCTTACCGTCCTGTCGGGCGAAGTAGGCCCGGCTGAGTACATTCTGTACAGCGTAACCCGCCATACCCAGTGACATCCACTGAAGGCCCGTGGCTGTAATGTTCACGGAAAAGTCGTCAAACTCGCCTCCACCGTAAATAAGAGAAACCAGCGGCCGGGCCACCACCATCAGTCCCACCGACATGGGCAGCACAAAGAAGAGACAGGTGTGGGTGGTCTGGCGAAGAGTGACCTGAAACTCCCCCTCCTTCCCTCCGGCGGTGAGCCGGGAGAGCTTGGGGAAGATCACATTGGTCACCGACAAAATGAAGGTCCCGGCGATGACCAGATAGAGATTGGAGGCATACTCCAGCGCCGCCACTCCGCCCCCCTCATAAAGCCGGGAGCCGAAGCGGGAGCTGATGGCCTGGGTGATGGGCTGGATCCAGGTGGCCACCATCACCGGTCCCATGAGGGCAAAAACCTTCTTCATTCCCTCTGAGCGCAGGGAGAGCCCCGGCCGGTACCGGTAGCCCAGCCGGCCCATGGGCGGGACCTGGATGGCCCCCTGGAGGAACCACCCCAGCAGATAAGCTGCAGCCAGTCCGTAGATCCCGAACTGCTCGTTCAGACCGAAGAAGTAGATAATGATCACCAGATTGGACACCGCCGACATGAGTGCCGGAGCGGTAAAATGGTCCAGAGCCTGGAGGACCCCTACCAATGAGAAGGCGATACCGGAAAACAGCACCGTGGGGAACATCACCCGGGTGAGGGAGACGGCCAGCGAGACGGTTTCCGGGTCGGCATAGTCGGCAAAAAGAGCCACCATGGGCTGGGGAAACAGCATCCCCAGCACTGTCAGGGTGCCGGTGAGCAGGGCCATGACAGTGATGAACTGCCCGGCAAAACGAAAAGCTTCCTCCCTGCCCTTTTTTTCCAAATACTCACTGAACACAGGAATGAAGCAGGCGGCGATAGCTGAGGCAAACACCGCATCGAAAAATACCCGGGGGATCCGGCTGGCGGTGAAAAAGGCGCTGGCCTGGGGCCCCACGCTGTAGTGGACTGCCAGAAGCCGGTCCCGGTACAGTCCCAGTACCTTGCCTACCAGAGTCATCACCATCACAAGGCTGATGGTCCTGGCGGCGTTGCCTTGCTGCTTGTCCAGAGCGTTCCCCCCCCTTTGTCCAAAGTATCCCAGAATATCGTCTCATTGTACACCATGGCCCCCTCTTTTTCAACTGTTCAATCTTTAATGTTTTATAAACTTCTTCCCCTCTTTCTTTTCTTAGTTTTGCCATTGCAACCGCTTCCGGATTCTGATACAATGGGAAAGATCTTATTGGTTTACATATTACAAAGGAGTTCCCATGAAAACTACGCCACATTCCTTATCTCGCCGGCTGGCGGCCTTTACCCTGGCCGTTCTGCTGGCCATCCCCTCGGCCTTTGCCGCAGCTGGGGATCAAAAGCTGCAGACCTCCATCGATATTCTGGATGGCCTCACCTATCGCAACACCGTCACCGTCAACAACGACAGCAGGGTAGAGAGTTTTTCCCTGGAGCTGGAGGCGGACAGCGATGTCTGCCCCATTCTCCTTCAGGGCACCGGCACCATCTATGGCGCCGCCAACATCAACAAAGCAGTCTCCAATGCTCAGGCGGCGGGCTACCATGTGGTAGGCGCCATGAACACCGACTTTTTCTCCATGTCCTCCGGCGTCCCCATGGGCATCGTCATCGAGGACGGGGTATATAAATCCTGCGGTCAAGAGGAAAACGCCATGGTCATCACCGACGGCCAGGTCTCCGTCATGGGCCACCCCCAGGTGTCCCTGACCCTCACCAACCACACCACCGGCAGCACGGTGACCCCCCACTATTTCAACAAGCTGCGCTCCTCCACCGGGGGCATGTACCTGTGCAACAGCGACTTTGCCACCTCCACCCGCAGCTTGGGGGACGGCTGGTTCATCCGCATGAAGCTGGTGGATTCCGACAGTGAGAAGCTCACCGTCAACTCCAGGCTGGAGCTGGTGGTCACCGAGCTGGTCCACGGGGAGGGGGCCCTGGACATCGGCGAGGACGAATATGTCCTCACCGCCGCCGACACCTCGGGCTACAGCTTCGTCTACTCCGCCTTCCAGGTGGGGGACCTGGTCACTCTGGAGACCACCTGTGAGGACGAAACTCTGTCTAATGCCCAGTGGGCCGGGGGTGTGGGTGACATTCTAATCCAGAACGGCACCATTACCGACAGCTCCGGCTGGACCTATAAAAGCGACGGCCGTCAGCCCCGGTCGGCCGTCGGCATGAAAGAGGACGGCACTCTGTTGGTTTACGCCGTAGACGGCCGCCAGTCGGGCTACTCCATCGGTCTGAGTGAAATGGATCTGGCCGACGAGCTGCTGAAGCAGGGCTGTGTGTGGGCGGTCAATGTGGACGGGGGCGGCTCTACCGCCATGTCCGTGTGGCTGCCCGGCCAGAGCGGATCCAGTCTCCAGAGCGTCCCTTCCGGAGGCAGTCCCCGCAGCTGCGCCACCTATCTGCTTCTGGTCACCGATGAAACCGGGGACGGAGAGGCCGACCGCCTGGCCTTTACTCAGGACGGACTTACCGTTCTTACCGGCACCTCTCTCACCCTGCCCTCGGTAGCCGCTTTGGATGAAGGTCTCAACCCGGCGGACGCCGATCTGGAGGAGCTCACCTTCACCAGCCTGGAAGACCTTGGCACCATCGAAAACGGCGTCTACACCGCCGGGGACAAGGCGGGTACCGACACCATCCGCATCCGCACCGGGGACCGGGAACTGGAGGGCACCGGCCAGATTCATGTGGTCAGCTCGCTCACCTCTCTCACTGTTTCCAAGCAGGGCTCTTCCCAGGCTCTCACCTCTCTCACTGTCAAGGCCGGGGATCAGGTCCAGCTCTCTGTCTCCGGCAGCTACTGGGGACGCACCGCCCTGCGCAATTGGGAAGCCGTCACTTGTACGGTCAGCGGCGATGTAGGGACAGTGGATGAAACCGGCCTCTTTACCGCTTCCAACAATCCCACCAGCGGTTCCATTACCGTCTCCGCCGGGGGCAAAAGCCAGACCATCACCGTCTCCCCCTCCTATGTCCACAACGATGTAACCCCCGACCATTGGGCCTATACCGCTGTGGAGTACTGTTACGCCCACAACATTGTCACCGGCATCAGCCCCACAGAGTTCGGCCGGGACAACCAGATCCGCCGGGCGGACTTCATCCTGATGCTCTATAACGCCCTGGGCAAGCCTGCCTCTTCCAACCAGGCCTCCTTTACTGATGTGTCCCAGAGCGACTACTACTACACCGCTCTCTCCTGGGCTCAGGGAGCCGGCCTTGCCACCGGCACCGGTGAAGGGACTTACTCCCCCAACGATCCCATCACCCGGGAACAGGCCTTCACCATCCTGCGCCAGGCTCTGCCCCTGTTGGGCAAAAACTGCCCCGATGGAGACCTGTCCGTCCTGGACCAATTCAGTGACAAGGACCAGATTGCCGACTACGCCAAGGGGCACACCGCCACCCTGGTCTCTCAGGGTCTGGTCAGCGGCAAGGGTGAGGGCATCGACCCCAGGGGCAACCTGACCCGGGCGGAGATGGCTGCCATCTTGTACAAAGCCATCACCTTCACCCCCAACGCCGACCCCTCTGTGGATCCCAGCCAGTATACCTTGACCCTGGATGTAAGCCAGATGATCCTCGCCTCCGGGGACAGCACGACCCTCACCCCCTCCCTCTCCCCCGCCTATGAAAATGCGGTCTTCACCTGGACCAGCAGCGATCCCTCTGTGGCCTGCGTCTCCAGCAGCGGCAAGGTCACCAACATCAGCACCGCCTCCTCCGACCAGATTGTAGTTGTCACTGCCAGCTGGCAGGGCCTTACCGCCAACTGCTCGGTGGTGTGTACCGCCCCCCAGCGCACCGGCGTGGTCACTGACGCGGAGCTGGGCCTCAATGTCCGCTCCGGTCCCGACACCACCTACTCTATTATCGGCAGTTTGAAGGACGGAAACACGGTGGTAGTTCTGGGAGAAGAAAACGGCTGGTATCAGGTCCTCTACGCAGACAAGAGCGGTCAGGCCGTCACTGGCTATGTATCGGGCAGCTACCTGACCGTTACGCCTTAACAGATTCTCTTCAAAAGTGCAATATCAAATAAACAAAACGGAGATGAGCCCATGAAAATTCTGATCCTGGGCCCCAAGGCCCGCTACGACGCCTACGCCCCCGACTTTCTCCCCCAGCTTCCCATTGAAATGGTCTTCGCCCGGGAGTACCCCTCCATCCTGGATGCCGCCCGAGCCAACCCTGACGCCGGCTGTGTGCTGGTGGACGCCATCACCCCTGTGGGCGCTGATCTCATGGACCTGCTGCCCCATCTGAAGATGATCCACTCGGAGGGGGTGGCCTTCAACTGCATCGACCTGGAGGCCGCCCGGCAGCGAGGGATCTTCGTGTGCCACAACAAGGGCTGCAACTCCTCCTCTGTGGCGGAGCACACGGTGATGCTCATGCTCATGGCCCTGCGCCACGGCATCACCGGCCACCAGGCCGTTCTGGAGGGGCGCCAATTTGAAATGAAGCAGGCCGTCATGGTTTCCAAAGGCCCCGAGCTGGGGGAGCAGGCTGTGGGTCTCATCGGCTTGGGGGACATCGGTCAGGCTACCGCAAAGCTTCTGCGCCCCTTCGGCTGCAAGCTCTATTACTACACCGCCCACCGCCGTCCCCCGGAGGTGGAGTCGGAACTGGGCGTCAGCTATCTGCCTCTGGAGGAGCTGGTGGAACAATGCACCGTCCTCTCCCTCCACTGTGCCGTCAATGACCACACCCGGAATATGATCAACGCAGCACTTTTGGAAAAAGTACGCCCCGGCACCGTCCTGGTCAACACCGCCCGGGGCGAGCTGATGGACAACATGGCTGTCCGTCAAGCTCTCATTGACGGGCGTCTGGGTGGTCTGGCCGCAGATACCCTTTTCCCCGAACCCACCCCCGCGGACCACCCTCTGGTGGCACTCCCCCCCGAAGTGGCCCACAAGGCGGTGTACAGTCCCCATTTGGGAGGCAACACCGGCGGTTCCTTCGCCCGGGCCCACCGAAATATGTGGAACTCCGTACGCCTGGTCCTGGAGGGAAAGCGCCCCAATTTCATTGTCAATGGGCTTTAAGAAGCCCCCATCTCAGTATGAGCTCCCGCCCTGCCGGGATGAAAGCGCCCAAACATGAAAAGCGGGCCGGACGCCGCCCCGCCAAGGGAAACTGTCAAAGATGCCGGACTTCCCGGCCTCCCGCGACAGCGCCCCCTGGACGGACTTGGCGTCCGGCCCTGTTATTTTGTCCTTGGGAACGAATGAAACTTGTCCTTTGAGGACAGGTTACTTCATGCTGTTCTCGTAGGACTCGATCATCTTCTTGACCATCTGGCCGCCCACGGAGCCGGCCTGCTTGCTGGTCAGATCGCCGTTGTAGCCCTGCTTCAGGTTGACGCCCACCTCGTTGGCGGCCTCCATCTTGAACTTGTTCATGGCCTCACGAGCATTAGGAACCATAGTCTTCTTGTTGCTGGACATAATGTGTCTCTCCTTTTTCATTGTAAATTGTTTGATCATGTCGGATGGAACATCCACCCCTAGCTTTGCCCAAGGCACGCATGCTATACCTGCAAATCCTTTCCTATTTCTGTCAGCTCATCCGATTTTCTCCTGAGAGCTCATCGGGCAGGAAAATCAATTTAAAAAGAGGGGTTGACAGGTGAGCAGGTCTGTGATATAGTTTGCTTGAGGTTAGTTATAGCTAACTACAAAAGGCGGACAGCCTGTTTCTTTTCTCATACGGTTAGTTATTGCTAACTATGCTCGCGATCTTTGCGGGCATGATTTTTTCGAAAGGAGCAAATGCTATCCATGAATCAACTGGCCATCGTCTATTGGAGCGGTACCGGCAACACCCAGATCATGGCCGACTGCATCGCCCAGGGCGCTATTGAGGCGGGCGCCCTGGTGGAACAGTTTGGCCCGGCAGAGTTTTCCCCCCATCGGTTGTCCCAATTTCAGGTCATCGCCTTCGGTTGTCCCGCCATGGGAGCCGAGGTACTGGAAGAAATGGAGTTCGAGCCCATGTTCGCCCAACTGGAGCCTACTCTCAGCGGCAAAAAGATCGCCCTGTTCGGCTCATACGGCTGGGGCGACGGACAATGGATGCGGGACTGGTGTGCCCGGTGTCTGGATGACAACGCTATCCTCTACGATGAAATGGGGCTCATGGTCAACGAAGCTCCCGACGACAACGCCAAAGAGGCCTGCCGCGCTTTGGGCCGGGCGCTGGCAGCCTGGTAAACACCGCGGCCCGCAACACTCCTCCCCCTATTGACACCTCCCTACTTCCCTACTTCCCAATTCCCCCCGCACGGCTGCCGTGCGGGGGGAACCCCTATCCAAAGCTTCCAACCACCTCTCTTCCGGAAAGGAGTTTCTCCCATGAATCAGACCTTTGAAGCCGTACTGGTCCGGCAGTGTGCACTGACCTTGTCAGGAATGAAACCAGGCAGCTTGTTCTCCTTCTCCCATCCTTCCATGGCGGAGCTGCGCATTCAGGTCGATCAATGGAATCACAGGCTCTGTCCGCTGGGGCTTGCGGCCCGAATCCTGCTGGAGCGTCCAGGTGTGGGAACGGCCTTAATTTATGTCTTCCGCCCCAGGCAGTTGGAACGCATGCTTACCCTTCACAATATCCGCCGATTTTTGGAACAGTATGGCTATCACTGGGGGGATACGAATCTTCTGCTGGACCAGCTGTCTCTTCGCATGCAGACACAAACTCAGTTTCCCCATGAGATCGGTGTTTTCCTTGGCTATCCCCTGCGCGATGTAATAGGCTTTATTGAGCACCGAGGGGAAAATTTTACCTGCTGCGGGCTGTGGAAATCCTACGGGGATCCCTGCGCTATGGAGAAGTGCTTTGCCTGCTACCGTACCTGTGTAAACCGCTGCATGCGGCTTTATGAACAGGGCGCTTCCCTTGAATCTCTGGCAGCCCCGGCATAAAAAATCCCTGGAGACATCGTCCCCAGGGATCCAGTATCTAAGACTTTTTGTTCTGCAGGGCGTGAGCGGTGATCTTCTCAAAGGACTCATCGCTTAAATCATGCTCGATCTTGCAGGCATCGGCTGCCGCCACCTCTTCACTCACGCCCAAGTGGACCAGAAATTGGGTGAGCAGCTTATGCCGGGTATAGATCCGTCGGGCGATCTCCTCTCCCGGGGGAAGCAGACTGATATACCCCTCCTCGTCCATTTCGATATATCCGTTCTCCCGCAGACGCTTCATAGCCACGCTGACGCTGGGCTTGGAATAATCCAGATAGTGGACCACATCGATGGAGCGGACCATCCCCTGTTTCTCCTTCAGCACCAGAATGGCTTCCAAATAATCTTCCGCTGATTCGTGAATATTCATCAGGACGATTCCGCCCCCCTTCAAGTTTGTACAAGATTATCACAAACCAGAAAAAAAATCAAGAAAATTCCCGGTTGGGCTTGACATCACAGGAACAGGATGCTACACTTAGCACGCACAAAGTTAGTGTAAGCTAACTACGGTATTTGCCCGTTCCGGGCACAAACATATTGAACAGGTGAACGACATGACGCTAACAGACGCCCTGGAAGGGAAAGTATATCACATCCGGCAAATCAATACGGACGATGAGGAGCTCAACGCCTTTTTGTTCTCTCTCGGCTGTTATGCAGGGGAACCTATCACAGTCATATCTCACTTAAAAGGCGGATGTGTGGTCTCCATCAAGGACGGCCGGTACAACATTGATACCCAGCTTGCCTCTGCTATTCAAATATAACTGCCTGCAGTCTTAAAGCATCGTTTTACCACGCGCAACGGTTAGTCGTAAATAACCAATGTGTGTTGTAATATAAATTGAGAGAGCGATGATCACAAAAGGAGGAACCATCTATGCGAATTGCCTTGACCGGCAACCCCAACTCGGGCAAGACCACCATGTATAATGCTCTCACCGGGCGCAATGAGAAGGTGGGCAACTGGGCCGGCGTCACCGTGGAAAAGAAGGAGCACCCCATTAAAAAAGCCTACTACAGCGGCACGGAGGAACTGGTAGCCGTGGATCTGCCCGGCGCCTACTCCATGTCCCCCTTCACTTCCGAGGAGAGCATTACCAGCTCCTATGTGCGCCACGAGCATCCCGACGCCATCATCAATATCGTGGACGCCACCAATCTTTCCCGCAGTCTGTTCTTCACCACCCAGCTGCTGGAATTGGGGATCCCGGTGGTGGTTGCGCTGAACAAGAGCGACATCAACGAAAAAAAAGAGACCGAGATCGACGCGGCTGTCCTGGCGGAAAAACTGGGCTGTCCGGTGATTCAGACGGTGTCCACTTCCGGAGACGGGCTGAAGACTGCGGTGGAGGCCGCCGCTGCCCTGAAGGGCAAGGGTCAGAAGGCCCCCTATGTTCAGGGGGATATCGATCTGAGCAGCAAAAAGGCGGTGGAGGAGGCCGACCGCCGGCGCTTTGCCTTTGTCAACCAGCTGGTCTCTCAAGTAGAGAAGCGAAAGGTCCTCTCCCGGGAAAAAAACTCCGGCGATGCCATTGACGCGGTGCTCACCAACAAGTTCCTGGGCATCCCCATTTTTGCCGCCGTCATGTTCCTGGTGTTCCAGATCTCCCAGGTCTGGGTGGGTCCCTGGATCGCGGAGGGCTATGAATTTGCCGACGGCACCACCATCCCCGGCCTGGTGACGCTGATCGATGGCCTCAAGGAGTCTGTCGCCGAGTCCCTGGCTGACGCCAACCCCCTGCTCACCGCTCTGCTGTCCGAGGGTATCATCGGCGGCGTGGGGGCCGTGGTGGGCTTCCTCCCCCTGGTGATGGTGATGTACTTCCTCATCGCCCTGCTGGAGGACTGCGGCTATATGTCCCGTGTAGCTGTGGTGCTGGATCCCATTTTCAAGAAGGTGGGCCTGTCGGGCAAGTCGGTCATTCCCTTTGTCATCGGCACCGGCTGCGCCATCCCCGGCGTCATGGCCAGCCGCACCATCCGCAACGAGCGGGAGCGCCGGGCCACCGCCATGCTCACCCCCTTCATGCCCTGCGGGGCCAAGATCCCCGTCATCGCCCTGTTTGCCGGCGCCTTCTTTGACGATGCGGGCTGGGTGAGCTTCACCATGTACTTCACCGGCATCGTGCTCATCTTCCTGGGGGCTCTGCTGGTGAACAAGATCGCAGGCTATAAAAGCCGCAAGTCCTTCTTCATCATCGAGCTGCCTGAGTACAAAATCCCCTCCCTGTGGTTCGCCCTCAAGGCCATGTGCAGCCGGGGCTGGGCCTACATCGTGAAGGCGGCCACCATCATCCTGCTGTGCAACACCGCCGTGCAGATCATGCAGACCTTCGACTGGAGCTTCCAGGTGGCCGAGAGCGCCGACAGCTCCATCCTGGCCTCCATCGCCGGCCCCTTCGCCTGGCTGCTGGTGCCCATTGTGGGCGTACTCAGCTGGCAGCTGGCCGCCGCCGCTGTCACCGGCTTCATCGCCAAGGAGAATGTGGTGGGCACTCTGGCCGTGTGCTTTGTGGGCCTGGAGAACTTCATTGATACCGAAGAACTGGCTATGATTGAAGGCTCCGGGGCTGAGGTGGCTGGCATCATTGCCATCACCAAGGTAGCCGCCCTGGCCTATCTCATGTTCAACCTCTATACGCCCCCCTGCTTTGCCGCCATCGGCGCCATGAATTCCGAGATGAAGAGCGCCAAGTGGCTGTGGGCCGGTATCGGCCTGCAGCTGGGCACCGGCTACACCGTGGGCTTCCTGGTCTATCAGATCGGCACCCTCATCACCACCGGCAGTCTGGGCGTTGGATTTGTTCCCGGCCTCATCGCGGTGGCTGCGTTCGCCGCCGTCCTGGTCCATCTGTGTATGAAATCGGAAAAAGATCTGAAGCGTGAGTACGCACTGAGTGGAGTAAAATGATTATGATCGACTATATTGTGATTGGCATCCTAGTTATCATCACTTTTGCCGCCGCGGGCTATATCTATAGAGCAAAAAAGAGCGGCAAAAAGTGCATTGGCTGTCCCGACGGCAGCTCCTGCAGCTGCTCGGGCGGATGCAAAAGCTGCAGCAGCTGCGGTGACTCCCACAGTTGAGTTCATCCGGCCCGGCGCGCCGCATTTGCCGGCGGAGTCTGACCCCATTGATAGCAGACGCTTGGGCGCTGTTATCCTATAAAAAGATCCTCCTCCCTATTGGGGGTGCGGACAGGGAAGGCTGTCCGCACCCCCTTCTCTTTTCTTTCGGGAGGAGGTCTGCATCTCATTAAATTTTAAAGCATTTCTGCAGATCCCGGTAGCGCCCCAGCACCAGGAGGGTATCTTCTTCTTCAAAAGCGGTCTCCGGTGAGATAGAAAGGCTCAGCTTTTCCGATCGGCGCAGGCCAATGATGTTGACCGCGTACTTTTTACGAATGTCCAGCTGTCCCACTGTACGGCCCACCCAATTTTCAGGCACCTGGACCTCAAACATGGCGTGCTCCCCGTCCAGCTCCATATAATCCAAAATATGGTCGGCGCTGTACCGGATGGCCGCCCACTTGGCCATTTGCTTTTCCGGATAAATCACCTCATCCGCCCCGTTACGCAGGAGAAATTTGGCCTGGACATCCCGGGCGGCTCGGGACACCACCATTTTGGCCCCCAGCTCCTTCAGCAGGGAGGTGGTCTCCAGGGAATTTTGAAAATCGTTGGCAATGGCTACGATGCACACATCAAAATTTCTCACTCCCAGGGAGCGGAGGAAGTCCTCGTTGGTGCTATCGCCGATCTGGGCGTTGGTCACAAAGGGCAGCACCCCGTTGACCCGCTCCTCCACCTGGTCCACCGCCATCACCTCGTGGCCCAGCTGGCTGAGGTTGGCGGCAATGTGACGGCCAAAGCGGCCAAGGCCGATCAAAAGAATGGATTTCATAAAAAACTCCTTTATCCGACGGTAATTTTTTCCTGGGGCAGTCTGGCGGCGGCCTTGTTGGTCTCAGACATGGCCGCGAAGATCAGGGTCAGTCCCCCCACCCTGCCGAAGAACATCAAAAAGATCAAAATCCCCCGGGCCAGCCAGCCCAGGCTGGGGGTCAGTCCCAAGGTCAGCCCCACCGTACCGATGGCCGAGGCCGTCTCAAACAGGCACACATCCATGGGCAGGTCCTCCGCCACGCTGATCACCAGCGCTCCGGCAAAAAACAAAGCCAGGTACATCACAAGGATGGTGGCCGCCTGCTTGACCACCTTGTCGTCCATCCGCCGCCCGAAGAGATGGGCGTGCTCCTCCCGACGGAATACCGACCAGGCGGTGGTGGCCATCACGGCGGCGGTGGTGGTCTTCATGCCCCCGGCGGTGGAGCCCGGGGAGCCGCCGATGAGCATCAGGGCGATCATGATAAAGATCCCGGCGTCCTTCAAAAGGGTCAGATCCATGGTATTGAAGCCCGCCGTTCTGGGGGTCACAGCCTGAAACATGGAGGCCAGCAGGCGCTGTCCCATAGGCAGCTGGGCATACTCCCGGGTGAAGAAATAAACCGCGGGCACAAGCAGCAAAATACCGGTGGTACACAGCACCATCTTGCTCTGGAGCCGGTACCGGCGAACATACCACCGGTTGGCCCGCACATCCTCCCAGGTCAAAAACCCGATGCCCCCCACGATGATCAGCAGCATGACCGTAACATTGATCACCGGGTCAGCTGCATAGGCCACCAGAGAGGAGTAAGCGCCCCCCTCCCCCATCAGGTCAAAGCCCGCGTTGCAGAAGGCGGAGACCGAGTGAAACAGGGCCATCCAGAGGCCCTTCGCTCCGAAGTCCCGGCAGAATACCGGGGCCATGGCCGCCGCGCCCAGAAGCTCAATGACCAGGGTGCACCGGACAATGAACACCGTGGACCGGACGATCCCGCCCACCTGGGGGGCGGAGATGGCCTCCTGCATGGTGCTGCGCTGCATCAGGGAAATCCGCCTGCCGGAGATGGTAAACACCGCCACCGCCGCTGTCACCACCCCCAGCCCTCCCACCTGTATGAGCAGCAGGATCACAGCCTGCCCGAAGGGGGACCAGTACAGGGCGGTGTCGTGGACCACAAGGCCTGTCACACACACGGCGGATGTGGCGGTGAACAGGGTCTCTCCAAAGGGGGTCACCACCCCCTGTGCCGAGGAAATGGGCAGCATCAGCAGCAGAGCACCCAGCAGGATCACGCCGGAAAAGCCCAGGATGATGATCTGGGCGGAGGTCAGCTTGTTCCGAACGAAAAGGGGCTTGTTCATGGGGTCTTCTCCTTCCAGCTTCATTGCTGTTCCCCCATTATATCAAAATCTGAGGAAATGTCAAAAGAAAAACTGTCCTCCTCCATGCCCCTGCCCGGCCTGTTGAAGGAGCGCTTTTTCAAACGCTGACGCCGGTGGCAGTTGCCGCCGGCGTCAGCTTCTGTTTTCATGAGAATTGTTTGGCATATTCCACCAGGTTTTCCCGCAGGCTCCGGCTCTCATCATAGGCATACCCGCTGCCGAATTCCTCTTCTTTCAGCCACCACAGCTCGTCCCGGGGGTGGTCCGGGTCCATGCCATCCAGGGCGGTATCGGTGGTCATAAGGAGCTTGCTGTGTGCCAGCAGGCCGTTGAGCTCCTCCATAAAGCCGGCGATGGCCTCCGGATCAAAGCTCTCGTGCATGGCGGGGTCCTGGTTCAGGTCAAAGCTGATGCTGTTTTCCCGCACCGTGATGGGATTGCCCTCCCCGTCCAGGTAGAACAGCTCATAGGCGTAGGTGGCGTAGCCCTGATACATAGTGGGGTGGTAGCGGAGCAGGTAGTCCCCGTCCTCCAGGCGGCAGAGGAAGACGCTGTTGTACCCGCTGTGTACGGTATACGCCGCATCCCGCCACAGGACGGTCCCATCGGCACGGACAACCCGCGCCTCATAACGGAGGCTCTCGTCAAAGTATGTGGCCAGCTCCACCGTCTCCGGGGTCCCGTCCCGGTCAAGGTCGTAATCCCCGGGCAGGCAGGTGATCTGCGCCCCATCCTGCCACTCCAGAGAGCTGTCCATAATCTGAAGGCAGCCATCTCGGAACACCAGGGGGCCGGAGGCAATTACCCGGTCCTGTTCATAGGGCCTCACATCCACATAGAGAAGGCCGTCCTCCTGGTTGTACCGCAGGGCATAGTCCCGCTCTCCCCGTCCCTCTATGTTGTACCTGTTCCCCACGGCGTAATCGTAGACCGACACCCGAGTGTCGATCATGCCGGAGCCCCAGCTGTAGGTGACGCACAGCTCGGGCAGACCATCCCCGGTGAGGTCGCAGAAGTAGCCGTTCCAGATGGGCATACCTGTGACGAGAGTATACTTCCGCCCCAAAAACTTCCAGCCCTGGGCGGTGATCCGCTCCGGGGTATAGGAAAATGTCACATCAGGAAACTGGGGAAGCTCCAGCGCCAGTTCCCCGTCCCAATCCATGTCCGAGGGGGAGGCGGTGTAGTCAAACCACTTGGTCACCGCAGGGGCGGCGCTCTCCCCGCCGTAGAAGAGGTGGATGCTCTCCTCCGCTGGGATGCCCTCATTTCCCCCATAGACAGGGTCCACCCGCAGATGGATGAACCACCCGTCAATGGCATTGACCCCCTGGGCGGTATAGGTGAGGGACCGCCCCGCCTCTCCCGGTGTCCCCCCTTCCACCAGCTGGACCACATACCCCTCCGCCTCAGGGAGGAGCTCCCGGACCTTCTCCCGGGGCAGATACTTCACCGCCTCCAGGTAACTCTGGAGCATAAAAATACGGTCCTGCTCCGGCCACTGGTCCCCCTCGGTGACAAAATACTTCTTCTCATCGGCAAATATGCGCAGTTGGGCGCTGTAGGTCTCCTGATCCCGGAGGTAGAAAAAGCGCACCGTCCCGGAGTCCTTCCACTGAAAGTCCCGGGTAAAGCTCAGCTCAAAATTGTCCCCGTTCACATACAGCTTGGAGCCGTCCTCCAGCTTCTCCAGCTTGGCGATCCGCTCCACAATTTCCTGTGGGTCCAGATCGGCCACGCCTGTGCCGTCCATGGAAAATTCCCGTCCGGCGGGCGGATCTGTGAGGAAGCACACCGCCGCCAGGGCGCAGGCGGCCAGGGCGGCGGCCACCAGCCAGAAGGCAGGGCGCTTGTAGTTCATCACCGCCTTCACCCGCTCCTTCACCCCCACCTCACCAAAAGCCAGGGGGCAGGCGGCAATGGACCGGCGGTGTACACTGCAATTTAAAAGGGCGGTGGAGTAGCCTCGCCGGTCCTCCAGCTCCATCTCTCGGATGACCTTCTCGTCACAGGCCCCCTCAATGTCCCGGCACAGCAGCACATAGGCCAGCCACAACAGGGGATTGAACCAGTAGACCGTCAGCAGGGCAAAGCCCAGGGGCTTCCACCAGTGGTCTTTTCTTCTGATGTGGGAGCGCTCGTGGGCAATGACATATTCCAGGTCCCCTTCCCCCATATGGTAGGGCAGGTAAATGACCGGGCGGAAGAGCCCCAGCACAAAGGGGGTGTCCACCCTCTCGCTCTGCCTGATGTTTTCCCGCAGAAGGGTTGCCGTGGCCACTCTGCGCTTCAGGAGCCAACAGCTCACCAGAGCGTAGAGGGCCATGACGCACATACCTGCCATCCAGATACAGGACAGGATAAACGACCAGACCTGGGTGGGGTTGGCACTTTGACCCGGAGCCGGGGCCATACTCTGGCCCAGCAGGGGGTTCACGGCGCTGTTGATGGCGGGGATGCCGCTGTGGATCTGGGGCTCGGCCGTGTAGAGGATCTCCGGGGGCAGGGTCTGGGCGCTGGGCACAAGGCTCAGGGCGCTCTCCAGGGAGAAGGGGCACACCAGGCGCAGGGCCACCAGGGCCCACAGCAGGCAGAAGACCCACCGGGGAGCTCTGCGGAACACCAGACGCAGGGCCAGAACGGCCAGCACCAGCCAGCCGGCGGAGATGCTCAGGTTCACCAGCTTTAAAAATACCGCTTCCATCCTGCCCCTCCTTACTTCTCAATGATCCGGCGGATCTCCTCCACCTCGTCCTCGGACAGGGCCTGCCGCCGGGCAAAGGCGGCCAGGAAGGCGGGCAGGGAGCCCTGGAACTTCTTTTCCATCAGCTCGTCCAGCTCGGACACCTGGGCCTCTTCCTTGGAGATCAGAGACGAAACCACGCCGTCCTCATTTTTCACCACGCCCCGCTCACAAAGGCGCTTGATGACCGTGTAGGTGGTGGTGCGCTTCCAGCCCAGATCCTCCCGGCACAGCTCCACCAGCCGGGTGGTGGTCACTGGCTCCTGTGCCCACAGAATGAGGCAGAAGCGGTATTCACTCTCAAAGATCTTTGGGGTATCCATAGCGGTCCTCCTTTTGTCTAATCCAATAGACTCTCTAGTAGCAGTCTATCCCATTAGACAAAGGATGTCAACCATTAAATTGAAAAAGCCGCCGTCAGTCAGGTCTTCAACCCTGTCTGACGGCAGCTTGTCTCTTTGTCTCCTATTTCGATGATTTCTCCTGCTGGGGGAGCGTCTTGAGCCACAGAAAGCCGTAGCCGGGCATGGACATGGCCCCGCCTTCCAGCCGCTTCCCGCTTACCAGGTCGGTCATGGGCCGCTCCGGGCAGAAAATGGTCTGAGGATATTCTGAGAAATTGAAGAAGGCGGTCATCTCCTCCTCCCCATACCGGCGGCAGAGAGCCAGCACGCTGCCGCTCCCGGAGCCGGGCAGCGTGACCTCGGCATCCGCCCGGAAGACCTGCTCTCTCCCCCGGATCTCCTCCAGCCTGCGCAGGGCCTGGAAGATCCGACCGGGCAGGGTGCTCTCGTCCCGGCACAGAGCCGCCTGATCCCACTGGAAGTTTCCCCGGTGGAGGTAGCGGCTGTCCGCAGCCTTGTCCGGGTCGTCGTGGTAGCTGTAGTCGTTGAGACGGCCCAGCTCGTCCCCGCTGTACAGCACGGGGATCCCGCTCTGGGACAGCATCCAGGCGTGCAGCATCAGGTGGCATTGGACCGCCCGGTCCAGGGCGGCAGCATCGCCGGAGGCCAGGGCGCTCTCGATGCCGCACAGAGAGGCGGTCGTGCCGCACAGCCGGGCATCTCCCAGGCGTGGATCATCGTTGTAGAGCTCCCCCCGGGACCAGCTCCCGGGCCAGCGGCCGGTAAACCAGTCGTTGAGATATTTCTTGTGGGGGACCTCATTCTGATCCCGCTGAAACAGCCAGGGGTAGTCCAGCCCCCAGCCTATGTCATCGTGACAGCGGAGGTAGTTCTGGAACAGGCAGGTTCTGGGCAGGGCACACACCTGCTCCATCTGGTGGCGGAGCAGCTCCACATTTCGGGTCGCCACCGTGTTCCAGGTGGTACACATGGTGGTCACATTATAGAGCATATCGCACTCAGGACGCTCCGGAGTGCCGAAGTAAGGGGCCACCTTGGCCGGCTCCATTACCACCTCTCCCAGCAGCAGCACGCCGGGACAGACCACCTGGCAGGCCAGGCGGATAAGGCGCACCAGGGTGTGCACCTGGGGCAGGTTGCGGCAGTTGGTCCCCAGCTCTTTCCAGATGTAGGGCACCGCGTCCAGACGAATCACATCCATACCCCGGTTGGCCAGATACAGCAGATTTTCCGTCATGTCGTTGAGGACCATGGGGTTGCGGTAGTTCAGATCCCACTGGAAGGGATAGAAGGAGGTCATGACCACCTGGTTGCAGTCGGACAAATAGGTGAAGTTTCCCGGCGCGGTGGTAGGAAACACTTGGGGGACAGTCCTCTCAAATTGGGACGGAATATCCCAGTTGTCATAGAAAAAGTACCGGCTTCTGGCCACCGGATCACCCGCCCGGGCGGCTTTGGCCCAGGGGTGCTCCTCGCTGGTGTGGTTGAGGACAAAGTCCAGACACAGGGCAATATTCCGCCGGCGGCAGGCATCGGCCAGAGCCTCCAGATCTTCCATGGTACCCAGATCAGGGCGCACCCGGCGGAAGTCGGACACGGCGTAGCCTCCATCACTCTTTCCCGGCGGGGAGTCCAGGAGGGGCATCAGATGGAGGTAGTTGATCCCGCATTCCTTCAGGTAGGGCAGCTTTTCCCGCACTCCGTTCAGAGTCCCGGCAAAGCAGGAGGGGTAGAGCATCATGCCCAGCATCTTGCTGGACCGGCACCAGTCCGGATCGGCCAGCCGCTTTTCGTCCAGCCGCCGCAGGGCGCTCTTGCGCTGGGCCAGAGAGGACTTCAGCATCCCCAGGAAATAGGAATAGGCCTGCTCATTGTCCCCATAGAGGGAGGTGTAAAGCCCTCGCAGTTCCTCCTCACAGGGAGCCAGGCGTTCCCCGAACAAATCAGCTTTCTTCATTGGGCAGTCTCCTTCCAGGACAGCACCTCACCCAGGGTGGGCATGGCGGGGATGGCACCGGGCCGGGTACAGGTAAGGGCGGCGGCACCGTTTGCAAAATCCAGTGCCTCCGTCAGCTTTTCAGGTGTCAGTTCCTTCAAACCGCCGACCAGAACCAGCCGGGAGAGCAGGGCCCCCAGGAAGGTGTCCCCGGCCCCATTGGTATCCGCCACCTGGACCGGTCGGGAGGACACCCGGCCGGTATCCTCTCCCAACCGGAAGAAGCTGCCTTCTGCCCCCAGAGTGACCACGATCAGGGGGATTTTATAGGTTTCCCAGAGGGACATGGTACCCTTATCCAAATCCTGGGTTCCGGTGAGCAGCTCCAGCTCCTCTTCCGCCAGCTTCAGCACATGGCACAGGGGCAAAGGCTTCTTCATCCAGGCCAGAGCGGTCTCCTCATCAGGCCACAGGCTGGGGCGGTAATTTGGGTCGTAGCTCAGAAGAATCCCCAACTCCCGGGCCCGACCGGCGAGCGTCAGGGTGGCGCTGCGGGCAGGATCAGCGGTAAGGCTCACTGAACCGAAGTGGAGAAACACAGGCCGCTTTCCATAGGCCTCCAGAGCCCGGACGGACTCCTCCGGGGTAAGCTGGGTATCCGCTCCGGGAGTGCGGTAAAAAGCAAAGCTCCGCTCGCCCCCGGCGTCCACGCTGACCACCGCCAGGGTTGTGAGGTCCCGCCCGCTTTCATAAAGTCCGGTCACATCCACTCCGTCCCGGCAGAGAGTCTCCCGGATGGAGGCACCGAAGGCATCCCGGCCCACCTTGCCGATAAAGGCGGCCTCCGCCCCCAAACGGGCGGCTGCCACCGACACATTGGCGGGAGCACCCCCGGGAAAGGCGGCGTAGCGGCGGATGTGCTTTTCATCCTCTTCCGTCTGAGTCAGGTCAATCAGGGCCTCGCCCACAGTTACGATTTCAGGCATATCATTTCACCTTCCATGTTTAATCACAGGAATCCTTCCAAAAGCGCTCTTACTCCTCCCGTTCCTCTTCCTCAGTGGCGGGACAGTAGTCCCGCAGCAGAGTGCGCAGGAAAAAATTGCCCAGCAGACAGGGCAGGGAAAACCCAAGAGCCAGCACATAGATGAGGCTGATGGGCAGCTGCAGGATCCCAAACAGCAGCAGACCGTATCCCACCAGAGCGGACAGCAGCGGGCGAAGAGGCTTTCCTACTCCCAAGGCCAGGGCCAGGCGGAGCGCCGGGCCCAGCTTCATTCCGGCCCCCAGCGCCCCATACAGGCATCCGGAGGAGAGCAGCGTCACCAGAAAAATAGTGGAGCAGACCAGAAAGGGGGCAAACATCACCGGGTTTTCCCCCGCACGCAGGAGATAAAAGCCCGCTCCGAAGCCCGCCCCCACCAGGGGCAGCGCAACCAGAAAAAAGGCGATGTAGCTCTGCTTCCAGAAGGTGCAAAATGCGGTACGGAAATCATAGAAGCAGAGCACAGGCCTGTCCAGCATCATCTTTCGGATCACCTGATTCATGGCAAATATAGCCGGCGGGATGGTAATCACAGGGATACAGCAGGCCAGAAACAACAGATTCAGCAGAAAAACAGAACCTGCCTCCAGTTGGATGATCTGAAGAAGCCGGGCCGGGCCGGTCTTTTCCGGCTCGTCCGGACGGATCCCCGGACCGGGTGTACTATAATCTCTTCGGAAAAACAAACAGACCCCTTCCTCTCCTCCATAATCCTTATCAGCGTGACCATATCACACTGCGCCCGGCAATTCAATAGCAATAAAATGACCACGCAGGTAATTTGATGATATCATCCTATTGCTCCATCAAAAAATCATCTTTTTACCAATACCATCACTAAATTACTATTGCATGTGGACACTTCCCATGCTATTCTAGGTCCCAAAGAAGGCATTCCTTTGGGATGGCTCGTTTTAGGTCAAAATATAATATCAACAAATTACCTATATTGTTGAGACAACAAAATGGAGGTCAAGGATCATGGCAAGCATTACATTCAAGCATGTCAACAAAACCTACCCCGGCAATGTAACCGTCGTCCCCGATCTGAACCTGGAGATTCAGGACAAGGAATTCGTTATTCTGGTAGGCCCCTCCGGCTGCGGCAAGTCCACCACCCTGCGGATGATCGCCGGGCTGGAGGACATCAGCAGCGGCGAGCTGTACATCGGTGACCGCCTGGTGAATGATGTGGCTCCCAAGGACCGGGACATCGCCATGGTCTTCCAGAACTATGCCCTCTATCCCCACATGACGGTATATAAGAACATCGCCTTCGGCCTGCTTCAGCAGAAGGTCCCCAAGGATGAGATCGACCGCCGGGTCCACGAGGCTGCCCGGGCTCTGGATCTGGAGCACCTGCTCAACCGCAAGCCCAAGGCCCTTTCCGGCGGCCAGCGCCAGCGTGTCTCCCTGGGTCGTGCCATGGTGCGCAACCCCGCCGTCTTCCTGTTGGACGAGCCTCTCAGCAACCTGGACGCCAAGCTGCGCACTGCCATGCGCTCTGAGATCAGCCGCCTGCACAAGCGCCTGCAGACCACCTTTGTCTATGTGACCCACGACCAGACCGAGGCCATGACCATGGGCGACCGGATCGTGGTCATGAAGGACGGCGTCATCCAGCAGAACGACGCACCCCAGGTACTTTACGACTATCCCTGCAACCTGTTCGTAGCCGGCTTCATCGGCTCCCCCCAGATGAATTTCCTGGACGCCGTCATCGTCAAGGAAGGCAGCGGCTATGCCGCCCAGCTCTGCGGCACTGCCGTGGCCCTGCCCGCCCGGATGAACGAGGCCGTGGCCCCCTATGTAGGCAAGGCCGTGATGCTGGGCATCCGCCCCGAGGATGTGATCGCCGTGGACGCTTCCGACGCCAGAGAGGCCGCCAAGGCGGGCAGCATAACCTCCACTGTGGAGATTGCCGAGCTCATGGGCGCAGAGATCAGTCTCCATGTGGACTGCCAGGGCAACCGGATGGTCATTCGCACCGAGCCCACCTTCAAGGGCCGTGAGGGGGACACCGCCATTCTGACCTTCAAGAACGAGAAGATCCACCTCTTCGACAAAGAGACCGAGCGGGCCATTGCCCACTGATATTCCACAGTAGTTTTATGTCTACCAGGGACAGGAGGCGGTTTTCCCGCGCCTGTCCCTTTTTGGGGAGGAACACAGTATGATTTCCGATCCGGCAAAAGCGCGGGAGATCCGTCCCGCCCCGCCCGACCCGGCGCTGGAAGGGCTTTTGAGCCTCTCTTCCGCCAGGATTTTTTCTCTGGCATCCGGTGGCAGCTACACCGGCTATGCGGGAGATCTGTGCTGCTGCCTTGTTTCTGTAGCCCAGGGTGCGCTCACCGCCTCCACCTATGCCCGAAACGATGTACTGTCATCCGGCCAGGCCCTGGCGCTGTGTCAGTGCGGAGAATTCACCCTCCAGTCGGTGGGAGACAGCGTGTGCGTCCTTGTCCGGCTCCACGGCGAGCTGCCCGGCCGAATGCTTGCCGGCCGCCTGGAGGATGCGGCTGCCTTTTTCCCAAAGGGGGGCGGCGCAGTACGGGAGGCGGCGCTGGCCCTGTCCGTGCTGGAGGACGAGCGTCCCCCGGTAAGCGGGACCTCTGCCTCTGCCTACGCCTACACCATGCTCACAAACCTCATTAGCGGCCCCGCCTCTCTTCCCAAGCAGGAGTCGGAGGACCAGCTTTCCCCCCTGGTGGAGGCGGCGGTGGGGATTATCCAGGAGGAGTTTCCCTTTCTGGAGGGACTGGATGAGTTGGCCCAGCGGCTGGAAGTGTCAAAAGCTCACCTCATCCGCTGCTTCACCAAGCAGACCGGAGTCTCTCCCGGGCGGTACATCACCCATCTGCGGGTGGAGTACTCCAAGCTTTTGCTCCGGGGAGAAGACCCTTCCATCACCTATGTGGCCGAGGCCTCCGGCTTTGCCAATGCCAACTACTTTGCCAAGGTGTTCCGCCGTGAGACCGGCGTCTCCCCCAGCGAATACATCGAAAGTCTGCCCCGGCAGGAGAGAAAACAGCCGCCCCGCCGCGATCCCTTCCTGTGGTAGAGACAGGAACCGCACATTTTGATATATCAAATTTCTTTGGCTTTCACATCACTTGTGCAGTCTCTGCGTTTCCTTTTCACTCCCGAGATACGCCCCCTTTTATTTCGTGATTTTATCCAAAAATGGTATAGCAATAATTGATATTTTAACGAATTTGTTTTATATATACCCAAATGTCATTTAATATGCACAAAAGATGTGCAATATGGCATTTGGGTATATTTTGACGGTACACTTTCATTTACAGTTTAGACACATTCATTATATGATGAATACAATTTCACGGCGCTCCGTTTCCGGCGCCGGCGCAGACACAAATCATCAAAGAGGAGGAGCGATTCATGAAACAAATGCCACGCATATTGGCCCTGCTTCTGACTGCAGTGCTGATATTGCCCCTTTCCGGGTGCGGCTCTTCTGACGGAAAGACCCACCTGACCTTCCAGATCTGGGATGTGGCCCAGCGGGACGGCATGCAGGCCATGTGCGATGCCTATACCGCCAATGTCAATCCCGATGTGGTCATCGAGGTCCAGGTCACCAGCTGGAGTGAGTACTGGACCAAGCTGGAGGCCGCCGCAGAGAGCAACACCCTGCCCGACCTGTTCTGGATGCATACCGACCAGATCCTCTATTATTCCGAGTTCGGGATGCTGGCCGATGTCACCGACCTGTTCCCCTACGAGGAACACTACGGCGAGATCTCCATCAGCAACGCCCAAGGCTCCGACGGACGGATGTACGGCGTGCCCAAGGACAAGGACAACATCATTCTGGTCTATAACCGGGAGATGTTTGATGCCGCCGGGGTGGCCTACCCCGATGAGACCTGGACCTGGGACGACCTGGAGGCCGCCTCTCAGGCCATTTACGATGCCACCGGCAACTACGGCTACATGGCCTACAACGACGAGCAGCTGGGCTACCACAACTTTGTCTATCAAAACGGCGGCTGCATCCTCACCGAGGACAAGACTCAGGGAGGCTTCGACCAGGAGGCCACCCGGGAGGCGGTGGAGTACTATGTCAATCTCCAGAACAATGACTGGTGCCCCAATCAGGCCTACTTCGCCGAGACCTCTCCAGGCACCGCCTTCTTCTCCGGAAAGGGCGCCATGTTCCTGGAGGGCAGCTGGAATCTGCTGGCTGAGATGAACAACTACCCCGACATGGTGGGCAAGTGGGACATCGCCGTACTCCCCGCCGCTCCCGATCCGGTCAGCGGTGACGGCCGGGCCACCATTTCCAACGGCCTGACCTACGCCACCGGCGCTCACGGCAAAAACCTTGACATCACCTTGGACATCCTGACCTATTTTGCCGGCGAGGAGGCCCAGCGCATCCAAGGCGAGTCTGGGGCCGCCATCCCCGCATATGAGGGTCTGGAAGATTCCTGGATCAGCGCCTTCAGCGGCTTTGACTATCAGCTGAATCTGGACGCCATTATGACACAGTTTGATTACTGTGTGCAGTATGTGAACAACTCCGCCCGTCCCAAGTGGAAGAGCGGCGTGGTGGATATCATGACCAGCATCTACAACGGCTCGGTGGACATTGATACCGGCCTGGACAACATCCAGAACCTGATCAACACTGAGACCTCCAAGAAGCTGGCCGATTCCTGACAGGAGGGGTGAGACATGAAGAAAACAACAATGAAGCTGTCCGCCGCCGCCCGGCGGGAGGAAAACTGGGGCTATTTTATGATCGCCCCCACCATCATCGGTCTTGTGGTGCTGAACCTGTGGCCCTTCATTCAGACCATCTACACCAGCTTCTGTGAACACCTGGGCTTCGGCAATTACAAATTCATCGGCATCGGCAACTATGTGGAGATGTTCCAGAACCCTGAGGTCTGGCGGGCCACCTGGAACACCATCCTGTTCTGTATCCTCACCGTGCCTGTGGGGCTGTTCCTGTCCCTGCTGGTGGCCATGATGCTCAATGCCAAGATCCGCGGCAAGGGCCTGTTCCGCACCATCTTCTTCCTGCCCATGGTCTGTGCTCCCGCCGCCGTCACCATGGTCTGGCGCTGGATCTTCAACAGCGACTACGGCATTCTCAATCAGATCTTCGGCACCAATATCAACTGGATCACCGACTCCAAGTATGTGATGATCGCCTGCGCCATCGTGGCTATCTGGAGCAACATCGGCTATGACGCGGTGCTGCTGCTGGCCGGTCTGCAGAATATCTCCAAGAGCTACTACGAGGCCGCCGAGATCGACGGCACCAGCAAGATCAACCAGTTCCTGCAGATCACCCTGCCCATGGTCTCCCCCACTCTGTTCGTGGTCATGATCATGCGCCTGATGTCCTCCATCAAGGTCTACGATCTCATCTATATGATGGTGGAGGATACGAACCCGGCACTGACATCGGTGCAGAGCTTAATGTACCTGTTCTATCGTGAGACCTTCGTGGCCGGCAGCCGCGGCTCCGGCGCCGCTATCGTGGTATGGACGGTACTGCTCATCGGCATCATCACCGTCATTCAGTTCATCGGCCAGAAGAAATGGGTCAACTATGATGTGTAAAGGAGGGGAATACTGATGAAACCGAGCTCTTTACAGCGTACCAGACAGCTGACCACAATCCTTACTTATGTATGTCTGATCCTGGGCGCCGTCATTATGATCTTCCCCTTCGTGTGGATGATCCTCACCAGCTTCAAAACTCAAACCGAGAGCATGCAGATCCCTCCCGTCATCTTCCCCTCCCATTGGAATCTGGATAACTTTGTGGATGCGGTGGCCTCTCTGCCCTTTGTGAACATGTATGTAAATACCGCGCTGATGATCCTCTTCCGGGTGATCTGCGCTGTGGTCTTCAGCTCCATGGCAGGCTACGCCTTCGCCAAGCTCCAGTTCCGGGGCAAGAATATCCTCTTCGGTCTGATCCTGGTGCAGATGTCCCTGCCCTCTCAGATCTTCATTCTGCCCCAGTATCAGATGGTTGCCAAGCTGGGCAT
>CALWOR010000002.1 GCA_944383205.1 uncultured Oscillospiraceae bacterium | reverse complement strand
GCTTGGCCCGGTGGACCATGGTGGCCCACTCGGTGAGGTCGGGGCCGCGGCAGATGAGGCCCAGATGGCGCACCACAACTTCGGCCAGCCCCTCACGCTCCAGCATGAGGGGCACCTCATAGAGAATGGGGGCGGTGAGGTTGGGAATCACATGGTCGGCGGGAATGTTGCAGAACAGAGAGATCTTCTCCCGCATTTCCTGGGAGATGGGGCAGTCGCTGCGGCAGATGATCACATCGGGCTGGATGCCCAGAGAGAGCAGCTCCTTGGCCGAGTGCTGGATGGGCTTGCTTTTGAGCTCGCCGGTGCCGGGGATGGAGACGATGAGAGCGACATGAAGAAACATCACCTTGTGCCGGCCCCGTTCGGCGGCTATCTGGCGGATGGCCTCCAGAAAGGGCTGACTTTCAATGTCTCCCACGGTGCCGCCGATCTCTACAATGGCCACATCGGTGTCCGGGGTATCCAGAGCATAGATGTTGGCTTTGATCTCGTCAGTGACATGGGGGATGATCTGGACCGTGGCCCCCAGATAATCCCCTGCCCGCTCCCGATTGAGCACATTCCAGTAGATCTTGCCCGAGGAGACGGAGCTGTGGCGGGTAAGATTCTCGTCAATGAAGCGCTCGTAGTGACCCAAATCCAGATCGGTCTCCGCCCCGTCGTCGGTGACAAAGACCTCCCCATGCTGGTAGGGGCTCATGGTCCCCGGGTCCACATTCAGGTAGGGATCCAGCTTTTGGACCTTCACCCTGAGACCTCGCTGCTTCAGAAGCCGTCCCAGGGAGGCAGCGGTGATCCCCTTGCCAAGACCGGACACCACGCCGCCGGTTACAAAAATATACTTTGTCGCCATGCAATATCCTCCCTTGTACCCTCAGGAGTGCCGGAGCAGACGGGTCATCACCTGCTGGTAAGCGTCTTCTACGCCACCCAGGTCCCGGCGGAAGCGGTCCTTGTCCAGCTTCTCGTGGGTCTTGGCATCCCAGAGACGGCAGGTGTCGGGGCTGATCTCATCGGCCAGCACCACGGTGCCGTTGCTGAGACGGCCAAATTCCAGCTTGAAGTCCACCAGAATGACTCCGCACTCCGCCCACAGCTTTTTCAGGAAGTCGTTGACAGCCAGGGCGTACCGGCGGATGGTCTCCAGCTCCTGAGTGGTAGCCAGCTTCAGGGCGACGGCGTGGGAGCTGTTGAGAAGGGGATCGCCCAGAGCGTCATTTTTATAGGAAAACTCCAGTGTGGGCTGGTCAAAGACTACCCCCTCGTCTACGCCGTAGCGCTTGGAGAAGGAACCGGCGGCAATGTTGCGCACGATGACCTCCAGGGGGATGATGGTCACCCGCTTGACCAGGGCCTCCCGGGAACTGAGCTCCCGGATCAAGTGGGTTGGGATGCCGACCTGCTCCAGCCGATCCATGAGCAGGTTGGTCATGTGGTTGTTGATGGCGCCCTTCCCGCCGATGGTGCCCTTTTTCAGACCGTTAAAGGCAGTGGCGTCGTCTTTATAGGAGACGATGAGCTGCTGGGGGTCGTCAGTCTCATATACTTTCTTGGCTTTTCCCTCGTAGAGGAGATTGGTATGTTCCATCACAGTTGCTCCTTCCTTAAATTCCGCTGGCCCCGTAGTTGGAGAGGACTCTGGCGGAGGGGTCGTTCACATCACAGCCTGCCCAGCTCCTGTTGGGCATCCAGAAGTCCACGACCATCTGACTCTGTCCGGGGTAATATTCTTCAAAAATCTCCCGATAGAGAAGAGATTCCTTGGTAAAGGGCCGGGCATGAGTATATTTTTGCCGCAGACGCTCAAATTCTGCGTCCGTGTAGCAGCCCTCGGCGTACTCCTTCAAATCGTCCACCATGGAATGGCCTACCGCGTCGGAAAAGGCGGCTTTCTCTCGACAAAGGATGGACTGGGGGAGGTAATCCCCCTCGAAGGCCCGGCGAAGAAGATATTTGCCCTTGCCGTAGGTGTTGACCTTCAGAGCCGGGTCAAGGGACATCACATACTGTACGAACTCCAAATCCCCAAAGGGCACCCGGGCCTCCAGGGAGTTGACCGAGATGCATCGGTCCGCCCGGAGCACATCGTACATGTGCAGCTCCCGCACCCGCTTTTCCGCCTCCAGCTGGAAGGCCTGGGGAGAGGGGGCGAAGTCGGTGTATTTATAGCCGAAGAGCTCGTCAGAAATTTCGCCGGTAAGCAGCACCCGAATATCGCTTTGCTGGTGGATGGCCCGGCACAGCAGGTACATGCCCATGCTGGCCCGGATGGTGGTGATGTCATAGGTAGCCAGTACTTCCACCACCGTTTTCAGGGCGGAGAGCACATCCTCCCGGGTAATGATGATCTCATGGTGGTCGCTGCCCAGATAGTCCGCCGCCTGACGGGCATACTTCAGGTCGATAGCGTCCACATCCATGCCGATGGCGTAGGTTTTAATGGGCTGTACGCTCTTTCGGGCAGCGATGGCGCATACCAGGGAGGAGTCCAGACCTCCGGAGAGGAGAAAGCCAACTTTGGCGTCGGCCACCAGGCGCTTCTCCACTGCGGCAATCAGCTTTTCCCGGATCTTCTGACAGGCGGTGTCCAGATCGTCGTGACAGACCGCCTGAACCTTGGACATATCCCGGTAGCAGATAAATCTGCCGCCCTTATAGTAGTGCCCGGGCGGGAAGGGCATGATCCGCCCGGCGGCGAGACCCATAAGGTTTTTGGGCTCGCTGGCAAAGAGAATGGTGCCCCGGCTGTCGTAGCCGTAGTAGAGAGGCCGGATACCGATGGGGTCCCGGGCGGCGATAAACTCATGGGACTGGGCGTCGTAGAGGATCAGAGCAAACTCCGCGTCCAGCATCCGGAACATGTCCACGCCGTACTCCCGATACAGAGGGAGCAGGATCTCACAGTCGGAGTCGCTGTGGAAGGTGTACTTTCCCGCCAGAGCGCTCTTGAATGTTTCAAAGCCGTAGATCTCTCCATTGCACACCAGTAGGCTCTCTCCCAGGGAGAAGGGCTGCATTCCCGAGGGGGTTAGACCCATGATGGACAGACGGTGAAAGCCCAACACGCCGCTGCCCGCCTTTACTACCCGGCTGTCATCGGGGCCGCGGGACAGGGTGCGCTGAAAGGCGGTCTGAAACGCGGCGCTGTCCAGGACGGGGCCGCAGTAACCGATAATGGAACACATAGAAATACCTCCTGAAGACCCGGCAGACGGCATGGGGCGGAATGGCACCCCATGCCCTCCGGGCAGATAACATGAGGGGCGGCGGAATGTTTGATATGGGAAAGAGGAGAATTTCGAAGAGGAGACCGCCGCCCGCAGGTCAGATACAGCAGAGCCCGGCCGGAGGCTGAGACCGGCGGGCGGATACAGTGGGGCTGTCGGCCCAGTTCAGACCGGCAAAATGGGAGGGGGACAAATTAAAATTTGCCCCCGTGCCGTTCAGAACCTGGCCTCCGAAGCATTTCAGTACAGCTGCCATTTGTATTCACCCTTTCTCTGTAAAACGAAGCGTTTGATTTCCACATATGCTCCCGGGTTTTCAGTTCCGCTTGGCGCCCCCTTCCGGGGGGACACGAAAAGAAATTGGGAGGACATAAAAAGAGACAAAGATGCCTTTCTCAGAAACGGAAAGACGCCTTTGCCTTTACGGGGCGCATTATAAACCCATCTTCTTCTGTTGTCAAGAGGAGCGGGTCTGCTTTTTTAAATTCCTGTCCTGGGCTCCAAAAATAACGGACAGGGGAAATTTTGAAACTGTTTGAAATAGACAAAATGTTTTCCGGCTGGAAAAATCCATAGAAAAGGACCGACGGGCGTGATATAATTGGCCCAAAATCAGCCGCCGTGGGAAAACCGCGGGGGAAAGTGGGTGGAGAACGATGAAATACACGGCGAAAGATGTCATCCAGTATGTCAATGAGGAGGAGATCAAGTTCATCCGTCTGGCCTTCTGTGATGTGTTCGGACGGCAGAAGAACATCTCCATCGTGGCCACGGAGCTGCCCCGGGCCTTTGAGTACGGCATTGCTTTCGATGCCTCGGCCATTGCGGGCTTTGGGGACGAGACTCACTCGGACCTGCTGCTGCGGCCCGACCCGGATACATTGATGCTTCTGCCCTGGCGGCCGGAGCAGGGCCAGGTAGTGCGGATGTTCTGCAGCGTGATCTACCCGGATGGGCGGCCCTTTGAGTGCGACTGCCGTCAGCTGCTGAAAAATGCCGAAGCCCGGGCCAAGGAGCGGGGGCTGGAGTTTCTCTTTGGGGCGGAGCAGGAGTTTTACCTCTTCAAGCTGGACGAGCGGGGGGAACCCACCCGGGAGCCCTATGACCGTGCCAGCTACATGGATGCCGCCCCCGAGGACAAGGGGGAGAATATCCGCAGGGAGATCTGCCTGACCCTGGAGCAGATGGGCATCTGGCCGGAGAGCGCCCACCATGAGGAGGGACCCGGTCAGAATGAGATCGACTTCCGCTACTCCGATCCCATCACCGCCGCCGACAACGCCATGACCTTCCAGGCCATTGTAAAGACAGTGGCCCACCGCAACGGCCTGTACGCCGACTTCAGCCCCAAGCCCCTGGAGGGAAAGCCGGGCAGCGGCTTCCACATCAACCTCTCTGTCCGTTCGCAGGACGGAGAGGACCACCTGTGGGCGGTGATGGCCGGAGTGCTGGATAAGGTGGAGGAGATGACGGTCTTTCTCAATCCCACAGAGAACTCCTACGCCCGCTTCGGCAGCAGCAAGGCTCCCAGCTACATCTCCTGGTCCAGGGAAAACCGCTCCCAGCTGGTGCGGGTCCCGGCGGCGGTGGGGGAGTACCGCCGGGCGGAGCTGCGTTCTCCGGATCCCATGGCCAACCCCTATCTGGCCTTTGCCCTGATGATTGAGGCGGGGCTTTACGGGATCGAGAAGGGACTGGAGCTGCCCCAGCCGGCAGACCTGAACCTCTACCAGGCCGACGCCGAGACCCTGTCCGCCTTCCGCCGCCTGCCCCAGAACCTCGCCGTGGCCCGGCGGACTGCGGCGGGGAGCGAATTTATCCGGAAGTGCCTCCCGGAAGGGATCTGCAGCTGCTACTGCAGGGAATAAGCAGATTGTGAAACAGCCAGGAAAGGAGGGAAAGACACATGGGCCTCAAGGAGCGGGTATACAGCCTGCTGGTGGTTTCGGCCTCAGAGCGGTTCAATACGGCATTGAAGGAGCTGCTGGCCGAGCTTCCCTTTGAGCCGGTGTGTATGGCCTCCAGCGTGAACGCCGCTGAGCGCATGAGCTCAGAGCGAAGCTTTGACTGTGTGATGGTCAACTCCCCCCTTCCCGACGACCCCGGCCTTCGTTTCTCGGTAAGCAGCTGCGCCAACCGGGAGACGGTGGTGCTGCTGCTGGTAAAAAGCGAACTCCACGACCAGGTCCATGACCGGGTGTCGGAGCAGGGGGTGTTCACCCTGGCAAAGCCCGCCTCCCGGGGGGCGGTGCTCCAGGCCATGAGCTGGCTGATCAGCGCCCGGGAGCGCCTGAGGAAGGTGAGCGACAAGATCCAGCCTCTGGAGAAGCGGATGGAGGAGATCCAGCTGGTCAACCGGGCCAAGTGGCTGCTGGTGAGCAAACTGAGCATGAGCGAGCCGGACGCCCACCACTATATCGAGCATCAGGCGATGAACCGCTGCCTGCCCAAGGGAAAGGTGGCCCAGGAGATCATCGCTCTGTATTCATAGACAGACAAGCAAGGAGGAGAGCCCCAGAGGGCCCTCCTCCTTGCTTGCTGATAGAGGCTGGATTCAGCCCAGCTTCATCTCGTCCCTGGCATACCGGGCCAATTCTTCCCGGAAGTCGGGGTGGGCGATGGAGACCATGGCCTGGGCCCGCTGGCGCAGGGACAGGCCGGACAGGCATACCACCCCATATTCGGTGGCCACATACTGGATCATGGTCCGGGGGGCGGAGACCACACTGCCCCCGGAGATGAGGGGGACGATATTGGACTTGCGCACCCCGTCCTTGGTCACCCGGGAGGAGTTGAGGCAGACAAAGCCCTTCCCGCCGGGGGAGCGGTAGGCTCCCTCCAGAAAGTCCATCTGGCCGCCGATGCCGGACAGCTGCCGGTAGCCGGCGCTCTCTCCGTTCTCCTGGCCCATCAGGTCCAGCTGTACGCCCCCGTTGATGCTGATTACATTGGACATGGAGCCGATGCGCCGGGGGCAGTGGACATAGTCCAGATCGCCGGGGTGGAAGAGCCCGGGATTATTGTCCAGCCAGTCGTAGAGCTCCTGGGAGCCCATGGCCAGGTTCCAGGTGCTCAGCCCCTGGTCAAATTCTTTTTTGGCATTGGTGAGCTTGCCGGTGCGGTACATGGCCAGATAGGCGTCGCTGATGGTGCCTGTGTGGCAGCCCAGGTCCTTCTGGTCGGACTGGGCCAGCATATTGGCCACGGTGAAAGGGACACCGCCCACGCCCAGAGACAGGACTGCCCCATCGGGGATCTCCTCCACCACCAGTTTGGCAATGGCTATGTCCGTGGGGGTGGGATCCTTGTAGCTGCGCAGAGGCAGGGGCTCGTGGGTTCCCTCCACGATGTAGTCTGCCTCGGACAGGTGGACCCGGTGGGAGCCATCCACCCCCTGGAGGGTGGGGTAATGCTCATTGATCTCGAAAATCACTGTCCGGGCGTGCTCGAAGATCACCCGCCAGGTGTAGTTGGAGATGCCCAGGCCGCAGTAGCCGTCCTTGTCCGGGCGGGAGACGGGGACAAAGGCCACATCGGTACGGATCTGTCCCCGGTAGAGGGTGGGCAGCATCCGCAGGGCCACAGGGAGAAACTCTACCAGGCCCCGGGACTGGAGCTTGCGCTCGTAGTCGCCGATGTGCCAGCTGTAGTAGTGGAAGCTCTCCTGCTCCGGGTCGCACTCCACCGCCTCGATGCGGGGGCGGATGACCAGACCGCCCCGGATCTTCACATCCCTCAGTTTGCCCTTTCGAGCAGCCAGAGCCCTGTCCAAAAGCTCGGGGAAGCCGGCACCGAAGCCGTAATCCACCCAGTCCCCGGAGCGGACCGCCTGCTCCACCGCCTGTTCCGGAGTGAGAAATTTATGCATGTAGTTGTCTGTCATGGAGCTGTCCTCCTGAAAGTCAGATTGAAGTTGGACCATAGCAGGGAAAATGGGAAGTTCGGGAGAAAAAGAGCGCAGATCCGAACCTGATTGGATTTATTATACCGTCTTTTCCTGATCGGTGTAAAGAGCGGGAAGGAAATTTCAGATTTGATAAAATTTTTAGAAAAAAACCGCTGTTTTATGATACAATAGCCTAAAGTAAAAAATGGCGTTTCCCTGCGCCGCAGGGCAATGCGCTGAGGAGGAATCAGGTTATGATGGTGGGCGTACTGGCCAAGGGGGAGCCGGGAGTGTTTCGGACCCTCATTCTGCCTGAGACGGCGGATGCCCTGGCTGCAGGGGAGCCGGTGACTGCCCTGGCTCTGACAGAGGGAGATGTGGCGGCGGGGGTATTGGCAGGGTATTTGGAGGGGGAGCATTTTGCGATTTCCTCGCTCTATATCTCTCCTGACTACCGCCGACGGGGAGGCGGCAGGCTGCTGATGGAGCAGTTGGAAAAGATCCTTTCCGGCCATGTCCGCTCCGTTCAGGTGAATATGACAATGAGTACTCCAGAGGCTGCTTCCCTGATTCCGTTTTTGGAAAAACTGGGTTTTTATCGTGAGACCAGAGAGGAGCTGGACAGCAGTCTTTACCTGATCACGCTGGGAGAAATCCTGAAGGAGTCCTTCTTTGCTTCCGGCAAGCGGGGCGGAGGAACGCCCCTGACGGAAATCAGCGACGCGGCCCTGTCCCTGGCGGAAAAACGGGCCCTGGCGGAGCAGGATCCCCTGCCCCCGGGAGGTCTGCGGGGAGAGCTGGTGGACCGGGAGGTCAGCGTGGCCCTGGAGAGAGACGGCCGGGTGGAGGCCTATGCGGTGATCGACCGCTCCTGGCCCGGGGGACTGACGCTGTCGGCGGTGTGGTCCGGGAGCAGGAACCCCATCGTTGTTCCCAGACTGCTGCGGGCCCTGGCATTGCGGACTGGAGAAAAATATCCGCCGGATACGCCGGTAATGATCGCTGCCGTCAGCGGGGTGTCGGACCAGCTGCTCCGGACGCTGCTGCCCAGTGCTCAGGAGATTTCCCGTACCTACATCAAGTCTCTTTGAATGTATTTCGGAGAGGAAAAGGCCGAAAAACCAGGAAAGAGAGGTATGACGCTATGAGCCCTGATCAGCTTTTTAAACAGAAACAGCTTCAGCAGCTGGAGATGCAGCGGATAGAGGACCACCTGACCCAGATCCAGACCTGGGACATACAGGGACAGCAGATTCAGGATATGCAACAGCTCAAGAGCCGGCACGCGGCCCGGCTGGTCCGGGAGCAGCAGGAGGAAAATGCTTGGATCCAGGCCCAGGCCCAGCGGCAGCTTCCTCCGGCCCAGGCTGGCCAGGCAGCTCCGGGAAGCCCCCAGATGATGGCTCCCGCGGTCAAGAAAAGCCACAAACAGAAGCGCAGAGAGGCCCGGGTGGAGGCAGAACTGAAAAAACGGAATCCATATTGCGACTACACCTCCTATATGCTCCGTGAAAGCGTAGTGAGAGACCTGGCACTGCGGGATAACTCCTTTACCGGCGAATTGAAGCGGGAGTGTGAAGAAAACAGGATTGACTTCAGACTTTTAAGAGGGTTTCTGCATGGCTGCCGCATGAAAAAAGGAGAGCCGCTGAACCAGCAGGAGGCAGAGCATCTGCGTCAGGACAGGGAGTATATTGCCGACTATGCTTCCTGTGATCTTCAGCGCCGGCAGCCCCATCTGCGGCGCATGGTGGATGCAGTACTGCAGGTCCGGCTGACTCCGGAGATGCTGACCAAAGAGTATGTGGAGAGCCATATTGTTGAAATCAAGTCCATTGGGGATAAATTGACCTGTATGAGCAATGTAAAACGGGATCCCATCAACCAGCCGTTTTTTAACCAGCTCCCCCAGCTGGAAAAGGATTTGTTAGCTGCCCAGGATGAGCTCTACGCGGAGTTGGGGACCCTGTGTGTCGCTGTATTCCAATATAACGGTGTAGACCCCTCCAACTGGGACTATATGAGCAGTGACCAGACTGTCGCTATCCGAAACATTGGTCCCCAGTTTCTTAACATAGAAGGCAGCCAGTCAGCGCTGGAAAGTCGGGACAAAAAGGTGGACGCGGCCTTTAAGGGAGAGGTGGAACGGCATATACAGCAGGCTGCCCAGAGTAAACAGGCGCAGATAGCCCAACAAAGACAGCAGGATCCGGAAAGTACCATGGGATTGACAGGGTACGCACCTGCCCAGGCCACCGCCATGCTGCGCAAATGCAGGGACAAGATCCAGCAGAACAGCCGCGCGTATATGGGAAATCGAACAACGGTGGATGGGCTCTATCAACAAATATTTCAGGCAGTGGATGCCTGGACAGGTCTGCAGCTTCAGGCGGATAATTGCCGGGCAGCTTCTGCGAGACTGACGGATGCCCGGGGGCTTCAGCAGGAAGTATACCGCCGGACCTTGCAGGAGTACCATAAGGCGGCGGAGAAAGTGAACCTGGCCTGGCAGAGGATTGAAGGGATGGAACAGAAGCTGAGTCGGCTGCTGGGACAGTAAACAGCGGGTATTTGACAGGAAAACCCCTCGCCTGTATAATTTGTGGTACAGATCCCTGGCATAATACGGAGGAAAGCACTATGAGACAATGTATGGACGGGGAAAACCTGCACCGCAGACTGAAAAAAATCATTGGTCAGGTCCAGGCCATCGACCGGATGGTGGACGAGGATGTCCCCTGTGAGGACATCCTGGCCCAGATTAATGCCGCCAAATCCGCCCTCCACGGCTGTGGAAAGGTGGTGCTGGAGGGCCATATCAGGCATTGCGTCCGGGACGGTATCCAGCATGGGGATGCGGACAAAACCATCGAGAGCTTTACCAAGGCGGTGGAGCGGTTTTCCAACATGGGATAAAGAGCTGGGTAAGGGGCGGCCATGACGGCTGCCCCGGTTTCTTTTGTCTTGACAGCATATACCCATATGGGTATAATGAGCCTATACCCCCTATGGTATAAGGAGGAAGGCAATGAAACATTGGGCGGAGAAATTGGAGCGGTTTCTGGGTTTGGGTGGGATCAAAAAGGACATGGCGCTGCTGGCCATCTCGGGGGCAGCCATTGTGTGCAGCCTTCTGGGGATACAGCCGTTTTCCTTTGACATCGCGTGGCTGGCCATTGTATTGTGTGGCGTGCCCATTGTTCTGGAGGCGGTTATCGGTCTGGTGACTTCCTTTGACATCAAGGCGGATGTTCTGGTGTCCATGGCCCTCATTGCATCGGTGTGCATCGGGGAGACCTTTGCCGCCGGGGAAGTGGCTTTTATCATGCAGCTGGGGGCCTTGCTGGAGGAGCTTACAGTAGCCAGGGCCCGGGCGGGCATTGAGCGTCTGGTCCACCTCACCCCTCAAACTGCCCGGGTGCTGCGGGAGGGCAGGGAGACGATCATCCCAGCTCAGCAGGTCCGGGTGGGAGATGTGCTGCGGGTGCTGCCCGGGGAGACGATCCCGGTGGACGGAGTGATCCTGTCCGGACAGACCTCCATCAACCAGGCGGTGATGACCGGGGAGTCGCTGCCGGTGGACAAGGGACCGGGGGAAGCGGTGTCCAGCGGTACGGTAAACCAGTTCGGGGCCTTTGAGATGGAGGCGGAAAAGGTGGGGGAGGACAGCTCCATCCAGCGCCTGATCCGTCTGGTTCAGTCGGCTGATGCGGGGAAGGCCAAGATCGTGGGTTTGGCCGACCGGTGGGCCACCTGGATCGTGGTCATTGCTTTGAGCGCGGCGGGGCTTACCTGGCTTTTTACCGGCCAGATCATCCGGGCGGTGACCATTCTGGTGGTGTTCTGCCCCTGCGCACTGGTACTGGCCACCCCCACCGCCATTATGGCGGCCATCGGAAATGCCACCCGACACGGCTTTCTGGTCCGGGAAGGGGATGCCCTGGAACGGCTCAGCAAGGTAAAGGCGGTCTCCTTTGACAAGACAGGGACACTCACCTGTGGGACACCGGAGGTGGTGGAGGTACGAAGCCTGCTTTCCACTCTGACAGATCGGGAGCTCTACCGCCTGGCGGCTGGGGCCGAACAGTGCTCGGAGCACCCTCTGGGCAAGGCTGTGGTCCGGTGCTGGCAAAGAGCGGAGGGAGGAGATCTTCCGCGCCAAAGTGAATTTTCTATGGTTCCGGGCCGGGGAGTGGCCGCACAGGTGGAGGGCAGAGAGATCCTGGCGGGCAACCGGGCCCTGCTGATCGGGCAGAGAGTGGAGGTACCCACACTCCCGGAGAGCGAAAAGTGCCTGGAGCGGGGCTGTACCCTCATCTACCTGTCGGTGGACGGACAGTGTGCCGGTTATCTGGCTCTGGCTGACGGCCTGAGGAAGGAGAGCGGGGAGATGATCCGCCGCCTGGTCCGGCTGGGCGTGCGGCCTGTTCTCCTCACCGGGGACCATGAGAACGCGGCCCGTACCATTGCCGGGCAGCTGGGCATCCGGGAGGTGCGCGCCGGCTGCTTGCCGGAGGATAAGCTGGCCTACATTGACAGCTGCCAGAAAAAGGGAGAGCCGGTGTGCATGATCGGGGACGGCATCAACGATGCGCCCGCCCTGAAAAAAGCGTGGGTTGGCATTGCCATGGGAGGCGTGGGCAGCGACATTGCCGTGGATGCCGCCGACATCGCCCTGGTGGACGACGAAGTGAAGGAGCTGCCCCATCTGCTGGATTTGTCAAGGCGGATGATGACCACCATCAAGGTGAATATGACCTTCTCCATGGCTCTGAACTTTCTGGCTATTGCCCTGGCCATCACTGGTGTGCTCAGCCCGGTGGTAGGGGCATTGGTCCACAATGCCGGGTCGGTGCTGGTGATCACCAACTCCGCCCTGCTGCTGAAGTGGAAAAGGAGACAGGATGATTGAAAATACGCCGCCCTGCGAACTTTGGTGCGCAGGGCGGCGTATTTAGTTATTCATCGGTGCGGATAGCCGCCTGGAGGTCGAAGACCGAGGGGGCGGTATTGATTCCGCTGAAGGTCCGTTCAGAACCGGAGTCGAAGAGACTTTTGGTTTTGTTGAGGGGAATGAACTTGGGGCGGTCCAGCTCCTCCTCCATCTCCTCCTGGGGGGCGGGGAGGCGGCGCTGCTGGCGTTTAGCTTTTTTGTTTTGTTCCAACTGCTCCAGTGTTCGCATGATAATGTTCTCCTTTACAGCACCAGGTGGGCGTAGGGCTCGAAGTCCGCCCGGGTGAAGACCTTGCCGGTTTTGACGAACTCATATTTGATGGCCTGGAGGTAGTGCTGCATGTGGACCTCACCCCCTGCCTCGGGGTCGGCGGCGGCCAGGAAGGCGGCGTTGAGAATGCAGTTTTTGATGTTGCCGCCTACAAATTCAAAGCGTTCGGCCAGGAAATCGATGTCCACATCCTCAGCCAGAGGAGTGGTCTTGGGGATGGTGGTCTCCCAGAGTACCTTTCGGGTGGTCACATCGGGGAACTGGAACTCCACGATGAATTTCATGCGCCGGAAGAAGGCGGGGTCGATGTTGTGCTTGTAGTTGGTGGCCAGGACGCTGACGCCGTCGTAGGCCTCTACCTCCTGGAGCAGGAGGGCGGTTTTGTTGTTGTTGGAGGACTGGTTGGAGCCTCCATCGTCGGAGCGCTTGGCAAAGAGGGTATCGCACTCGTCGAAGAAGAGGACCACATTACACTTTTTGGCCTCTCGGAAGATCATGGAAATGGCTTTTTCCGTCTCGCCCACATACTTGTCCACCACCTTGGACAGGTCCACCCGGTACAGCTCCAGATTCATCTCGTGGGCGATGACCTGGGCGCACATGGATTTACCGGTACCGGGGGCGCCGAAGAGCAGCACAGACAGGCCGCGGCCGTAGGGGTACTTCTTGATGTAATTCCACTGCTCATAGACCTGCTTGCGGTAGATGAGCTGGTCACAGGCATTTTTCAGAGCCAGACGCTGGTCGGGGTTCATGACGATATCGTCCCAGCCGAAGTTGGCGGCAATGCGGGTGGCTTTCTGGGTGAGTTCGTGGCTCATCTGGTTGTTGCAGGACTGAAAGAGACTGGCCCGGGGGATATCAATGTACTTGCTCATGGCGGCCAGAGACCGGGCCTGACGAAGGGCGTCCCGAATCTTGCCGGGGGTGAAGAGAAACTTGGTGGCCAGCTCGCTGAGGTCCACATCGGCCCCCAGGGTATATGGCTTGGCATAGTACTGCCAGACTTCCTCTCGCTCGGAGTAGGAGGGAGTGGGCAGCTCCAGCTGGGTGAAGTCCAGGGTGGTCATCTGCTTCAGGGGCATTTTTTCCTTGCTGGTGGTAAAGACGGTCAGTCCCTGGCGGGTGAACCTGCCGAAGGCCAGGTCCATATAGCCGAAGAACTTGTCCTTCTCCTCCTCCCGGTAGCTCAGATTGTCCAGACACACGCAGGCGTCGGTGAGAATGCACTCACGGGCGGCGGACCAGAGGGCCTGCTCCACAAAACGGAAGTCATAGACGAAAAGCTTGGCGCAGTTGATGGAGACACAGGAAAGCCCCTGCTGTTGGCAGAAGTGACGGATGGTGAATTTGCGCCCCGACCCCTCATCTCCGAAGAGGGAGAAGATCCGGCAGCCGTCATTGTAGGAAATGGTCAGTGCATCCAGCACCTGCTGGTTGGCCAGAAAAGGGTCCAGCTGGGTGTCGTCGGTGAGGCGGGAGAAAAAGCGATCGTATGCCTCGTCGATGCGCAGGGGATGGTCGCCGAAGAGAAAGTCGATAATCCGCTTGTCCGGGGAGAGAATGGTGGAAAAGGGCATGACCGTGTTGACCTGGAGGGGAAGCAGAGGCTTCAGCTGCTCCAGAGCCAGAGACATCCGGCCATAGGCCCCGGTGATGGTAAAGGCGTCCCCATAAAAGACCCGGGCGGCAGACTCGATGCTGGGGGCGGAGAGACTGCCGTTCTGGTTGACCACCTGAAAGACTGAGGCATAGCTGGTCTGAGTGGAGGAGAGCAGGGCACAGGCAAAGCAGAAGGTGGTGAAGGGGGAGAACTCCAGCTTTTTGCAGATCCGATACAGGGGCAGAGAAATCTGGGTGATAGAGGCACGGTGATCTACATATTCCAGCATCTCTTCCAGAGAGAGTTCAGGCTCAGCGGGTTCTGAAACCGCGGAGGAATCGGAAAATTCGGAGAAAATGGCCAGCAGATCTTCAGGCAGATCCTCTTCAAAGTTATTTTCCTCCGCCGAAACCGGGGCCGGAGACTGCTTGGAGCGGAACTCCGTCACATGCTGCTCACACAGGTCCCGGGCAATCTCGATGTCCGGATAGAGCACATTTTTAAACCCGCCATTCTCGTTGGCGAACAGGTGCATGAGCCGGTCAATATAGCCGGACAGGCGCAGGTCCACACAGGCAAACAGATGATTGGTATAGGCCTCGTAGCTGTCAAAGGGGGCATCCCGTTTTTCTAGGTCGAACAGATTCATGGCAGTCTCCTTCCGGCTCAGACATCAGAGAAGATATAACCGGCCCCCCGGACAGTGCTGATGATCTTCCGGTGATCGGGGTCCAGCTTTTTGCGTAAATTAGAAATATGCACCATTACAGTGCGAATATCACCCAGAGAGTCATTGTCCCAAACATTTTTATAGAGGTCGTGGTAGAGAAGCAAAGTGTCTGGGTGGTCCGTCATATAGAGCAACAAAGCGTATTCAATGGAAGACAGGTCAACTTCCTGACCATCGCGCAGAATACGATGATGAATGGTGTCCATAGTAAAGGACCGGAATGTACGGATGCCGTTTTGAGGAGAAGCGGTTCGTTGGCGGGATCGGCGGATGATCGCATCGGCCCGAGCCAATAGTTCGGAATAGCGCACAGGTTTTACCATATAGTCATCTCCGCCGCTTCGAAGAGCACCTACAATAATGTCGCTGTCCTCCAGACAACTGAGGAAGATGATAGGGCAGTCGCAGGTTTTGCGAATAGAGCGGCAGAGCTCATCACCGGACCGGTCAGGCAGCATGACATCCAACAAGATAAGATCATAATCTCGTTGGGCCAGTAATTCCTCTGCCTGAGTGCAGGTAAAAGCGGTATCTACCTGATGTCCGGCGTGGGTCAGATTGGCACAGGTAATAGCGGACAGGTCTTGATCGTCTTCTACCAAAAGAATGTGGTACATAGACAACCCCTCTTTCACTGACACATTGCAAATGATCCAGAGATAAGGCAATCTCTTGCACAAGAAGAGATGATCTATTATAATTACGCTTGGCAAGAATTCCTCTTTTTTGACATTATACTGCAATTTTGCCAGATTGTCACGGGTGTTTTTAGAAAGGAAAACGCAATATATTCTGGTGGAGGGAGAAGAAGATGGATAGAAAAAGTGTGGGGGCCCATGGGGCAGAATGGGGCATGGCATGTCTGGCTGCGGGGTTTGTAGCGGAGGCGTGGACTTTACTTATGGAGCGCAGGACCTGGGAGTTGGTTTGTGTGGGATGGATTGGGATAGTGGCCCTGGCGTTGGGCATGTGGCTCATAATTGGGGACTTTCGCCGGAGGGACCGATGGGCAGGAGAGACCATCCGACAGCTTGAGGAGCGGCTCAGAGAGCAAGAGGAGACCCATGCCAGACAGCTTCGGGAGGCTGGTGAGACGGGCCACCGGGAGATGGAGGCCTTTCGCAGCGCCCTCTCCCACAGCCTGCGTATGCCCATCGCCATCATCCAGGGGTATGCGGATCTGCTGGCGGGAAATGTGACCACAGATCCGGAAGTGAGGAAGAACTATCTGGAGAAAATTGTCCAACGGACCCAGGACATGACCGATGTATTGGGGCGTACCGTGCTCCACGGAGAGTTATCCGGCAATAATCTCAGTTATAGTACTGTGGATCTGATCCTACTGACCAGGCAGACGGCGGAAGATATGCGTACTGCCGCCGAGGAGCGGTCGGTACGGATCCAGGTGCTTTCCAGTGAAGATCGGTTGATTGTCCAGGCCGACGAATACCTGATCAGCCGGGTGCTCTTCAACCTGCTGGAAAATGCACTGAAATATATGGGACGGCCGGGAACTGTGTCCATCCGGGTCCAGCGGCAGGAGAAAGAGGCCACGGTATCCATTCAGGATGACGGCTTCGGACTGCCTGAGGAGGAGGTGGAGCATATTTTCCGGATCAATTTCCAGGGCTCCAACCGGGTGGGCGGACAGGGCTATGGACTGTACATGGTCAAGCAGATCGTGGAGGCCCACGGGGGGGCCATTACAGCCCGGAGCAAGGTGGGCAAGGGGATGGGCATACGCTTCACCCTGCCGCTGGAACGGCCTGAATCCCAAGGGGCACAGGAAAAAGCGGCTGCCGCACAGGGCTGCTGATGGGACAAGCGTGTCATATTTTAGCAAACTTTTAGGAAATATCGGGCAGGCCTATGATATAATACTACCAAAGCAATATCATGTGCCGGCTGCTTCACCCCCGCTTTCCAAAAGGAAAGCGGGGATGTGCGCTGAAAACGGCGTTACATAGGTCCGGGCGGAACGAGAAACCGGGCGGCCCGGACGGCAGGAAACGGGATCAAACCAAGAAGGATGGTGGCTTATGGATCACAACCAGCTGTTGCCTTTTGAGAGAAATCGTTACTATGTGGGGAAGCTCCTGACCTCGGCAGATTTTCAGACAGAGCAGACCTATGGCAGTCACAAGCGCCGCTTCCTCAATGAAATGATGTTCGGAAGCGGGATTATCTGCGGCCTTGGCGTGTACAGTCTGGACGACCTGACCATTATGGTGGACTCCGGCGTTGCAGTAGACGGCTGCGGACGGGAACTAGCCGTGGAGAACGCTGTGGTGTGCAAGCTCTCCTCGGTGGAGGGCTTTGAGGAACTGGAGGGGGACCGGATCACCCTCTGTCTGGGCTATCAGGAGGAGAATGTCCATCCGGTATACACTGTGCGGGGCACCGAGAGCGGTGAGAGCTATGAATATAACCGCATCCGGGAGGGCTGGAAGCTCTTTGTGCTGGACAGCGAGACCATGCCCCGCCCGGTACAGCCCGAGCTGGAGTTCCTGGCCGCTGCCACCCTGTATGCCGACGAGGACTATCAGGTGAGCTGCACCATGCCCACCCAGACCCCCTGCGGGGCGCTGGTGCGGGTGGATGTGACGGTGCGGCGGCTGCGGGAAACGGCCCAGCCGCTGACCCTGAAGGCCGCCATTCAGACCCCTGCCTTCTTTGGGGAGGATGGAGAGCACCAGTGGGATCTGGAGCTGCGGGAGCTGTGTCCCGACGGGGAAGTCACCCTCCATTACCTGCTCAGAGCTCAGGCGGCTCCCTCGCCGGAGTGTGTACTGCTGGCGGACAGCCAGGCCATTCAGGTCTGGGTGGGAGAGCAGGAACGGCAGGCCCGTGACAACTTCGCCCTGCGGGCGGCCATCGTCTCCGCTACCGCAGAGCAGCTGGTGGATCAGGCGGTGGCCTCCGCCAGTCTGGAGATGCGCAGCCTCAGCGGGGTGGATTTTGTCCCCCTGGGGGAGATCCTGCTCCAGCGCACCCGGAGTGCCTACCTGATTGAAGAAATTCGTACGCTTGGAGTCCGGCAATACATCCGTACCACCGCCTCCCTGCCTGTGCGGGAGGAACTGGAGCGGTGGTTCCGCCCGGAGGCTGCCTCCGCCCCTGAGGCCATGGAGAGAGGAAACCGCCTGCAGGCTCAGGAGCGGTATGTGGAACCCATTTATGCCACCGGCCTTTGCGAGATCCCTCTGGATGCCAATCTGCGCCGGGGACAGGTGGCCTATTCCAACGAGATTGTTCACGGCCTTGGTCCCGGCACGGTCTATGTGTCTGTGGGAGTGGAGTATCTGGCTGACGATCCCAAGCTGAACGGAGTGGGCCGGAGCACCATTTACGGCAATACGGCCCTGTTCCCCGGAGAACAGACCTCCGCCCCCGCCGCGGAGCTGGCGGTGAAGGTGATGAATGACCGGGGCAGCTTTGTGGTGGCGGCCCGGCTGCTGGAGGACAGCTCTCAGGTGCTGCTTCCCCTGCGGTGGGTGGCGCTGGTCATGCCCGGCGGCATGGAGGAGACCAAGCTGCAGTCCCTGGCAGGCAAGAGCATCGCCGCGGTACAGTCCACGGTGGTTATGGCCACCCGGGAGAGCCACTACTTCAATGTGCGATTTAACAACATGGAGCCCTGCACCCTGACCTACGAGCTGACGGAGAAGGATTCGGGCACCATCACCTCCGACGGCATTTACACCGCCCCCGGACGGGAGGGCGTGTTTGAGATCCGGATCTTCTGCACCGAGATGCCGCTGATCACCACCTACGCCTATGCGGTGGTGAAAAAGCGGGATGTGCAGCAGACGGAGGAGACACCGCAGGAATGACCGGGTCCTGAGTCCCGGACAAGACCATAAGGGAGGAGGCGGACAGGCGTGATATATTTTCCCGAGGGGATGGAGCTGGAAGAGGTCTCGGTGGTATTTCAGGGCAGCGTGAACGATGTGGTCGTCTGCCGGGACCGCCGATCCGCCGCCGGCACCCTCTACACCCTGTTGGCGATCCACGACCGGGAGTGTGCCCGGAAGATGCTGGAAGTCATGGAAAACGGACAAAAGGGGGGAGAGCCCTCCTGCCTGTTCCAGTTTGCCCAGAACGAGACTACTTTGTTTGCCTTCCCCTACCGGGAGGAGCGGAGGTTCTCCGCCTTTGCCCGGGGACAGCTGACCAGCGCCCTGGTCAGCGAGACCATCTGTGTGAACCTGGTGATGGAGTGCCTGTCCACCCCGCTGCCCTGGCCTCTTTTGTACCTGGCGCTGGAGCAGGATTGTGTGCAGATCACCAAGGACAACACCATATATTTCAGCATGATCCTGGATCTGGCCGAGCTGAAGCCCAGCATTACTGAGCGTCAGTGCGTATCCAGCTGTGCCAGACTGCTGCTGGAGCTGCTGTCGGCCCCGGTGGTGACCGGACGGACGGGCCGGAGCCGCCGCAAGCCCCTGAAGAGTTTTGAGCTTATTCGAAAAAAGAGCGGACGGGGGGCCTATAACAACTTCCCCGAGCTCTATCACGACATCAAGCTGACCGCCCTGCCGGGACGGAAGCCCTCCCTGAAGAAACGGGCGGCCGGGGTTTGGCGGAGAAACAAAGACATCCTGTTTCGGCTGCTGCTGGTACTGTGTGTTATTTTGCTGCTGTGTGCGGCGCTGATGCTGATATGTCAGATCATATTTGGAGATATCCCGTTTTTGCGGCTGTTCCAGAACTGCTTTGATGTGATCGGGACGGAGAATCTTCACCGGCGAGGAGGGTAACAAATGAGAAAATTTGCGGGAGCCCTGGCGCTGCTGCTGATCATGGCGGTGGCGGTGCTCATCCTGCCGGTGGGACTGCCTACAAAGGATATCGTGGCCGGACCGGCCCAGCTGCCTGACGGGACCGTCCGGGTGGCGGAGAACCGGCTGCTGGTTTCCAGGATCTATACCCTGGGAGAGGAGGATCGGGTGACCCAGGTATATCAGGAGAGCCGCTGGCGGGAGAGCCGGGAGAGCTGGATCGTCCGGGTGACCACCGAGGGGGAGAATACCTATTTCCTCCGGGTGCTGGGCGACGGAACACAGTGGGAGCTGTGCCGGCTGAACGACAAGAAGGCGGAACTCCTCTATGCCGGTACCTTTGACGACCCGGTGACGGTGACAGGGCTGAAGACCAAGGAAGGGACCTTCTGGATCACCGCCTTGGGCGAAAACAACGGGATCTTTGTCTATGAGCTTACCGAGCAGGAGGGCCTGAAGCTGAAGCTGCTCCACCCGGCCTGGTGGCTGGTGGGCACGGTCAGCGCCGAATTTGACGGAAATCAGATCCGGGCTACCACCAAGTTTGGAGATCACTGCTTTGTATCTCCCACGGGGCAGCAGACCTATACCGATGAGGCGATGGAGACCCCCACCCCCACTCCTGTGCTGGAGGGGCTGAGCCTGGGTCTTCTGCAGTGCAAATATATGGAGCTGACGGGTGCCCTGGCCCTGTGGCTGGTGCTGACGGTGTCCGGCCTTATCACCTGGGGCATCTGCCGGCGGGCGAAAAAACTGGCCACCCGGCTGACTGCACTGGCCTGTGAGATCCTTCTGCTGGTGATGGGCAGCGCCGTGTGCTTTCAGTTTTATGCCATTCTCCACGCCGCCGGGCTGGTGGCCGCATGGGAGACGCTGCCTGTGGCTGCCACGGCGGCAGCGGCGGCCTGGCTGGTATTTCTGGCGGCCCTCCGCCTGAGCGCCGGTTTCATGACCCGACTGGCTCCTCAGCTGATGGAACAGATGGACCAGATCGTTCAGGGAGTGGTGAAGGCCAGAGAGGTGGCCCCGGGCAGAGACGAGCTGCACCAACTGGACCACTCCATGCAGGATATGTGTCTGAGCCTGTCCATTCGGGACTATGAGCTGCGCACCACCGTGCGCTCCTATCAGCGCTTTGTGCCCCAGGAGATGACCGACCTGCTTCAGCGGGCCAATGTGGCAGAGGTGGATCTAGGGGACAGCCGACGGATCGAGGGCTATGTGGGTGTGTTCTCGGTGGAAAACCGGATCCAGGCGCGAAATACCCTGGAGGACGGAGCCTTTGTGGACTTTATCAACCACAGCTTCGGACTGTTTCAGGACTGCATCCAGGAAAACCGCGGTCAGCCACTGTCCGGGCAGCTGCGGCTGGAGGCCATGGACGCCATGTTCTCCAATCCCGGCGACGGGATCCGGGCGGGTCTGGACTTTTTGGGCCAGTCCCGGGACACCCCCGTGGACGGTGTACCCACCCCCGACCCCTTCCTGCTGTTCCACAAGACCTCCTTCCTCTACGGCATCGCCGGCAAGGAGGAACGGCTGTTTCCCTACCTGTCCTCCGGGGAGCTGGAGTTTTTGGGCGGTTTTGCCCGGAATTTCCACGAAGCCGGGGTGAGAGCGGTGGCCACCGAGAGCTACTGGGAGGAACTGAAGGACAGCGGCTTCACGGGACGGTACATCGGCTTTGTCTCCGATGAAGAACGGGATATGGCCTACAAGCTCTATGAGGTGCTGGACGCCTATCCCAAGCTGGAGCGGGACCTGCTCATCTGCTACGACTCCCGGTTCCAGGAGGCCATCAACCTCTTCTACCACAATGATTTCTACCTGGCCCGCAATCTCTTTTCCGCACTGCTGCGGGCCTGTCCCCAGGATGGGATAGCCCGGTGGTATCTGTTTGCCTGTGAGTACTTCTTCCATCAGGAGTCCGGTCAGGCGGACTACCGGCTGTTCGGACTGAAAGAACCGGCGGTACAGCCTCAGTACAGCTGAATGACTGACGCCCGCCGGAGCAAAAGGAGGTGAGGATCGTGCGCAACCTGTTGAATATTCTGTTCTCCACCGCCCGGGCCAAGATCATGCCCCTGTGGATCAAGCTCAGAATGTGGACGACGCCCACATTCCTGAAGACAAAGGTCCTGACCAGGGTACGGGAATTCTTTTCCAAGCTGCTGGATGTCCGGCCCCGGCATAAAAAGGACTACTACTCCATATTGGGCTGGCTGGTCAGCAAGCGCCTGGCCTTTGCGCTGGTAGTGCTGCTCGGCATCGTATCCGCCATGTATATTTCCGCCATGCTGCCTCAGGGGCTGCTGGGAGGGAGCAGCGGCGGGGTCCGTACCTACGGCTACCGCTCGATCCCCCTGCGGTTCTATTCCGGCACGGTGAACATCACCGCCCGGGGCGGCTATGTGGCCTACACCGGTCAGGTGGACAAAGGGGCGGCCAACGGCGAGGGCAGCCTCTATGCTGCGGACGGGAGCCTGGTCTATGAGGGAGCCTTTGCCGACAATATGTATAACGGCCAGGGGAAGCAGTATTATCCCAGCGGTGTCCCCCAGTATGTCGGCAGCTTTACCGACAACGAGTATAACGGCCAGGGAAGCTATTACCGCCCCAGCGGAATCCTGGAGTACCAGGGGGACTATGTCTTTGGGGTGCGCACCGGGTCCGGGACCCTGTACGACAGCGTGGGGGATCAGATCTTCCAGGGCAGCTTCCTCAACAATGAAATCGTGTTTCAGGACTTTCTGGACCGGCCCACTGACGAGGTGTCCGGCCTCTACTCCGGAGAGACTACGGTATACCAAAGCGACAGTGAGTACTGTGTGGCCATGCCGGAGATCAATGGGGTATATGCAGTGAAGGATGGGAGCACCACCCTGGAGAACCAGTGGACGGTGGAGCAGATCTATGTACTGGGCAGCAGCGTCCCGCTGGAAAGCGGAAACTGCGAGACCGTCCGGGAGCTGACTGAGGTGATGGGACCTCCCCTCTACTACGGTACCATCTGGGTGGACCTTCCTGAGACGGTGGCCTGGAACATGGTGGCCCAGGAGAAGCCCGACGAGCTGGAGGAAATCTCCATATCCACCCAGGCCACCTTTGAAAATGTACTTACAGTGGACTCCTATGATAAGGACTATCAGCTCTACCTCTATACCTATGAATACAACGGACTGCTGTACCATTTCTATTTTACCGGCGCGGGGGAGAGCGAGTTCATCATGTACATGATGGAAAAGGCCTGAGTACCGGAAAGGGATGAAAGGAGGGACGCCCTGTGAAACCACATAGATGGGGACGGTGGATCGCACTGGTGCTGTGCGCTGTGGCCCTGCTTCAGGCGGTCCCCTCCGGAGCCACCCTGGGTCCCCGGACCCTCCAGGTGGAGCAGGCCAGGGTGATGGCCCTGAGCACCAGCTCCGACCTGACAGCACAGAAAAACGAAATTACCCTGAAACAGATGAAATATGTTGAGGCGGTCAAGGGGATCAAGGCCAAGATCAAAAACCTGCGCTCCTTCCGCTGGACCCCCCTTTTGAGCTTCAAATTTCCCGAGCAGCTGGATCTGACCAATGAGTACGATCTGAACATCAAGCCCCTGACCCTTCAGGCGGAGATCGACACCATGGAGCACAAGCTGGACGACCTGCGCTATGAGATCATCGACAATGTCAATCAGGCCTATATCGATGTATATTTGGGACAGGAGAGCTCCAACTTTACCCAGCAGCGCCTGACTGACGCCCAGGAGCAGCTGGAACGCAACAAGGCCCAGCTGGCCACCGGGGATGCCACTGACACCGATGTGGAGCGGGCCCAATCTTCGGTGGATACCCTCAGCCAGACCTTGAGCAGCCAGCTGCGGGAATTTGAACAGGCCAAGGAGAAGCTCTCCGAGCTGATCGGCATGGATGTGTCGGTGGGATACCGATTTGTAAGTCCATTCAAGAGTGCCGCCATTCCCCGGGAGCAGCTGGAGAGCATCACCGAATATACGCTTGAGCACGACCAGACCTATTACGAGGCAAAGATGGCCGCTTCCACCGCCCTGCTGAATCTGGACTCCTATGAGAGTCTGATGCGCAGCCAGTACGGGGACAAGATGAACTATATCCAGACCTATATCAACATGGCGCGCCAGGGGATGGAGGTGGACTATGCTGCCTTCCAGATGAAATACAACGAGATGCTCACCGCCCTGGATAAGCCCTGGGACGGCAAGATCCGGATCCTGTTCTTTACCTTCACCCTGGAGTGGTTCAAGGGAGAGATCAGCGGCACCCGGTATATTGAAGATGAGATGTACGCGGTTTACACCGCCTGTATGGAGTACGCCAACGCTCTGGAGGCACAGCAGAGTGCCGAAAAGGATCTGCGCACCCAGGTGCGGGACAACTTCGAGGCCCTTGTGACCGCTTGGAATACCTATGAGAGTCTGCAGTCCCTGGCTGCTCAGGCCAAGGAGACCCTGGAGCGGGTCCAGGCCCTGAACAAGCTGGGCAAGGCCACCTACACCGAGGTGGCCGACGAGCAGACCGCCTACCAGGACGCCCAGCAGGACGCGCTGGATGCCCTGGGGGACTACAACAAGATGCTCAGCGAATATGACAGACTTACCTGCGGCGCCATTACCAAGTACCTGACCAACGCCGGGGTGGGGCTGGATGTGGGCGAGGGGGGCGACGCCTTCGCCGTCCTGGACCCCATCAACGACCCCTACTATTACATTTACACCAGTGTGGCCGACCTGACTTTCTACATCGGAGTCAGCATCCCCGAGGGCTTTGAGCCGGCCATCGATTCCTTTGAAATCTGGTATGACGGCACACAGATCGGCAGCCGCACCGCTGTGGGCGAGGAGCTGCGCCACCTGACCATCGACTATGGAGGCACCAGCATGCTGACCATCCGCCTCTACAACGGAGATGAGTATGTGACCGAGTGCGAAGTGGACGCCTCCGTCCCCCGGGATGTGCTGGATCTGAGCACAGAGCCGGCGGAGGAGGCCACGGAGCGGGTCATCGGCACCTATCAGGTGAAGACCACCGTACAGAGCGATGTGAGCGTGTCCCAGCTGACCTTGTCCGTGGACACCGCCGAGGGAGCAAGCTCCTATGCGCTCTCCTACGGAGATCAGGGGGTCTATACCACCGACCCCATCTCCATTGACGAGCCGTTTACCTATCTGACGCTGCTGATCTCCAGCCTGGAGGATGTGACTATCCAGCTATATGACAGCGGCGGCAACTATCTGACAGACGCGCGGTTCGACATTGAACTGCAGCAAATTCTGGCCCCCATTGAAGGGGCGTAGCAGGAAGGAGGTGTCCCCATGAAAAAGAGCATTTCTCTCCGCACCCGGGTGATGGCGGTGCTGGTGCTGGCCGCAGTGGGCGCGGTGGCCGTGTGGAAGGGCAATCTCCTCTCCTGGGCCTTCTGGGACGAGAGCACCGCGGTGCACATCAATCCCCGCACTATTGAGAGCTCCACTCTGGCCATCGGGACTCACCTCATCCACCTGAGTGCGCTGACCGACAGCATCTACGAAATTGCCGAGCAGTCGGCGGAGGAGTCGGGGCAGTTCCAGATCTATTACAAGTCCGAGCTGGGCGGAGACGCCTGGTTTGACATCACCTCAGCCTCCACCCTGGAGGAGATCACCGCCGGGGGAAGCCCTGTGCAGGATGAGGTGATCGAGGCACTGTTCTTCACCCACCACACCAAGTCCGACAAGGTGACATACGACCTGCGCACAGGTCAGGCGGTGAATATTTTTGACATCCGGGACCCCTATGACCTGGAAAATCTGGATGAGCTCTCTCCCCTGAAGATGAAGTACGACCAGGTCTATGAGCTCCAGGGAGAGGACGAGATCACCCAGCGCATCGATCAGATCTGGCAGACCGATGTGAGCAGTCCCCCCAGCGATGTGGATGTGGAGGACCTGAAGACCAGAAACGAATATGACCAGATCCTCACCGCCCTGCAGAACTACCTGTCCGTCCTGTCCGACAACGACGGCGGGGAGACGGAGATGGGGAAGGTCAACGAGGTTATGGAGGCGGTGGACGCCTGCCGCCGATATCTGGTGTACGCCAACGCGGAGATCGCCCTGGAGGAGTACCTGGACGAACTGGGCGAGGGTGCCAAGGAGGAGGCTGCAGCAGCGGCTGAGGGAGAAGAGGAGGAGCCGGCAGCGGCAGAAACTCCGTCGGTGAGCACCCAGGAACTGATGTCTGCTGTGTCCGAGAGCCTTGGTAATGTGCAAAACGCCATGATCACCTACAGCGGCAAGATGCTCAGCGAAGGGGTCACGGTGATGAGCAGCGCCGAATACACCTTCTCCAACGACCTTATCGACCATGCCAAGAACAACAACCACGCTGCCTGTGACCAGGATGTGGCCAAACTGGTGGCGCTGGACAATATTTTGAATGATGTGATCTCCCAGCGAAGCCTGGAGCTGGAGCTGCTCAACGGCACCCTGCTTCCCCAGGCCACCAGCGAATATACCACTTCCCTCTGGTCGGGAGAGAACGGCGAATATCTGGCCGAGGTGGCAAAGCAGTCCTCCCAGGCCCTCCTGAATCGGCTCATCAGTGAAAATGAGAGCGAGGTCAACACCCGGCGGGGAGAGCTGGAGTTCCTAATCCAGGCTTGGTGCAACCGCATGGATCCCCAGTCCAGCCTGGACTTTATGGATGAGCGCCTTACCCTTACCACGGGGAGCTTTCTCTCAGGGGTCCCCCAGGACGACTTTGCCCAGGGGGCTCAGGATTCCGTCCAGGCCCACATCGACTTTCTGACCCAGCTGCGGCGGGAGTTTGAACTGGCCCTGGGAGGCAACGAGATGGATCAGCTTCTGGCCGGCAAGGACGACCTGCAGACCCAACGCCTGGCGGCCCTGGACCGCAACGACCTGGCCGGGGCCAAGGAGCTGGAAAACCAGCTGGAGGCCCTGGAGGAGGAAATCCGGGCCAAGGAAGAGGAGAGCGCCAACCAGATCGCAGGCCTTCAGGACCAGATCAGCAGCCTGGAGGATCAGCTGGCCCAGAATCCCGATGACCAGGACCTGAAAAACCAGCTCAGCGACGCCCAGGCCCAGCTGGCCACCGCCCAGGCGGGACTGTCTGACGGAACATTGGGCGCCATGGTGGAGAATCTGAAAAACAACGCCCTGGACGGCATCGACAACGGAGACACCGCCGCCACCGGCGATGCGGTGGACGGCTTGGCGGGGCTGATGTCCACAGCTCCCTCCCTGGTCCTTCCCGCCCTGCAGGAGGTCCATGACGCCCTGGTGCTGGGCGGCGGGGATCAGGACCTGGTGGACACCATTGAGCAGGCCATCCTGGACAATCCCGGAGCCATGTGGGGTGATCTGACCGCCGACGAGCTCAAGTCCCGGATCGAGGACTATATGGAGGACAACGGCGTGGAAGATGCCAGCTTCTTCAATCTCACCGGGGACAACGCCCTGACCGCACTGCTGGCCATGCAGCTCTACTATGATGATACCGCAAGCCGGGCGGCGCTGAGCCTGATCGGCTCCTTGTCCCAGCGGCAGCTGGCTCTGGGAAATTCCGGGGTGTTCTACCGCATCAACGACAGCACCGGCGAGTACCTCCCCCTCACCGCCATCCAGTACATGACCGGACGGCGTTATGTGTGGGAGAAGAACAATTCTCTCGGCATATTGGCCCAGGGGGCGGACTACTACGGCTTTACCATGTACTCAAACGCTGTTCTGCGGGACCGGGACGGAGAAAAGACAGAGACCATGGCCCGTATCGCCAAATATCTCAATGTGATCCATATTCCCGAGGAATATTCCTACGACAGCTTCGGCGTTCAGGCTGTCTATCTGTCCGGGACGGAGCTGGGCTGTGCCTACGATGACGCCATCATGACCCAGGCTCAGGAACTGCTGGCGCGGCTGCTGACAGTATGACAAGGCCGTGCGGAAAGGGATGATGCAATGGCAGACTATACCATTATATCCGATGTTTCCCAGCACATGGTGAAGATCCTGCGGGAAAAGATGTGCCCGGAGCCCATCCCCTCTCCCAACAACATCACCGCCTCCTCTCCCTCAGAGCAGGATGTGGACTATATCCTGGGTCTCTATCTCTACGATATCCGGGAGGAGGGAGAGGTGGCCGTCCCCTCCCTGATGGGGACGGGGCGCACCCGGCTCCAGCGGCCACCCCGGCCCTACAGCCTCTACTATATGCTTTTTCTCAACGGGTCCTCCCAAATGGGACTGAAGGCTGCGGACACCCAGAAGATCCTGGGGCGGGCGGCCCAGATCATCAACGACGGCAACTCCGTCAACCCCCGTCAGCTGCAGAACTGGCTGGAGGTGGATGAGCCGCCCATCCTCTTCATGCCGGCCAAGATCTCTCTGGAGGATAAGGTCCGGGTCTGGTCGGCCATCAACAAACCCTATCAGGTGAGCCTTTTCTACAAGGCGGCCCCCGTATTTATCTCCAGCGAGATCGTAGTGGATCCGCCCAGAGTCACCCAGGCGGAGTTCTCCATCAATATGCTGGGCGGAAAGGGGGACGGGTAAATGATCAGAACGAAACTGATTACCCACAGCCTGAGCCTGGCCCTCCGGGCGGTAGACACCGCTACCGGAAAAAACATCCCCGGCCGGGAACTCACAGTGCGCATCAACGGCGACATGGTCCCATTTATGGAAAAGGAGGACGGGGTGCTGATCTTTCAGAACCTGGCTCCCCGGGTTTTCCATATGGAGGTATCCTCCGGTATCTATGAGTCTCTGGAGCGGGAGGTAGACCTGGACCAGCTGGACCCGAAGCAGCCTCTGGTGGAGCTGCAGCTGATCCCCGGGAAAAAGTTTCCCGGCTGGGCGGAGCTGCAGGAGCTGGAGGGAACCCTGGAGGGCATCCGGGAGCTGGATGCTGTGTCGGCAGAGGACAACAGCTGCTTTATTCAGGAGTTTGACCAGAGGAAGCGGCTGGTAAAAATGTTCAATCCCCACCATCTGGCTCTGGAGCGCATCGCTTACGCCCTGGTGGACCCGGAGGAAAAGATCTTTGAGATGTTCCATATTGTAAAGCATATCGACGACCAGACGGTGAAGATCGACAAACTCCTGGAGATGGCATTTCGGAATTCCTTCCCCATAACCCCGGTGGTCACCGGACAGTGCCGTCCCGATGGGACATACAGGCTGTGTACCCGGCGGGAGATGGGGGGCGCCAGATGGCTGGTCCGCTGGGCGGTGGAAGACCAGGTGTTTTTCCGCCTGGTGGATTTCCGGGAGACGCCCCATCCAAGGCTTGAATAGGAGGTGGATGAGATGGGAATTGCAGTTGTATCCGGGGCGAGCTGTGTCTGTACCATGGGCACCGCGCCCGGACAGATCACCCCCACCAACCAGCCCACCGTCCGCATTGGCGGAAAGCCGGCGGCCAGCATCGCCGACGCCGCTCCCATGAGCAATGTGGGCTCCTGCGGGATGTGCAACTCCCTGGGCAATCCGGCGGTGGCCGCAGCCACTGCGGCGGCTATGGGGGTGCTGACTCCTCAGCCCTGTGTCCCTGCCCCTGCGGGGGGATGGATATGCCCGGGAAAGGTCAGGGTGGGAGGAAAGCCCATTCTGACCAGCGACGGGAAGCTGACATGCTCCTATGGAGGGAGTATTTCCATTACCAATCCCGGCCAGGTGGCCGTTAAAACACAATAAAACAGAACAAAACCTGTGTTAGAAATGAAAGGAGGAAGATCCTGTCTCCAACGGGATCGAAAGAAGTATGGCTGAATATCTGTCTCCCGGCGTCTATGTAGAGGAATATGACTCCTCCCCCCGCGCCATTGAGGGCGTAGGGACCAGTACCGCGGGCTTTATCGGTATGACGGTGAAGGGCCCCTCCATCGGAGCTCCTTCCCTGGTCACCAGCTTTGCGGACTTCCAGCGCCAGTTCGGCGGCTACCTCAGCGAGTATACCCACGGAGAATACCGCTATCTGCCCTATGCGGTGGACCAGTTCTTCCTCAACGGCGGCACCCGCTGCTTCGTTACCCGCGTCGTTCCTGAGGACGCCAAGGTGGCTGAGGGAAAGGCGGGCATCCTCTCCCTGCGGGCAGCCAACGAGGGCAAGTGGGGCAACCGGATCCTGGTGAGCTTTACTACCGTCAACCGCCGCAAGATGCAGCTGATCGACAAAGAGGGCGACATGGTCTATCGGGCCAAGAGCACCGCCGGCTTTGCCGAGGGCGACCTGGTGGAGTTTGCCGGCGAGGTGAACCGGGTGGTTGCCATCTTTGAGAACACCATCACCTTTGAGAAGGAATTTGCCGGCGATCCCGTGGACAACGCCCTGGTGCCCAAGGCCGTGCTGTACAGCGTGGAAATGGATGTCACCGTGCGCTATGAGGGGGATGTGGAGTCCTATACCGGTGTGAACCTGAACCCCACCTCTTCCAACTATCTGGCCGACCGCCTGAAGGGCAGTGCCCTGGTAGTGGTGGAGGATGTGGAGGCCGCGCCCGAGCTGGCCAACCCTGTCTCTCTCATTCTGGGTGAGGGCAAGCTGGCCGGTACGCTGACCCTCTCCGGCGGCAGCGATGGCAGCATGGCCAGCGTCAACGCCGGCACCTACATCGGCGAGGACAAGGGCCCCGGCAAGCGTACCGGTATCCAGAGCTTTATCGAAAACACCGTGGCCAGCATCATTGCCATCCCCGGCATCACCATTCCCGAGGTGGTGGTCTCCCTGGTGAGCCACTGCGAGCGGGAGCAGAACCGCTTCGCTATTCTGGACATTCCCAAGGACAAGGTGAAGGTGAGCGATGTTCTGGAGTATCGGGGGATCATCGACTCCAACTATGCCGCCATGTATCACCCCTGGGTCCAGGTTTTCGACCCTATCACCAAGCAGACCGGCTTTGTGCCCCCCTCCGGCTCCGTGGCCGGCGTCTACTCCCGCACCGATGTGACCCGTGGCGTACATAAGGCTCCCGCCAATGAGATCGTCCAGTGCACAGGGCTGTCCATCGGCTATAATAACGGTGAGCAGGACATCCTGAACCCCGCCGGTGTGAACCTGATTCGCGCCCTGCCCGGCCAGGGTATCCGGGTGTGGGGCGCCCGTACCGCCAGCTCCAATGCCAACTTCAAGTATGTCAATGTCCGCCGCCTGTTCATCTATGTGGAGCAGTCCATCAAGAACGCCACCAACTGGGTGGTCTTCGAGCCCAACAACTCCTCTCTCTGGGCCCGGGTGCAGATGACCGTCTCCTCCTTCCTGGAGAATATGTACCGCGCGGGCATGCTGGCCGGCGAAACGCCCAGCGAGGCCTTCTTCGTGGACATCGGTCCCAACACCATGAGCCGGGACGACATTATGAACGGCCGCCTGATCTGCGAGATCGGCATCGCCCCCAGCCGTCCCGCCGAGTTCGTGATCTTCCGGGTGACCCAGTTCACCGCCGAGGCCGGCGGTGGAGAGGCCGCCGAATAAGCACAGCTGAATAACCGAAAAGGAGAAATGACATATGGCGAATGATATGAACAATGCGGGAATGGCATATCCCCTTACTAAGATGAATTTCCTGGTGTCTGTCCCCGATCTGGCAGGCACCATGGCGGCCTTCAGCGAGGTCACCGGCATTGAGGCGTCCGTGGATGTGGTGGAGTTCCGGCAGGGCAATGCCCACTCCCTGGCTCCGGTAAAGATCCCCGGCCTGGTCAAGCACGGCAACATCACCCTGAAAATGGGATACACCATCGGAAACGGTTTCAAGAAGTGGATCCAGGAGTGTGTCAGCGAGACCCGCGGCGCCATGCCCCGGAAGACCGTGACCATCGAGCTGCTGGACATCCGCGACAAGTCCCCCGACTCCACCTATGAGACCATCCAGGGCAACATTACCTGGATTCTGAAGGAGGCCTGGGTGGCCAAGTACTCCGGCCCCGATCTGAACGCCTCTACCAGCGAGGTGGCGATCGAGACCGTGGAGCTGGCCTATGAGGAGATGACCATCCCCGACTGATGGGGATGAGTCCTGAAGGGGTGGGCGGAGAATCTCCGCCCACCCCGGACATGGAGGTAAAAAACCGTGACGACCGTATTTGATTTTGAACTGCCCAAGGGGTTTGTAGACAGCCAGGGCGTGGTCCATAAACGGGGGAAGATGCGCCTGGCCACCGCCGGGGATGAGATCTCCGCCACCCGAGACCCCCGGGTGTTGTCCAACCCCTCCTATCTGACTATTGTGGTCCTGGCCGCCGTCATTACGGAGCTGGAAGGGGTGGACGCTGTGATCCCCTCCACTGTGGAGCGGTTTTTCACCGCCGATCTGGCCTTTTTGCAGGACATGTACCAGCGCATCAACAATGTGGAGCCGCCCACCATGCGGGCTGTGTGCCCCGACTGCGGAAAAATCTTTGAGGTTCCCATAAATTTTACACGAGAGGGATAACGCTGTATCCGAAGGAAGAGCTCTACCGGGAGATGAGCTTCATCTCCTACTACTTCCACTGGAGCCAGGAGGAGGTCATGGCCATGGACCATGCAAGCCGCCGGCGGTGGTGTGAGGAGATCTCTTCCATCAACAGCAGCCTCAATCCCTCCGACAGCAAGAAGAAGGAAAAAAGCATTCTGGAGTTTGGACGAAAATAACCATGTGGGGAGGCAAGAGCCGTGGCAAGTATTACTGACCAGAATTATCTTGTCTGGAATCAGGGTAAAAATCCCCTGGTCAATTTCAATTTCATGCTGCGTGTAGAGCTGCTCTTCGACCTGCCCTGCAAAAGCGTCCGGGCCTTCACCCGGGAGCTGGAGTATGATTTTATCCAGGAGGGCGGCCTGAACGACTATGTCCATATGCGCCGCAAGCCCATTACCAAGCCCTTTGTGCTGGAGGTGGAGCGGTATGTGGGAGTGGACTATATTGACCCCCTTCCCCTGGGAGCCGATCTGGTGCTGCCGGTGATGCTCTTTGTCAGCCGGGCCCATGATCAGTTCATTCCGGGAGTCGTGGCCCGGACCTATGTCTTTACCGGCTGCACCGTGATGAAAAAAACCTACGGCGACCTGGTGGCAGACCAGTCGGGGCTGTTGGTGGAGACCACCACCATCGGCTACCGGGAGATGCTCTGTGTGGATATCCCCTGGAGCGAGGTGGGTGACAGCATATTCGGTTCTACCCCAACCGTGCCCACCCAGGCGGTCACGGAGGAAAAAAGCGCCAAGGAGCTGAAGGAACTGGGGCAGCAGCTCCACGATAAGGCGTTGGCCGCAAAGGAACAGGCGGACAGCGAGTACAGCGAACAGGATGCTGAAGATGTGATCGAGGAGCTGGACACGACCCTGAAGCAGCTCAGCGCAGCGGTCGAAGAGGGTGGAGTTCTGGTCAAACGGGTGGAGAGCTATGAAGCGGATCTGGAGACCTGCAGCGACAATGTGACGAAAAGCCAGGAGGCTGCCGCGGCTGCCCGGGCTGCGGAGGAGGAGAAGCGAAAGGCCATGCTGGCCGCTGAGGAACAGTGGCGTCCGGAAGAAAACGCTTACCAGCAGGCCCTCAGCGATGCGGAAGCGTTGAAGGAGAAGAAGGAGCGGGCCCAGCAGGAGCTTAACGAGTTGGACACCGAGGAAGCCAAGAAGGCGCTGAACGAAGAGAAATCCCAGCTGGAGCAGGAACTCAAGGCCCTGCAGGACCAGGAAGAGACGCTTCAGGAAAATAAGCAACAGCTGGAGAAAAAGGAAGAGGAGCTCCAAAAGCTGGAACAAAACCAGGAACCGGAAGATGCGCAGGAAGAAGGGCAGGACACCCGGCAGGAGGACAAGGACGAGAAGAGACGCCAGCTGGAGGGGGAGATTCAGACCCTGCGGAACCAGACCATGGGACAGAACTATACCGGGCTGATCACCCAGACCCAGCGCAAGCTGGATGGGGTAGAGGCGGAGCTGGAGGAACTGGACCAGAAGCGGGAGCAGATGGAGCAGACCCTGAAGGACCTGGAGAGCCAGTACCAGCAGGCCCAGCAGCTGGCCCGGGAGAAGGAACCTGACCCGGAGAAAAAGACAGCCTATGAAAAAGCCCTTGCCGATTGGGAGGCGGCGACAGAACAGACCCAAAAGGACGAAGCAGCGGCAGAGGAGAGCGTGGGAAAGCAGTCTCAGGCAGCCAGGGAGCTGTCCCAGGCCCGCCAGAATCTGAGCCGCGGCAAAAAACAGGTCAGCCGCCTGCAGAACAGCCTGACCAATCTCAAGACCTGGAAGGACAAGGGCACCGCGGCTCAGACAACCTGTGAGAGCCAGTATGAGCAATGCCAAAAGTACAACGATGAGCTCCAGGCACTGCCCGACGAGCCGCTGAGCGATGTCAACACCAAATTTGAAGAGGTGAAAAAGACCTATAAGGAGGCCGCCTACCAGGAAAAGCAGGTGCGCCAGACCCAGCAGTATGTGGAAGTCGGCCGCAGCGAGCTGGAACTGACCCGGGAGATTCTTCCCGCCCAGGAACAGGACACGGAAGCGGGGGGACAAACCGGAGAGAACGCCGGAACATAATTGGAAGAGGAGAAGCCCATGCTGACGCTGAGAGACCCTATCCAACTGCATATTGCCCAAAGCCTCACGGGAAACGCCGAGGCCTTTGGCGCGCGGATCATGGGGAACTACAGCCTCTTGGGCGCCCATTATACCCCGAAGGATCTGCTCTTCCTGCTGACCGCACCCCCGGAGCTGCCTGAGGGACAGGGGGGCATGACCACGCTGGTGGAACAAAATACCAGCGTGGATGCCCGGACAGTAACGCTGGATGTGATCAACCATGTGGTAAACCGCATTCTGCTGGACGGGACCAATCAATTTACTTATCAGGACCAGGTATATATCACCAGCGTGCTCAACCGCCTGGGCGTCACCGATGTGAATCAGTTCATGGAACAGGTGCGCCAGCTGCGGGTGGAAAATGAGAGCACCATCCACCTCACCCGGCTCTACCGGGAGGAGGTCCGGCGTTTGCTGGAGCGCCGGGAGGCCGGGGAGCGTACTCCTGCCCTGCCCCTGCCGGCTGCAGCGGGGGAGGGGGAAGAGCAGTCCGCTCAGGACCCCGGAACGGCGCTGAGCATGAGCATCCTCCGGAGACTGGATACCGCCAACCTCTATCAGAAGATACACGCCTTCCAGCACAGCTGGTCGGCGGCGGAAAATCATATACACCACAATGAGCTGCGCCTGTCGGAGTTTGTGCGCTTTGGAAACTCCCTGGAGCTGGCTCAGCTGAAGCAGGAAATCTACCAGCAGCCCGGTGTGCTGCTGCAGCACCATATCAACCATTATGAGACGGGCGGGCTGCTGGAGCCCCCCAGGGACGAGGAACAGGTCCTCTCCCAGGCGGCGGTGAGCACCTTGGTGTCCGCTGTGGACAACACCGTGGTAGAGGTGCTGAACCGCCCGCAATTCCGCCGGGAACAGTGGCTCCGGCTGGAAAATGCCGTCTGGCAGACGGCGGAAAACGCTCTGATTCGTTTTGAAACCTATCACACAGAATATAACCCGCCTCCCGCTCCGGCCCAACCACCGGTTCAGGAGGCGTGGAACCAATATACCCGGGAGATCCGGGCGTACACCCGACTTTATGAGATCACCCATCCGGGAGAGCATACCCAGATCTGGGAGCGCTCCGCCCCCGTCCTCTCCCAACCTGCCATGGTACACCCCCCGCTGGAAGAGGAGAAAGGGGGGGAGCAGGGGCGGACCACTGTCCAATCGCCGGAGCAGCCCGAAAAAATGGTGACCCGGGAGCGGCTGGAAAAGAGCCGCCTGGAGCGGATGTGGGCCTCCCAGAGCTCGGTGCGGGAGCTTCTCTTCCGACAGGAGCGGCGGCTGTCCGCCTATGAAAAGCTCCGCTCCCAGTATCAGGAACGGACCTTGGAGCAGAGGGTCCGAACGGAGCGGGACATGGGAACACCGCCACCGATAAGAACCCATATGGGGGAGACTGAGGGGGGCGGAGGGTATCCTCCCGTCTCCCTTACCCTGAGAGAGGCGGAGGAACAGGCTCCGGAGATCCTGGTGGAACAGCTGCAGCGCATCGACCAACAGAACCGCACCATGTGGCAGAGCGTCCAGCAGGCGGCCATGCCCCGCCGGGAGCCCATACCCAGAGGGCCTGACCTGTCCCGGACCATGCGGGACGGGCTGCGGGCCCTGGAGTCCCCGGAGCTGGTACTCCGGGAGCTGGCCCAGCGGCGGGAGCAGCCGCCGCCCGCCCAGATACATCTCACGGCTCAGGAGCAGGCCATTTTACAGCAGGCCGACCCCGCCGCTCGGGCGCTGTACCAGCGGGTACTGGCCTATCACAAGGACCCGGACATGGCGCTGGAGCAGGGGCTGGTCCGGCCTGCGGGGATGGGAGCGCTGCAGGCAGACCTGAAGGGAGCGGAGAGAGCTCCCGTCATGGAGCACCCGGAGCCGACGGCTCCTCAGGAGATCCGGGAGGTCCGGGAGGAGTCGGAGCGTGTCCTCCGGCAGGTGATCCATTTGACCAAGGGGCGGGAGCGGGCGGAGGCCCAGCCGGTCAAACCGCCCCAGGCGGTAAAATTTATCCACAAGCGGGAGGAGCCCCAGGTGACCGAGGAGCTGCTGGAGCAGCTTCAGGCCCAACGGACCCAGCACACGGTGAAAACAGAGTCCAGGGATGAGATCACCCGGCAGAATATCCACCGCACCGATGTGATCCAGCAGGAAAACCAGGTGGTGCGCCAGACCACGGAGGATATCAGCGAGCTGGTCAACCGCACCCTGGCCCGGCAGATGAAGACTATTTCCGAGCAGGTGTACCGGCAGATGGAGCGCCGCCTTCAGACGGAGCGCAGCCGCCGGGGCAGATTGTAAATGAGAAGAGAGGAGGGGTGAGAGGTGGCTGTGAGCATCAAAACAGAGGCCCTTCGTACCCTGACGGGACAGGTGGAGACGGCCCTTCTGGTCATCCACGATTTCCGTCAGATGGCCAGAAACGCCAACACCGGGCAGGCGGGCGGGCTGACTGTAGCCCAGACCCTGCAGGCCATCAGCAACGAACTGGCGGCCGGCACTCAGGCTGCTCTGGGCAGCGGCACCACCCCGACCTATCCCAACAGTCAAGATAAGATCTTTAAGGTGCAGTTCAACCCCTCGGAGCTGACGCTGAATGCCACAAGCTACCCGGTAAACAAGGTCAACACGGCCAACGGGCAGTCCCGGACCATGACGGTGGAGGACCCCTCGCTCTTTTTGTGGGTGAACCTCTACTTTGACGATATGCAGACCACCGACGCCTTTATGGGAGAGAAGTTCAACACCCTGGTAAGCGCCCAAGGGGTGGCCAATGTAGCCAACAGCGTCATGTCTGCCATGGGAAAGAACAAGCACACTGTGCAGCCCCAGGTGGAGGCCCTGGTGGCCGCCCTGCGAAACCCCTACACCCGTACCATCAGCTTTCGATGGGCCAACTTTGCCTTTATCGGGCAGCTGAACAATGTACGGGCGGAGTACACCATGTTTTCCACCTCTGGGAGACCCATACGGGCAAAGGTCATGCTTCAGATCCGCCACGAGCTGGATCCCCGCATGCTAAACCAGTGGTACAACGACTACGCCTCCGCCTTTGGGACGGGGACCAGCAGCATGAGTTCGGTGACCCAGAAGATGGGCAACATTTTGAATATCAACCTGTAATGAGACGGCTTGAGGGAAAGGAGGGGATACTGTGGCAGTGACAGATGTCATGAAAAATCTGGGCCAAAATCTGGGTAATTCCGTGCTGGGAAATGTGGAAAAGGCAAAGCTCTACATTTATAACACCACCGGGTCGGAGGCGGTCAATTCCCGCAGCGTGATCGAGGCCGCTGTCACAGCGCTGCAAGGGGCTACCCAGGCTGCGGCCAGCGCTATTACTGCAGCGACCGCCAAAGCGGGCGTAAGCACCCATGTGATGACGGTGCAGTATAATCCATCATCCCTGAGCATTCAGGCCAACGCCCAGTCCATTCCCTTTACCTATCTGCAGCAGAATGTGGATAATGGCATTCCCAACCAGAACCTCCGTCCTCCCATGGTGATGCTGTCGGTGGAGCTGGTGTTTGACGCTATGAATACTCAGGATGCCTTTATGATGGATAAGCTGCGCCTTTCAGTTGGATCTGTTATTTCCAATGTAGCGGGTGGATTGACCGCGAAGAAGGGGGGCTACACGGTCCAGACGCAGACCAACGGTCTGCTGGCCACCGTCATGCGGCCCAGCACGAAAATCGTAACCTTTGCCTGGGCAGATATGGCCTTTACCGGGCAGATCACTGAGGTCCAGGCCAAATATACCATGTTTTCCCCTTCGGGAAAGCCGGTGCGCAGCGTTGTGAGGATGAATATCGCCCAGCAGGTGGAGTCGGAGAGCGACAACACCTACTGGGAGAAGGTCCTGGATACCACCTTTGGTGCCAACAGCACGCTGAACACAAAAAATGTGGGTCAGTCGCTGGGAAATGTGCTGAACCTGAATATGTTCTGAGAAACGGCAGAGTAGAGAGAGGAGGAAGCCTATGTTGTCCGCATCCAGCCTGACCGGCGCGGCGGGAGGCCTGACCGGCGCAGTAGGCGGTTTGACCGGCGCGGCAGGGGGCCTTACGGGGGCGGCGGGTGGTTTGACCGGCGCGGCCAATCTCACCTACCAGTCCCTGCAGGACAAATATCTGGATTTCGGTCACCCAAGGGCCACTGTGCAGCTGGGGGGCGAGACCTTTGCCAGCGAGGGCGGGGACATCATTGTGGGCGACCTGCGGGTGGAAATCACCTCAGGCTATGAGGCCTCGGTGGCTACCTTCCGCCTCTATGATGTATTTGACCCCGCCACGGGAGAATTTCGATATGACAAGGTGAGCAAGCAGGTGGTGATGGGCAACTCCGTCACCATTCTCATGGGCTATCTCAGTGCCACAGAGACGGTCTTTGTGGGCTTTATCTCCGGTGTGGCCTTCGGGTATGAGAAGGGAGACCTGCCCTACATCGAGGTCTCCGCCATGGATGTCAAGGGCCTGATGATGGGAGGAAGCTATGCCCAGCAGCTCACCGCCACGACTTACGGCGCCGCCGTAAAGGAGGTCCTTGGACGGACGGGAAGCGGAAAGATCCAGCAGATGGGCGGCATCACCAGTATTGCTGTGAGCAGTACCCCCGACGAGACAGGCGGCGCTGCCGGAGGACTGAGCGGTGCTGCCGGAGGACTGAGCGGTGCTGCCGGAGGACTGAGCGGTGCTGCCGGAGGACTGAGTGGTGCTGCCGGAGGACTGAGCGGTGCCGCCGGAGGACTGGGTGGTGCCGCCGGAGGTCTGGGAGGTGCTGCCGGAGGCCTGGGAGGCGGTGCGATGGGCAAGTCCAGCCCCATCACCGTGGAAATGGTGGGGGAGAGCGACTATGAATTTGTGGTCCGTGCGGCCAAACGGTACAATTTTGAGTTTTTTGTGGACCGGGGCAAGGTGCTTTTCCGCCCTATGAAAAGCGACACCTCGGTACTGATGACCCTCGGGGTCCGGCAGGGGATCCAGACCTTCCACATTGCATACAGTCTTACCAGCGTGGTGGGGGAGATCGAGGCCCGGGCCATGGACCCGGGGAAGGGGGAGGTCATCTCTGCCAACAGCAAGTTCAACAATACCATCTCTACCGGCAGCAAGGCCAAGCAACTGATGGGCAGCGGAACAAAGGTGTACCTGGATGCCTCCATTTCCTCCAAGGAGGAGGCACAGGCCCGGGTGGACTCCCTGATGGAGAAGATGAGCTACCGCCTGGGATCGCTGGAGGCTGACTGCGTGGGCCTTCCCGACCTGGTACCCGGCCGCTTCATCAAGCTCTCCGGCCTGGGGACACCGGTGGATAATCAGTTTTATATCACCACCGTCGTCCACAACTTCTCCGGCGACACAGGCTACTCCACCCACATCGAGGGCTGCGCCAACCAGATGCAGACGGGACTGGGCACGGGCGGCCTGAACAATAACCTCACCAGCGCCGGCGGTAATCTGCTGAACAGCGCCGGCGGAAATATCAACAATGTCACTTCGGGCTTGGGCGGACTGCTCTGAGGATGACAAAACAGGGCGGACAGGAGCATTGATATGGGCCTATATGATATCATCAATGAAATAACCGAGCATCAGGTGACCAAGACCGAGACCGGTGACAACCGGATCTGGGGGGTCATGGTGGGGATCGTGGCCAAAAATTACGATCCCAACAGCACTGCCGCCGGGGGCACCAATTCCGGGGACGACGCCATGGACGGGCGGGTCTGCGTGACCATCCCCACCCGGGACGACAAAGCCAACGAGCTCAAGTGGGCCCGGGTCGCCATGCCTTCGGGGGGGAGCAAGTGGGGACACTATTTTCTGCCCGAGGTGGGGGATCAGGTGCTGCTGGCCTTTGAGGGGGGCAACATCGAAAAGCCCTATGTGATCGGCTGTATCCAAAAGACCTCGGACAAATTTCTCAAAGACTCCGTGGACAAGGACAACCAGTACAAGCGAATCATGACCAAACACGGCAGCAATATCGTCTTTGAGGACAACAGCAAGGACGAGACCGGTCTGAAGGACAAGATCACCATTGAGACCGCCCAGAAAAGACTCCAGATCAAAATGGACAACGAAAACGAGATCATCCGAATTGGCGATAAGGCCAAAGAGGATTTTATCGAGATGTACACCAAGGAGGGGTCCGGTACCCTCACCATCCAGATCAAGAGCAAGATCACCATCAAGGTGGGAGACAAGATCACCATGACCTTCAACGGCGAGTCGGGGGCGGTCTCCCTGAAGGCGGATACCATCGATCTGGAGGGGACCAACCGGGTCACCGCCAAGAGCGACAGCGCCCTGAAGCTGGAGAGCGCCCAGATCGACGCGATGGCCAACTCCAGCCTGAAGCTGGAGAGTTCCGGGGCGGCCAAGGTCGCCGGGTCCACGGTGTCCATAGGCTGAGAAGGGACAGGATGAGGAGGACAGGGATATGAGCGAAAAAGCCTTTTTGGGTACGGGCATGAAGTTCCCGCCCCAGATCGATCCCGGAACCGGGCGCTTTGCGCTGTCCAGCATGGAACAGAGCGTGCGGGAGTCGGTCTATCTGATCCTGATGACCAGCCAGGGGGAGCGGTGGCTGGAGCCCGGCTTCGGCAGCCAGATGAACAGCTACGCCTTTATGGACACCTCCCCTACCGTGATGCGGATGCTGTCCGACCAGCTGCGGGACCTGCTGCTGCGCCAGGAACCCCGGATCGGCGACGCGGAGGTGGAGGTGGACCCCGAGGCCCAGGACGGATGCCTGGTGGTCTCTATCCGCTACACTGTGGCGGCCACCAACCAGGAGGATAATCTGGTCTTTCCCTTCTACCTGAATACCACCCGAGAGGAGGTCAGCCTGTGAAGCAGCACGAATTGACCCTGGACCCAAGAGACCAGGGGGAGCTGTGCCGCAGAGTGGAAGAGCTGGCGGCTTCCTATGCCCCGGAGTGGCGTTTTGACCGGGAGAACCCCGATGTGGGTTCCACCCTGGCTCTGATTTTTGCCGGGCAGATGGCCGACAACATCCGCAGGATCAACCAGCTGCCTGAAAAATATCATACAGAGTTCATCAATCTGCTGGGACTGACCCTGAAAAGCGCCTACCCGGCCTCGGGAGTGGTGGTGGCCGAACTGATGCCCGACACAGTGGCGGGGGTGACCCTGCCCAGGGGGTCCCGCCTGGTGGCTGACAGGGAGGACGGTACCCCGGTGCTCTTTGAGACCATGGGAGATGTGTACCTCACCGGGGCAAGACTGACGGACATCCTCTCACTGTCAGGGACCCAGGGGCGGATCCTGCCCATTCTGGGGGGACCGGAGCCCGCCCAGCTGGTGCCCGCTCCCACAGTGGAAGAGGCTCCTCTCCCGGAGGAGGAGCCGGCGCGGCCCCTGCCTGCCATCTCTCTGTTTGACTACCAGGAGCAGGGCATCGAGCGCAATGCCCTGCTCCTCTATCACCGCAGTGTCTTTGGCGGAGACTCGGCCTCCATTCTTCTGCAGGTGACCGGCCAGGATGGGAAATCTCTGGCCCAGGCGCTGACAGACGGGGCCTACTGGCGCTGGAGCTACTACGACGGCTCGGGCCTGCACCCCTTTGACCGGGTAGAGGTCCGGGAGGGAGCGGTGCTCCTGGTCCGGGAGGAGCCCTCCGCCCCCCTCACGGTGGACGGGACCGACTACCACCTTATTTGTCTGGAGGCTCTGGCCCCCGTTCAGGGGGCTCTGGTGGTGGAGGATCTGCGGGTGGCCTCCCTTCGGGAGGCGGCGGAGCCGGAGGTCATTCTCCGGGACGGCGAGGCCCTGGAAGCGGAGGAGTGTATGCCCTTTGGGGAGACGGTCTCCCTGTTTGATGAGTGTTATCTGTGCGACGATCTGGTCTTTTCCCAGCAGGATGCCCAGGTGACACTGTCGTTTCGTCTGTCCAGCAAGCGGAAAATGGTCCATCTCACCGCCCAGCAGGTCCACGATGAGCTGAAGATCATCAAGCGCAAGCCCCGGGCGGTGCAGTACGAGGTGGCCTATACCGCCCCGGAGCGGGTTGCTCTGGAGTACTATAACGGCCAAGGCTGGCGGCACCTGCCCTGCAGCAGCCAGTGGAGCGCCCTGTTTGACGGCACCCACGGGGGAGAGTACAGTATCACCTTCCAGTGTCCCGCCGACTGGGCGCCGGTGCCGGTAAACGGCTATGAGGGACGCAGCCTCCGCATGCGAGTGACCCAGGCGGATGACTGCTATCTGCTGCCCTGTGAGCACACCATGCCTGTGCTGCGGGATGTGAGATTGTCCTATACTTACGCCCAGCCCTGGCGCTTCCCTCAGCGGGTGGATACCGTCAGCGGCACCATGCGGGAGACCTGGACCAAGGACCTGTTGGAGGGGCGGGGAGTGACGGCCTTTGCACCCCTGCCATATCCGGCGGCGTCCCTGTATCTGGGCTTCCACCGGGCTCTGGAGGGGGCCCCGGTGTCCATCCTCTTTGATGTGGAGGAGAATGTGCATTTCTCTCTGGAGCCGGTGGCCTTTGAGTACTCCACCCGCCACGGCTTCAAGGAGATGAAGGTGGTGGATGGGACACAGTGCTTCTCCCGTGCGGGCACCGTACTGTTCATGCCCCCCTCGGACTTCGCCCCGATGGAGGTGGAGGGGGTGCGCCGGTGGTGGCTGCGCCTGCGGGGCAGCGCCCTGGCCGAGGAGGGGTATCACCCCCGGATCCGCAGGATCATCCTCAACGCAGTGGATGTGCGCAACCAACAGACCCAGCCTGAGGAGGAGTTCTATGTGGAGGTCACCGCCCCCAATATGACCTTCCCACTGGCGGCCCGGAACATTCTCAACGCCGATGTGTTTGTCAGTGAATTTGGACAGCTCTCCCGCCACCAGATGCGGCAGATGGTGGAGCAAAGCCCCCAGGATGTGCAGGTGGAGTATGATTTTTTGGGGGAGATCACCGAGTTTTATGTCCGCTGGAGCGAGGTGGAGTCCTTTGACAGCTCCCAGCCCGGGGACCGGCACTATATGCTGGACCGGATGCGCAGTACCCTGATCTTCGGGGACGGGGTCCATGTGCGTATCCCACAGGCTCAGCCGGGCACGGCCATCCGGGTGCGGCCGGTAAGCTGTGACGGCTCGGCGGGAAATGTGCCTGCCGGCGCCATCAACCGCTTTTTCGGCAACACGCTCTTTGTCCAGTCGGTCTATAACCCCGGCCCCACCTATGCGGGCAGCGATCTGGAGGACCTGGAGGGAGCCCACCGCCGGGGCGCTGATCTGCTCAGCGGCCGGGGACGGCTCATCAGTGAGCTGGACTTCACCAGAGCGGTGCGGGCCTTTTCCAAGACGGTGAAAAAGGTCAAGTGTCTGGCCGGATGGGATTTGGATGGAAAACCTGCCCACCAGCTGGTGACCATTGCGGTGATGACCGAGGACTACGACCGGGGAGCGGGGGCCTTCCGCAACATTTATCAGGCTCTGCGCCAGTCTCTGCTGGAGCGGTGCGAGGCCACTCTGGAGCCGGACTGCCTGGTGCTGGCCGAGCCGGTCTATGTGGAGATCTCTGTAACGGCCTGGGTAAAGGCGGAGAGCACCTCCGGGACCTTTGAAATCCAGGACCTGATCCTGGGGCGCATTCGGGAGTTTCTGGATCCCATGGAGCACAGCGGACACAGCGGCTGGGACATCGGTACGCTGCCCTCGGAGGGGCAGCTGAAAATGCTGCTGCAGTCCCTGCGCTTCCCGGGCTATGTGGAGCGGATCATCGCCGTGGCCCGGTATGTGGACCGAAAAGGGGTCCACGAGAGCACCCTGGATCAGCTGCATGATATGCCCTTTGCCATCGGGGTCAGCGGACACCATCGGGTCTATATCCAATTCTAACCATAATCCAATTCCCGGGAGGAGTCACTATGCTGGACAGCGTAAATCTCAACGACAAAACTTATAGTGAGCTGCTGCTGGAGGCCATTGCCCAGATCCCTCTTTACTCCAAGGAGTGGACCAACTACAATGTCTCCGATCCGGGGATCACCATTCTCCAGAATCTGACTGCCTTTCAGCTGGTCCAGCAGCTGACCATCAATGAGATCTCCGACGAGATCCGGGAGAAGCTGCTCAAGCTTGCGGGGTACCAGCCCCGGGAGGCCCGGCCGGCCCAGCTGATGGTCCAGGCTCCCGCCGAGGGGGGAGATATCCTTGACCGGGAACATCTGCTGTGGAGCGGCACCATTCCCTTTGAGGCGGAGGAGGAGATCCTGCTCCAGCCCTGGGGCCTGGAGTCGGTCTATGCCGGCTCCCCGGAGGGGGAACGGGATGTGACCCGCCTTCTCGACCCGGCCCGGGACGGGGCGGCCTATCCCTTCGGACGGCGGCCCCAGGCGGGCAACACCCTGACCTGTGTCCTGTCGGGCACGCCGGAAGTGGGGGAGGCGCTGTACCTGTGGCTCCAGGTGGCCCAGGAGGAGCTGCGAAATCCCTTTGACGAGAAAACGGAGCTGCCCCACTTTTCCCAGGTGCGCTGGCAGTATTACACCGACCAGGGCTGGCAGGATGCCAGAACGGAGGACGAGACGGCCGGAATGCTGCGCTCCGGCCTGGTCAAGCTGTGGCTGGAGCATGGTCTGCCCCAGCCGGCGGAGGTGGGAGCGGCCCGCGGCTGCGCGCTGCGCTGTCTGCTGGAATCGGCGGAGTATGACCGGGTGCCCAGGCTGAATTCCCTGGCGGTCCATCTGTTTCCCATGGTCCAGCGGGAGAGCCGTGTCTCCTGCCGGGTGTGCGGGAAGGAGCGGACGGAGCTGAAGGGACGGCTGCCCCGATTGGGCAATCTGCTGGTCTATTGCCGGGAGGAGCCCGGCAGCCCCTATCGGGAATATCGACAGACCCCTGTGGAGGGGGCCCAGGGCCGCTTCTGGACCAAGGAGGAGACGGCACGGGGCGTGAAACTGCACTTTGAGGGCGGCTGTGAGCCCTGCGGCGATCCGGACGCGGTGCGGGTGGTATGCTATGACAACGAGATGATTCACCACCGCTTTCTGGGCCGGGCGGAGGGGTATGACGACCAGGTCATTCCCATTTATCAGGCGGAGGGGATTCTTCCGGAGAGCCTGCTTTTGACGGTGGTGACCGACGAGGGAGCCTGTTACTTCCTTACACCGGGAGAGGAGGGGCCGGACGGCTTTTGCTACCGTCTGCGGGCCGGATCTGGCCAGATTGTCATTGAGGACCCGGGCCGTGGTGGATATGCCCTCTACCTGTCCGGCTGTGCGGTGACTCAGGGGGAGCGGGGGAACCTCCGCGCCCGGGCCACCCTGGAACAGCGCGGCGGCTATGACGGAACCGAGGTGGAGGAGCGCTATTTCAGTCCCGCTCCCGGCCGCTTCGGGGCCACCAGGGAGAGCGTGGAGGAGCTGAGGGCCCGATTTTCCGCGGGCATCCGGCGGTGCAATGTAGCGGTGCGGTTAGAAGATTATGAAAATCTGGTCCGCAGTACTCCCGGTCTGTGCATTCATAAGGTAAAGGCGGTGTCCGTAGGGGAGGAGAACCTGGTTCGGATCGCCGTCAAGCCCTACACTGAGGGGCGTACGCCCAAACTGTCCCAGGAGTATTTGAGACAGATCCGGGAATACCTGGAGCCCTATCGGATGCTCACCGCCCGGTTTGAGCTGTGTCAGCCCCGATATGTGGCGGTGGGAGTGCAGGCTACCCTGAGCATTCGGGGAGTGGCCGACCACGCCCGGGAAACGGTGGAGCAGCTGCTGCGGGAGGTGCTGGACCATGTGGACGGCCCTGAGAATTTCGGCGGGTGGATCCGCTTCCACGAGGTCTATCAGAAGCTGAGCGACCTGCCCTTTGTGGAGGCGGTGGATGTGCTGAATCTCTTCCCCGACGGCCGGGATGCGGTTTTGGTGGGCAGCGATGTACGCCTTGGAGACGACTGCCTGTGCTATGCCGGGGGGATTCAGCTGACTTTGCGGGAGCATGGCCGATAAAAAGGAGGAAGCCGGATGGCGGACTATGGGATTCGAAGATACCGTCTGGGGCGCGCCAGGCTGAGCCGGGCGCTGCTCCAGGGATTTGCCCTGGAGGGGGACGGACTGCATACCGATGGGAGAACAGGGGGTGCGGAGGCATTCCTCCCGGGGCTGGACAGCGCCAGGGCGGACTGCCCCTGGGGCAGGCTTTCCCTGTCCTGCAGCCTGGGACCCGAGACCATGCTTACCATCCGGGCCTTTGCCTCCGATCAGAATGTGGTGCGCCGGGGGGATGAGCTGGTGGAGATCGACCACCTGCTCACCGACCCTCAGGTGCCCAGAAGGGAGAAGGAGCGGCTGTTCCTGCTGGCCGACGGGATGGAGCACTCGGGAGCCAAGGATGTGCTGCTCACCGGGCAGAACGGGCGCTGGCTGTGGCTGTGGCTGGAGGTAACAGGGGAGGAGCCCTGTACCCTGGAGGACATGCGGGTCTATGTGCCCGGGGACCACTTCTTCCGTACCTTCCCCCAGGTCTACCAAGCGGGCAATGACTTTTTCCAGCGGTATATCTCTGTTTTTTCCACCATGTACCAGGACCTGCAGGAGGAGATCGACGATCTGCCCAAGCTGCTGGATGTGGACACAGCACCGGAGAAGCTGCTGCCCGTCTTTGCCTCCTGGCTGGGCCTGGAGACAGACGAGACCCTCTTTTCCCCGGAGGAGCTGCGTATGCTCATCAAGGCAGCCCCTGAACTGATGGCCCGGAAGGGCACCCGCTGGGCGGTGGAGCAGGTGGTGAAGCTGTTTGTGGAAGGGCCGGTCTATGTGGTGGAGCGCAATCTTCTGGCCCCCACCCGCGAGGGCCGGGAGGAGCTCTACGGCACCACTCCCTATGACTTTACGGTGATGCTCTCCTGCCGCCAGGATGAGAAGCTGCGCCAGCGCCTGAAGTTTCTGGTGGACCAGTTCCGGCCTGTGCGCAGCCGATGCCGGATCGTGTTCCTGGAGGAATGCGGCGGCCTGGATGCCTTTACCTATCTGGATATCAACGGCTCGGTGCTTCAGAATATGCCCGGCAGCCTGGATGACCGAAAGGCCTTGACCGGCATGGTGTATTTGGAGTAAGATAAGAAAAAGTGCGGGTTGTGGCCCGGCCGGGGCCCGCGTACGGAAAAGGAGAGGTACAGACCATGACCATCACAAAGACTAAGACCGGCGATACCGTCACCCTCCAGGTGGAGGGCCGTGTGGACACCAACACCAGTCCCGAGCTGCAAAAGGCGATTCTGGAGGCCTTTCAGGGAGCCAAGCAGGTGACCCTGGACATGGCCAAGGTGGCCTATGTGAGCAGTGCCGGACTGCGGGCTCTGCTCATTGGGCAGAAAACCGCGGCCTCCAAGCGGGCGGTGATGGAGCTGTGTAATGTCACCGAGCCGGTAAAAGAGGTTTTGGACTGTGTGGGTTTTTCTCAGATCCTGACCCTGCGCTGACAGACCCGTTTAAAACGCAGAAAAAGTCCGCCCCGGGAGGGCGGACTTTTTTTATGCCGCACAGGCTTTAAGAAAATAATTCAATAAAGTGCCAAAACAAGGGGAGAGAGCGGGGAAAAATTGGGTAAGATACACAGAGTTTTCCACCACTCAAGGAAAGTCGTTGACTTCTGCCAACTATTTCGCTATTATGATAGAACACTAAAGAAAAGCGGAGGTGACGCTATGTTGAACAGTTTTGAAAACAGAATCGACCGGCCGAACCTCCCCCGACGGATTCAGGAAGTCAGCCTTCCGGGGGAGCAAACGGCGGCGCACCGGCTTTCCCGACACCATTGCCATGGGGCCCCCGGGGGTCATTGCCCCATGACTGAGGAAAGAACGGACTGAAATTAAAGGAGATGCGCCATGAATCCCGAATTGACCCTGAAAGACGACGAGTGGGCGATTTTCCGTCTGCGGATGCTCTATCGGCAGTACGGGTACACCTACTACAAAATGAGCAAGTTTGAGGAGTATGATTTTTATGTCCGGAACAAGAATTTTCTGGACAGCGACAATATTTTGACCTTTACCGGGACCGACGGAAAGCTGATGGCCCTGAAGCCCGATGTGACCTTGTCCATCATCAAAAATGCCAAGGACGGAGAGCGGGCGTTACAGAAGGTATACTATAACGAGAATGTCTACCGCCCCTCCCCCACCTCCCACGACTATCAGGAGATCATGCAGGTGGGGCTGGAGTGCATCGGCGATCTGGATGTATGGTCTATGTCCGAAGTGGTGCTGCTGGCCGCCCGAAGTCTGGAGACCATCAGCAGCCGGTATCTGCTGGACCTCAGCCACCTGGGCTTTATGGCGGGACTTCTTGACCAGGCGGGCGTAGCAGAGGAGGACCGGGGAGAGATGATGGCCCTGGTGGGGAAGAAAAATGTCCCCGCTCTGACCCAGTGCTGCCGGAGATTGGGGATGGACCCGGATCTGGCCGGTGACCTGTGCCGTCTGGCCACCATGTACGCTCCGCCCGTCCAGGGGCTGGAGGCCCTGCGGGAGATGGTGCGCAACGAGACTATGGCCCAGGCCCTGGAGGAGTTGGAGAGCGTGTGCGCCCTGGTGGGAGACGCCAGCAGCCACCTGCGGCTGGACTTTTCTGTGGTCAACGACATGAGCTACTATAACGGCCTTATTTTCCGGGGCTATCTCCCCGGTCTGCCCAGCGGGATCCTGGCAGGGGGCCGATATGACAATCTGCTGAAAAAGATGGGAAAATCCGCCGGAGCCATCGGCTTTGCGGTATATCTGGACCTGTTGGAACACATGGACTCCAGAGAAGAGAGCTATGACGCCGATGTACTGCTCCTCTACGGCCCGGATACCGCCCCCAACAAGGTGGCCCGTGCGGCGGAGGAAAACCGGCGGGCGGGCTTCTCTGTGCGCACCGAGCGCCAGGTGCCGCCGGGACTGAAGTTCCGGTGGGTCAGGGAGGTGGGCTGAGGTGGATATGATCAATGTCGCCCTGCCCAAAGGCAGGCTGGGGGAAAAGGTCTATCAGATCTTCGAGGCGGTGGGCTATGAGTGTCCCGCCATTCGGGAGGAGAACCGGAAGCTGATCTTTGAAAATCCCCAGCGGGGCGTGCGCTATTTCTGGGTGAAGCCCGCCGATGTGCCCATCTATGTAGAGCGGGGCGCCGCGGACATCGGAGTGGCGGGAAAGGATATTCTGCTGGAGTACCGGCCCGATATCTATGAGCTGTGCGACCTGGGCATTGGAAGGTGCCGGATGTGCGTGGCGGGGAAAAAGGACTTTTATGACACCATGGGCCGTACCCTGCGGGTGGCCACCAAGTTTCCCCGCATCGCCAAGGAGTACTACAGCTCCCTGAGCCGAAACATCGACATCATCAAGCTCAACGGCTCCATCGAGATCGCCCCCATCCTGGGACTGAGCGATGTGATCGTGGATCTGGTAGAGACGGGCAAGACCCTGCTGGAAAATGACCTGGAGCCCAAGGAGACCATTGTGGAGGTCAGTGCCCGGCTCATTGCCAACAAGGTGAGCTATAAATTTAAAAATCAGGAGATCACCGCCCTGTGCGGCCAGGTGGACCAGTTCTGCCGGCTTCGGGCGGAACAGGAGAGGAGAGAGATGGCATGATCCCCATTTATGAAAAGGATCAGCTCCCTTCCCCGGAGATCCTTGCCCGGGAAGAGGAGGAACGCAAGGCAGAAGTTTCCGCGGCGGTGAGCGAGATCATCGCTGCTGTAAAGGCCCGGGGGGACGAGGCCCTGAAGGGCTATGCGAAGCGGTTTGACGGGGTAGAGGTGGACCGGCTGGAGGTCAGCCCCCAGGAGCTGGACGCCGCCGTGGAGGGCCTGGACCCGGAGTTTCGCCGGGTGCTGGAGGAGGCCGCGGAGAATATACGGGACTTTCACAGCCGCCAGGTGCGCCAGAGCTTTCTGGTCACCCGGGAGGAGGGCGTGGTCCTGGGACAGAAGGTCATCCCCATTCAGCGGGTGGGCCTCTATATCCCCGGCGGAACCGCCGCCTACCCCTCCAGCGTGCTCATGAACGCCATTCCCGCCAAAATCGCCGGCTGTCCCCAGGTGATCATGGTCTCCCCGCCCTCCAGGGGTGGGGACATCGCCCCTGTCATTTTGGCCGCCGCCCGGATCGCCGGGGTGGACCGGGTGTTCTGTGTGGGCGGAGCCCAGGCGGTGGCCGCCCTGGCCTACGGCACCCAGAGCGTCCCCCAGGTGGACAAGATCGTGGGGCCGGGCAATGCCTATGTGGCCGAGGCCAAGCGTCAGGTCTTTGGCCGGGTGGCCATCGACATGATCGCCGGGCCCAGTGAAATTTTGGTGGTCTCCGACGGGAAGAGCGACCCGGCGGTGGTGGCCGCCGACCTGCTCAGCCAGGCTGAGCACGACAAGATGGCCTCCGCCGTGCTGGTCACCGACAGCCGGGAGCTGGCCCGGGCGGTGAGCGAGGAGCTGGAGCGGCAGATCCCCCTGCTGCCCCGGGCGGAGATCGCCCGGACCTCCATCGACCGCCAGGGGAAGATCATCCTTACCGACGATTTGAACGATGCCATTGATATGGCCAACGAGCTGGCTCCCGAGCACCTGGAGCTGTGTGTGGACAACCCCTTTGACTACCTGGATAAGATCCTCCACGCCGGGTCCATTTTCCTGGGCCGCAGCTGCCCCGAGGCCCTGGGGGACTACTTTGCCGGGCCCAACCACACCCTGCCCACCAGCGGCACCGCCCGGTTTATGAGCCCCCTCAGCGTGGACGACTTTGTCAAGCGCTCCCAGTTCACCTACTACACCCCCGCCGCCCTACGGAAGGTCAGCGGGAAGGTGGCCCGCTTTGCCCGCCAGGAGGGGCTGGAGGCCCACGCACGCAGCGCCCTGTCTCGGTTTGAACAAGTTTGAGAAAGAGGGTCCCCCATGAGCAGATATATGAGTTCCCGCTTTGCCGATCTGGAGGCCTATGTCCCCGGGGAGCAGCCCCAGGACCGGCAGTATGTGAAGCTGAACACCAACGAGTCCCCCTTTCCCCCCTCTCCCCAGGTCATTGCCGCCGTGAGCGGAGAGCAGGTAGGGATGCTGAACCTCTACCCCGACCCGGAGTGCCGCCGGCTCAAAAGCAAGGTGGCGGCCTGCTACCAGGTGAGGGAGGAGAATGTCTTTCTGGCCAACGGCTCGGACGACATTCTGAATTTCGCCTTTATGGCCTTCTGTGACAAGGACCGGCCCGTGGCCTTCCCTGACATCAGCTACGGCTTTTACCCCGTCTACGCCAGGCTCCACGGCATCTCTGCCCGGGAGATCCCCCTGCGGGAGGGCTTTGTGCTGGCAGCAGAGGACTACTATGACCTCAATTCCAACATCGTTATTGCCAACCCCAACGCCCCCTCGGGCCGGGCCATCCCTGTATCCGACATCGAACAGATCCTGCGCACCAACCCCGACCATGTGGTGGTGGTGGACGAGGCCTATGTGGACTTCGGCGGGGAGAGCTGCGTCCGGCTCATCGACCGCTATGATAATCTTCTGGTGTGCATGACCTTCTCCAAGTCCCGGTCCATGGCCGGAGGCCGCCTGGGCTTTGCTCTGGGCAGCCCGGGGCTTATTGAGGACCTCAACAAGCTGAAGTTCTCCACCAACCCCTATAACATCAACCGCCTCACCCTGGTGGCCGCCGAGGCCGCCTTGGACAGCCAGGACTACTACCGGGAAAACTGCCGGACCATTATGGAAAACCGGTGCTACACCGTGGAGGAGCTTCGGAAGCTGGGCTTCACCACCATCCCCTCCCTGGCCAACTTCATCTTCACCTCCTGCCCCAAGTGCTCCGGCGTGGAGCTCTACGGAAAGCTGAAGGAGCGGGGGGTGCTGGTGCGCTGCTGGGACAAGCCCGCCCTTCGGGACTATGTCCGGGTGACCATCGGCTCCCGGGAGCAGATGGACGCCTTCCTGGAGCAGGTGCGGGCCATTTTGAAGGAGGGCTGAACCATGCGGACAGCTGACATTTCCCGCAAGACGGCGGAGACCCAAATCACCCTCTCCCTGTGCCTGGAGGGGACGGGAAAGGGGGACATCCAGACGGGCTGCGGCTTTCTGGACCATATGCTTACCCTCTTTGCCCGCCACGGCCGGTTTGACCTAAAAGTCCGGTGCCAGGGAGACACCTGGGTGGACGACCACCACACGGTGGAGGATGTGGGCATCTGCCTGGGGGACGCCTTTGCCCGGGCTCTGGGGGAGCTGCGGGGGGTCAACCGCTACGGCAGCACCCTGCTGCCCATGGACGAGGCGCTGATCCTCACCGCTGTGGACCTGTCCGGCCGGTCCCTGCTGTGCTGTGATCTGCACATCCCCACCCAGAAGGTGGGGACCTTTGACACGGAACTGACCGAGGAATTTTTGATGGCCTTTGCCCGCCGGGCGGGGCTCACCCTCCATGTAAAGCAGCTGGCGGGCCAGAACAGCCACCACATCATCGAGGGGGCCTTCAAGAGCCTGGGCCGCTCCCTGCGCCAGGCGGTGGCCATCGACCCGGAGTTTGCCGGGGAGATCCCCTCCACCAAGGGGGTTTTATAAGGTGATCGCCATTGTGGACTACGGGGTGGGCAACCTCTTTTCCCTGAAAAGCTCCTTGGGAGCCATCGGGGCAGAGGTGGTGGTCACCGCCGAAGAGGGGGTCATCCGCCGCGCGGACAAGCTCATCCTCCCCGGAGTGGGGGCCTTTGAAGACGCGGCGAAGCTGCTGGAGAAGACCGGCCTTGGACAGGTGGTGGTGGAGCAGGCCCGGGGGGGAAAACCCCTGCTGGGCATCTGCCTTGGGATGCAGCTGCTCTTTGAGGAGAGCGAGGAGTATGGCCGCCACCGGGGGCTGGGCATCATCCCCGGCCGGGTGGTGAGCATGGAGCCGGTGGTGCCTAGGGGGTACAAGGTCCCACACATCGGCTGGAACGCCCTCCACTTTCCCAAGGGCAGGCCGGCGGACCCCCTGTTCCGGTACATCCGGGAGGGGGAGTGCGTCTACTTTGTCCACTCCTACTACGCCTCAGAGTGCGAGGAGAGCGTCATTGCCACCGCCGAGTACGGTCCGGAGCTGACGGCGGCGGTGCGCCGGGGGAATGTGATGGGCACCCAGTTCCACCCGGAAAAAAGCGGGGCCGTGGGGCTCAATATCCTGCGGGCCTTTTGTGAAATGGAGGAGGGGCTATGATCCTGTTTCCTGCCATCGATTTAAAGGACGGCAAGGTGGTCCGGCTGTATAAAGGGGACTTTTCCACCGTCCACCAGGTGGCCGACGACCCTGTGGAGACCGCCCGGCAGTTTCTGGCCTCCGGCTGTACCCACCTGCATATGGTAGACCTGGACGGCGCCCGGGACGGACAGCGGAAAAACAGCGGCATTGTCCGCTCTGTGTGCCAGGTGGGCCTGAAGGTGGAGCTGGGGGGCGGCATCCGCACCCCGGAGGACGCCAAGGCGGTCTTTGACCTGGGGGTGTACCGGTGCGTCATCGGCTCCGCCGCTGTCTCCCACCCGGAACTGGTGGAAACCCTGCTGAAGGAGTGGGGGCCGGACCGGGTGGCCGTGGGCATCGACGCCAAAGACGGCCTGGTCCGCACCGCCGGGTGGGAGGAAAACTCCGGCCTGGATGCGGTGGCCTTCGCCCGGCAGATGGAGAAGCTGGGGGTTAGGCATATTATTTTTACCGACATCGACAGCGACGGCACCCTCTCCGGCCCGGCTTACCGGTCCCTGGAGGAGCTTCAGAGGGCGGTGGGCTGTCAGATCACCGCCTCGGGGGGCGTGTCCTGCAATGAGGAGCTGCGATGCCTGAAGGAGATGGGCCTCTATGGGGTCATCATCGGAAAGGCCTGGTACGCCGGGAAGATCGATTTGAAACTTGCAGTGGAGGAGGCGGGAGAACAGTGATCACCAAACGGATCATCCCCTGCCTGGATGTGAAAAACGGCCGCGTGGTGAAGGGAGTCAACTTCGCCGGCCTCAGCGATGTGTCCGACCCGGTGGAACTGGGGCGGTTTTACAGCAACAATGGGGCGGATGAGCTGGTCTTTTACGACATTACCGCCTCCGCCGAGGGCCGTGCCCTCTTTACCGACATCCTCACCCGGGTGGCCTCCACCATCTTTATCCCCC
>CALWOR010000001.1 GCA_944383205.1 uncultured Oscillospiraceae bacterium | reverse complement strand
TGTAGCTTGGCTACAAGGATATGATAAAAGATATTTAAGGCAAAATCGTGACATTCTCGTGAACTTTTTGTAAACGATAGAACCTTATGTGCGACAAAAAGCCCCGGCTGCCTGACCGGGGCTTTTTGCCTGTGTGTTGTAAAGGAGAGAGAGAATAGAGATATGTCTTGTTCACTTGGCTACGATGACATCATAAACTAAGAATAAGGCAAAATCGTGACCGCAAAATGAACTTTTTGTGAATGTTCCTCCCTGGCACTGTACATTCTTTCTTGACTTGTGCAGGGCTGCCGTGCCATAATAATGGTTAATTCTTTTCCCCAAGTCCTTTTGTATCGTTCTGTTTCCTCAGGGATTGTTATGCCGGGAGGACCCCGGGAATCCGAAAATATCAGCCAAGATCAGAGCATCTGTTTTGGCTGAATCTGCTGTTGTGAGGTGTATCTTTTCGTGAATTTCATTTTTCAGCTCTGCCTTCGTGGAGAGGATCCTCAGTCGCCTCAGGCCCGCCGCCGCTGCGGCACCATTGCCGGGGGCATGGGCATCCTGCTTAACCTGCTGCTGTCTGTAAGCAAGCTGCTGGCCGGACTTCTTACCGCATCGGTGGCTATGACTGCCGACGGTTTGAACAACCTGTCCGACGCCGCCACCTCCGTGGTCACCTTGATCGGCTTTCGGCTGGCCGGCCAGGAGGCCGACGCCGACCACCCCTTCGGCCATGGCCGGATCGAGTATGTGGCCGGTCTCATTGTCTCTCTGGCCATCCTTTTGATGGGCGTAGAGGTAGGCCGCTCTGCGGTAGACTCTCTGCTTCATAGCTCGGAGCCCCAGTTTTCTCCCCTGGCTGTGGCCATTTTGTGTGCAGCCATTCTGGTAAAATTCTGGATGTTCTGGTTTAACCGCGCTCTGGGCCGACATATCGGCTCCGCAGCCATGGAGGCCACCGCTGCCGACTCCCTTTCCGATATGCTTTCCACCGGCGTGGTTCTTCTGTCCACCCTGCTCAGTCACTTCTTCCATCTTCAGGTGGACGGCCTGGCCGGTCTGCTGGTCTGTGCATTTATTTTAAAAACCGGCTGGGACGCCGCCCGGGATACTCTGGACCCCCTTCTCGGCCGCCCCATGGATCCGGAATTGGCCGCCGACATTGATAAACTTGTGTTGGGGCACAACCACATTCTTGGAATCCACGACCTGGTCTATCACGACTACGGCCCCGGCCGGGCTATGATGTCCTTTCATGCGGAGGTCCCCGCCGACGGAGATCTTCTGGAGATCCACGACATCATTGACCATATTGAGCGGGAGTTGAAAGCCAAGCATCATATCGAGACCGTCATCCACATGGATCCCATCGTATGTGACGAGCGCACCTCGGCTCTGCGCACTCAGATAGAGGGGTTGGCCCAAGAGCTGGATCCAGTCCTCTCCATCCACGATTTCCGGATTACCGCCGGTCCCAGACATACCAACATCATCTTTGATGTAGTGGTTCCCTATGGGTTCCGCCTCTCCGACACCCAGGTCCGGGATGCTCTGTCTCAGTCCATCCGCGCCCTCTCCCCCCGGTATTACGCAGTCATCCAGGTCGATCACTCCTATGTGGATGGCCGCGGCGGCGATTCCAAGGCTGCTTCCTCCCTGTAATTCACAAATTATTCACCCAAGCTTATCAAATTGCGGTATAATAAATAGATAGAATTACTTAATAAATGGGGTGACACTTATGCCCAAAAAGGTTCTTATCGTAGAAGATGACGGAAACATCGCGGAGCTTCTGCACCTCTATCTGGAAAAAGAAGGCTTTGAAACCCAGGTCGCCAAGGACGGCGGCCGTGGTGTAGAGCTGTTTCGCTCCTTCCAGCCTGATCTTGTTCTGCTGGACATCATGCTGCCTATTATGGATGGATGGTCGGTACTGAAAAAAATCAGGGAAACATATAAAACTCCCGTCATCATGCTCACCGCCAAGGGCCAGACCGAGGACAAGGTGGCCGGTCTGGAGCAGGGTGCTGACGACTATATCGTCAAGCCCTTTGAGATGAAAGAAGTCCTGGCCCGCATCCATGCTGTGCTGCGCAGAAGCGGAGCCGAGGAAGAGCCTGGAGAGAAAAAGCTCTCCTTTGACAAATTGGTTATCAACCTTGACTCCTATGAGCTTCTGGTGGATAACCAGCGTGTGGATACCCCTCCCAAGGAGTTGGAGCTGCTGTTCCATCTGGCTTCTTCTCCCAACCGGGTGTTTACCCGCAATCAGCTTCTGGATGAAGTCTGGGGCTTTGACTATTTTGGCGACAGCCGGACCGTGGATGTACACATCAAGCGTCTGCGGGAAAAGCTGGAGAATGTCAGCGACCAGTGGCGGCTGAAAACCGTCTGGGGCGTAGGCTATAAATTTGAGGTAGGACCTGCCTCGTAATCTGTTTCCACGCTTTTTATAAGGAGGTGAGGCTTTGTGCGGTCCCTTTACAAGCGCCAGTTGACCATGATGGTAGGCATCATGATCTTATCCTTTACCCTGCTGTCCGCCGCCTTTATGCTCCTGTCCTATCGCTATATCATCTCCGAGAAGCGGGACTCCATGGAGCGCAACGCCGGTTACATCGCCGGATTTACCTCCCTCTATTACCAGGAATACCGGGATATTCAAGACGATCTGTACAGCAACTATGTGGCCAATATTGCGCTGATCTCCGATTCCTTCGTCATCGTAGCCGGTCCGGACGGCGAGATTTTGTATGCCACGGACGGAAGCAAAATCTATGACTACCAAAACGCTTCTCTCCCCTCCTCTGTGACCACTCAGGTCCTGCGCCACGGAAATTACGCGGGCCTGACCAATCTGGAGGGGATTTATCCCGAGCGCCGGTATACCGCAGGTCTGCCGATTACCGTCACCCTGTTGGGGCAGACTGTGAATCAGGGGCTTGTCCTGGTTTCCGCCGACGCCTCCAATCTGTCTCAGATGTGGTCGGCCACCGCAACAATCTTTTTCTTCTCTGCAGTGGTGGTACTGCTCATTTCCGTGGTAGCCAGTACCATCACCTCCGCCCACCAGGCCCGTCCCCTCAACGAGATGGCTGAAGCGGCCAGGAAATTCGGACAGGGCGAATTCGATGTGCGGGTCACAAGCTACGAGGGGCGCTGCGACGAGATCAGCACCCTGGCCGAAGCCTTCAATGCTATGGCCAATTCCCTGGAAAAGGTGGAAAGCCAGCGTTCGGAGTTTATTGCCAACATCTCCCACGAGCTGAAAACTCCCATGACTACCATCTCCGGTTTTGCCGAGGGCATTCTCGACGGCACCATCCCCCCCGAGCGTGAGAAGGAGTCCCTGCAGATCGTGGTATCCGAGACCCGCCGTCTCTCCCGGCTGGTACGCAGAATGCTGGATCTGTCCCGGCTTAACGCTCTGTCGGAAAATTCCATTACCGCCCAGGAAACCTTTGATCTTACCGAGACCATGTCTCAGGTCCTTATCAGCCTGGAGAGCAAAATCACCGCCCGAAATCTGGATGTGGAGGTCCACATGCCGGAGGAAAAGCTGATGGTATGGGGCGACCCCGATTCTGTCACCCAGGTATGCTATAACCTGCTGGACAACGCGGCAAAATTTGCCGCTCCCGGCACCGCAATCACGGTCCAGATCACCAAGAAGGATGGGAAAGCCGTCACCACCATTAAAAACCTGGGCGCTACCATTCCTCCCGACGAGCTTCCCCTGATTTTCGACCGGTTCCACAAGGCGGACTACTCCCGCTCCATGGACCGGGAAGGGGTGGGCCTTGGCCTGTACATTGTGAAGACTATTTTGGGCAACCTGAAAGAAACCATCTCCGTCACCAGCGAGGACGGTGTGACTCAATTCACCTTTACCTTGACACTGGCATAAATCTGCCGGAGCTGTCCCATTACCTTTTTGGAAGTCTGTCCCGCCGGGGCACACCCCAGGAAGCGAGCGCTTTGGCATATGTCAAAACATTGTGCCTTCCATTATAAGCCGGGGGAGGAAGTTTATGGACCATAACAATCAACAGGATCTGTGGCAGGGCGGCCCCTGGGAACAGCCCTCCCATGTTTTCCCCACGCCTCCGGCTGTCCATATTCCGGAAGGAAGCCTCCGGCCGCCCCATCCCACCCTTCGCACCCGGCACAGGCGTTTCCGCTGGCCCTGGCTGGTAGGACTGGTCCTTCTGGTCCTTGCCTTCTGCGCGCTTACCATCTTTCTGGATACCCAGTTTTCTCCCTCCGGTCTCTTTTCTGACCCCAAGTTTTCTTATGAAGATGACCCTTACGGAGAAGATACTGTGACCAGCACACAGCCCCCCTCTATTCCTCGGGCAGAAATCAGCACAGATGCCGCGCTCACGCTGCATCAATCCCATGAGGAGGCGCTAAGCCTCTCTCAGGTCCATGACAAGGCCATCGTATCCCTGGTCTCCATCGAGGCCTCCTCCGACCTCTACTTCAGTTCCGGCAGCGGCGTTATCTTTACCGAGGATGGATATCTGCTTACCAATGCCCATGTTGTAGCCGGCGCCGACCAGGTTCAGGTCCAGCTGTACGACAACCGGATTTTCCCCGCCAGCCTTGTGGGCTTTGACGCCCGGGAGGATCTGGCCGTTCTGAAAATTGATGTATCCGGTCTTACTCCCGCAGAATTTGGAGACTCCAATATGCTGATCTGCGGAGATCCCGTATCCGCCTTGGGAGACTCACTGGGGTATCGCGGAACCTTTACCGATGGAATCATCTCAGCTCTGGACCGGGAGATGGTTATGGATGACGGCTCCACTATGGTGCTCATTCAGACCAGCGCCGCCATTAACTTCGGTAACTCCGGCGGCCCGCTTCTCAACCAATATGGTCAGGTGGTGGGCATCAATACCATCAAGATCATCGCCAACGACGGTTCCGCTGAATCTCTTGGCTTTGCCATTCCTTCCACCCGGGTCAAATATGTGGTGGATCAGTTCATCTCCGGGGAGGAGATCCGCAATGCCGTATTTGGCTTTACCGTCTCCATCGTTCAGCTCCCGGAGGGTGGGCTGGAGCTTCTGGAGGTGGATCCCTCCAGTGATGCCTATGCCAAGGGTCTCCGTCCTGAAGATATCCTGGTATCCGCCAATGGGACGGCCATTACCAGCACCCAGGACCTTATTCGCCTGAAGCAGTCCCTGGGCCCCGGGGATGTGGTGGAACTGACCTATCTGCGGGAGGGTACCTCCCACACCATACAGGTAACGCTTATGGATGAGGATTTATACTCCTGAATTTTGCGGCGCAGGCAGCCCCTGTGCCGCTTTTATTTTCTCATTGCCCCAAAGGGGCAGGCATGCTATACTTCCTAAAAAGGGGGAATGTCTGTGATCAACACCACCTTGTGTTATGTCCGTCGGGGTGAGGAATACCTGATGCTCCATCGAATCAAAAAGAAAAATGACCTGAATCAGGATAAATGGATCGGCATTGGCGGAAAATTTGAGGATAAAGAGAGCCCCGAGGACTGTCTGCTGCGGGAGGCCCTGGAGGAGACAGGTCTCACGCTTACCAGCTACCGCTACCGCGGTCTGGTCACCTTTGTCTCTGATCAGTGGCCCACGGAGTATATGCACCTGTTTACCGCCGACCAATTTACCGGAACATTGAAGGACTGTGACGAGGGGGTACTGGAGTGGCTCCCCTATCACCGATTGCTGGAAATTCCCCACTGGGAGGGCGACGCCATTTTTCTGGAGCTCATCCACAATGACGACACCCCATTTTTCTCTCTGAAGCTGCGCTATGAAGGAGATCATCTTGCGGAAGCTGTTCTCAATGGCACTCATTTGAAAGGAGGCCCCCAACTATGATTTTCACCATCCGCAACGACGCACTCACCGTTGACATCGACTCCATGGGTGCTCAGCTCGCCTCTGTCCGTACTCCTGACGGCACGGAGTACCTGTGGCAGGGCGACCCGGACATCTGGGCCCGCCGTGCTCCCATTCTCTTCCCCTTTATTGGGCGTCTGAAGGACAGCACTTATTTGCTGGACGGTACTCCCTACACCATTTCCACCCATGGTTTTGCCCGTGACATGGAGTTTGCCGTTATCCGCCAGGCGGATAGCAGCCTCACCTTTGAACTCAATGATACCCCCGAAACCAGACGGGTCTTCCCCTTTTCCTTTTCTCTGGAGGTAACCTACACTCTGGAGGGAAATCATCTCACCAAGACTCATCGGGTCTCCAATCGTTCACAAGTGGATATGCTTTATGAGCTGGGCGCTCATGATGGCTTTCGGGTCCCCACGGGAGACGGCATCACCATGGCCGACTACTCGATCCGACTCCCCGGATTGGACAGCGTCCGCTTTTATGGCATGGATGAAAACCTCATGCTCACCCCAAAGGGAGATCCCATTCCTTTGCTTCAGTCTTCTCTTCCCCTTACCCCCGCCGTTTTCGGTCTGGACACCATGATTTTGGACGCCCCGCCCCAGGCCCAGGCAATTCTGTACGATTTTCAAGGCAATCCCAGAGTCAGCCTCTCCTTCTCCGATTTCCCTTATCTGGGCATCTGGACTCAAAACAAGCCCTTTGACACAGGCTATGTGTGCATTGAACCCTGGTCCACCCTCCCAGACGGCACTTTTATGGGCCGTGAGCTGGGGGACAAGCCCGGTATCCGCCATCTGGCGCCGGGAGAGAGCGAGACGCTCTCCTACACCACGATCATTTATTGAAAAGGAGCTTATATCATGAAACCTGAGTACGCTAATTCTTTCGGCATCCGCAAGGTCTCCGACAAGGAGGGGGAGCTTTTAGAGGTCACTTTGGACATTGCCTATAAATATATGGAGAATGCCATCACCTTTACTTCCAAAGGGATGGAGACCGTTTCCACCCCTGCTGCCGACCCTGTGGCCTCCATTGTCATGAACCGGCAAAGTGCCATTTCCCTTCGCAACCTCCTCATTCAGACGCTGGGAGTGGAATGACCTTTTCCGGCATCCCGCTTTTCTGAAGGTTTTATGTTTCAATTTTAAAAAGGCCGGCGAGCACTGTCATCAGGCAGTGCTCGCCGGCTTTTTCATATTTCGTTAAATCGTACGCTGCACAGTCCTTTCCCGTCAGCCATCCAGCCGGGCAGCCAGGTCTTCCATATAGTTGGCGGGGGCGGACTCGATCTGGCCCGCATCAAAGGCGGCAGCCAGAGAGGGGTCAATGGGCAGCTTGGCCAGCACCGGGATCCCCAGCTCCAGAGCGACCTGATCCAGGTGGCTCTCCCCGAAGATAGCATGGCGCTTGCCGCAGTCGGGGCACTGGAAGTAGCTATAATTTTCTACCAGGCCCAGCACGGGGATGCTCATCATCTTGGCCATGTTCACCGCCTTGGTGACGATCATGGACACCAAGTCCTGGGGAGAGGTGACCACAATAACCCCATCTACCGGGAGAGACTGGAACACCGTAAGGGGCACATCTCCGGTTCCCGGAGGCATGTCCACAAACATATAGTCCACATCCCCCCAGACCACCTCCTGCCAGAACTGGGTGACCACGCCGGCAATGACGGGGCCGCGCCAAATGACAGGATCGGTCTCGTTGGCGGTAAGCAGATTGAGAGACATAAGCTTGATCCCTCCGGCGGTGACGGCTGGATCAATACCGGCATCGGTGCCAGTGGCTTTCTGATGGATACCGAATGCGGTAGGGATAGACGGCCCGGTAATATCAGCATCCAGAATGGCCACCTTGCGGCCCTTCTTTGCCATGGCTACGGCCAAGGAGGCGGTAACTGTGCTCTTGCCGACACCGCCCTTGCCGCTGACCACGGCAATGACCCGTTTGACGCTGGACATAGCATTCGCGGGGACTCGCATGTCCCGGGAGGAGCAGTCGGCGCTGCAGCTGGAGCAGTCGTGGGTACAGTTTTCAGACATAATTAGGAACATCTCCTTACTTATATTACCATTGTATGAGAAAACGGAGTTCAGCGCACCAGGGTATTCTCGGTGGGCGCCTCGTCCCGGGTCTCCTGAGAGGAAAAATAATAGGACAGAATATCGGCCGCCATCGCGCCCAGCTCAGAGCCGCTGCCTCCCCGCTGGACCACCAGTGCCATGGCCACCTCGGGATCATCGTAGGGGGCGAAGCACACAAATACAGCGTTGGCCTCCACCTGCCCGTCCACCTGGGCGGAGCCGGTCTTAGCGCCCACCTGGAAGGGCAGATCGGTAAAATGACGGCTGACCGAACCCTGGGTGGTCAGGGCCAGCATACCGGCCTTGACAGCTTCCAGATTTTCATCCTGAATCTCGATGGTACTGAGCAACTCGGGCTCTTTGGTATACAGCACCTGGGAGAAGTCGCTGGATTTGACCTCCTTGAGCAGGTGAGTGGCATTCCGGGAGCCTCCGTTGACCAGGGCGGCAATGTAGTTGGCCAGCTGGATGGGGGTAAACTGGCTGCTCTCCTGACCAATGGCCACAGACAGCACACTCCCCTCGTACCAGGTACCCCCCATGGATTCGGTGTACTCCGGGCTCGCCATGACGCCCTGCCTCTCTGCAAGCTCCAGCCCGGTTTTTTGTCCCAGGCCGAAACGGGTGGCATAATCCACCAAGGTGTCAATGCCCAGCAGGCGGCCCACCTCGTAGAAGAAGTAGTTGCAGGAGACCTCGATGGCCTCGCTCACATTGATAGAGCCGTGGTTTCCCCCGTTGGTGTTGTAGATCCAGCACTTTGGCTGAGGGCTGGAATAGTATTTATAGATGCCCTCATCCTTGATCTCGGTGGTAGGGGTGATGATTCCCTCCTCCAGTCCGGCAATGGCGGTGACCATCTTAAAGGTGGAACCTGGAGCGAAAGTGCCCTGAAGGGCTCGGTTGAACAGCGGCTCCAACGGATCGGAAGCATACTCATTGAAGTTGGAATTGTACTTCGCCGGATCAAATGTGGGATAGGAGGCACAGGCCAGCACCTCGGAGGTATCCACATCCAGAATGACGCAGGCGCCGCCTCCCACTGCCTCCTCCACATCGATCTGAGGGATCGCCGTGGCCAGGGTGTTTTCCACATAGGCCTGGAGGTTGATGTCCAGAGTCAGCACCACATTGTCTCCCGGCTCCGGCTCCTCCAGCCATGTCTCCGACACGATCTTGCCGGAAGCGTTCCGCTCCACTGTCCTTACGCCGGAGCTGCCCCGGAGATAGGACTCGAAGGCCTGCTCCACGCCGCCTCTGCCTACGGTATCGTTGAGGGAGTAGTCGGCAACCCCGTCTCCATCCAGGTCCAGAGAAGTATAGTATTCCACCTCTTCCGGGTAAATGGGGGTCACCTGTCCCAGCAGATGGGCGGCGTAGGTGGTGTGATACTGGCGCACCGTGGTAGGTTCAATCACGACGCCGGTAAGAGAATTCTCCTTTACCCGGGTAATAAAGTCAATGTCTACATCCTGGGCAAAAACATATTCGTTGGCTTGATATACCCCGCTGGAGCGGAGGCTCAGCTCATAAAGAATACCAGCCAGGTCTCTGGCTTCCCGAGTGGACAAATCTCCAATGTTCAAAACGGGCACAGTCTCTCCGGAGTTCTCATCCACGGCGCCCTCGCCCTGGATCTCAAATGTGGCGCACATCTTACCCAGCAGCTCCTGGGCATTGGGAAGCTGGTAAGGCTCCTCTTCCTGGGATTGCGTCTCTGTCTGTGTGGGAGCACCGGAAAAGAAAGCCTTGATCTTGTCCCAAAGGCCGATTTCCGCCTCCGCCTGAGGCTCATCCACCTCTGTCTCCTCGGGCTCGGCAGTGGGATCTTCGATCCATTCATAGTACACTGCCAAGCGTCCCAGTCGGGTGAGGGATTTTACCGTGTTTCCCTCCTCGTCAACAGACACTGTAAAATACGGGTCATCCGTAGTAAAGGTAAAGGGGGCTGTCTTAGAAATAGGCAGATTGTCCGCCCACTCCACTCCCTCCTCCCGGGAAATTTCCATCAGCTCCAGAAGGATCCTGTTTCGGTCGTCCTTCATGGAGGATGTATCCAAAGACACCTGATAGACCACTTTGTTGGAAACCAGGACCTGCCCATTCCGGTCCAGAACCTGACCCCGGGCGGCCTCTACGGTCTCCTGCTCGGCAATTTTGTTCTGTGCCTGCCGAAAATATTCCTTGCCGTTGTTGATCTGCAGGTCATAGAGCGTCGCCCCCATGCCGGTAAGCATAAGGGCCAGCAGCAATACCATGACCAGCGCCCGGCGCTGAAATTGTTTGGGATCCATAAAACCTCCTTTCCAGAGGGAAACCAGGGAAATATCTGGGTCATGCCAGCTTCGTGCCGCCTACTCGATGATATACAGCCCGAAACAGCAGCCAAATAAGGGGCGTCCAGATCAGAGAATAAAGGAACTCAGGCACTGCCACCTGGAGCAACGCAGGAAGCTGGGCCGTATGGACCAACAGCCCCTGTGCAACTCTAAGGCCATCCAAAGCCCCCAACACTCCCGCTGAGCAGATCAGGCATCCGGGAAAGGACTGACTGAGGGCATACTGGGACACCGCCCCCATGATCATACCCGCCAGGGCCATTCCGAATACCAGGCCGCCGAAGCCTCCGGGATAGGTGAGTTCCCACCAAAGTCCCACCCCAAGGCCAAATCCCGTCCCCGCATAGGCACCTTCCAACACCGCTACTGCAGCCACGGCCAGAGGGAGCAGCATGGGGGAGATCCCTCCAATGGGATACCGCGGCAGAATGTAGGCATCCAGAACCCACACAGGCAGCAGCCCGAGCGCGTAAATCAGCCATTTATGAATGAGGTCCCGACGAGTCATGGAAACACCTCTCTATTACTCCACGATTTCAAAGTCCTTGATGACAAAAACTTCCACCAGTGAGTCCAGCTTGGCAGATGGATTGACCACCGCATACCGGGACTGGCCCGATGGATCGGTAAAGACTCCCTCTACCTGTCCCACTACAAGGCCGGAGGGGAATACATCTCCCTTACCTGAGGTGACCACCTCATCACCGGACACCAGCTGGGCCCCCTCAGGAAGATAGTTGAGCTTCAGCTTCCCCTGGGTCATCAGGGCAAAGTCCCCCTCCAGGACTCCGGCACTGTATGTGCGGGAGACAATCCCGCCCATCTCGGTGTCTGTGTTGATGATGGTGGATACGGTAGACCAGTTATACCCCACCTGGGACACCACCCCTACCAACACGCCGGTCTCCGTGATCACACAGTCCCCTGCCTCAATGCCAGCGGAGCTCCCTTTGCTCAAAGTGAGAGTAGACTCCCAGTTGACTGTGGAACGGGCCGTGACCTTGGCCGACTCAAAGACAAAGTCCCGCCGCTTCTCCTGCAGGTCCAGCAGAGAGCGCAGCTGCTCGTTTTCCCGGCTGGCCTCCTGACCCTGTCGCACCTCGTCCTCCAGCTGAGCCACCTGGGTTCGCAGGCTGTCCAGTTCCTCCTGCAGTTCCCCGTAGTGGAACACATAGGTGTAGACACCCTCGGCCCAGTCGGCCACCGTCGAAATCACGCTTCTGACAGGGGCGGTAACGGTGTTGGCCACATTGGACAGAGGATCTGCGTTGCCTCCAAAAAAGGCGGAGCCCACCCCGATCAGAATAGACAGCAGCAGGGCGATCACCAGCAGCAGAATTCCATTTTTCCGCAAAAAATCTTTCACAGCTTAAAGCTCCTTTTGGGCGGCCATGGCCAGAGGGTCCACTCCGAATCCGGACAGGATCCGAGCCAGAAGGCAAACGGGCAGACCTACCACATTGTAATAATCTCCCGATATCCCCTCCACCAGCGTACAGCCATAGCCTTGAATGCCATAGGCGCCGGCCTTGTCCATGGGCTCGCCGGTGGCCACATAGTGGGCAATATCATCGGCAGAGAGGGGGCGGAAACGAACAGTAGTAGCCTCGTGCCGGGTCATGGAGCGGCCCTGGTACCAGACTGTAAGGCCGGAGTAGACCACATGCTCCCGCCCGGAGAGGAGGGCCAGCATATCTGCCGCCTCCTGGCGGCTGTGGGGTTTGCCCAACACCCGATCGTCCACCGACACCACCGTGTCGGCGGCAATGATAAGGGCGTCGGCATGGGTCTGGGCAATCTCCGCCGCCTTCTGTCGGGAGAGCTCCTCCACCAGCCGGGCGGGAGCAAGGCCGGGGGCGGCTCGCTCCTCGCCCTGCGCGGGGATGATTTCAAACTGAGACAGGCCCATCCGCTCCAGCAGTTCCCGCCGCCGAGGGGATTGAGAGGCCAGAATGATACGCATGGGAATCAGCCCTCCATCTGGGCGTCATCCGGTCCGCCCTCCAGAGTACCGCTGACCCGGATGGAGTGCCCCCAAAACAGCTCCCCGTCCTCAAACCAGAAGATAAAGCCTCCCCGGTCGTCTACCTGGATGGCATCCAGCTCCATGCGCTGTGCAAACTCCTCGGGGGTGATCTTCTGGGGCACTTCCTCTTCAGGTTCATCCTGGGCCCATTGATTGGCCAGGTCTGTGAGCTGTGCGGCGGCAAAGGCACGCACACGCTCATCCCAGCTTGGTGCCTCAGACAGCAGAGCCTTGGCAGTAGCCTGGGCGCCCTTCATAGCCTCGTCCGTCCCCTTGTCAAAGTCAAAGCGCACGGTCCCATCCAGCCAGTCCAGCTCCGCCTCGTACCAGCCCACCTGTCGGTTCAGAACAAAAGTCCCCAGATCTTCCACATAGATGCTCTGAGGCTTTTTCTGCTCCTCCAGAATGGCCTTCAGATCGGGGTCAAAGGTAGGCTGAGGCAGGTCCAGCAGCAAAAACCGTCCTCCCTCCAGAGAGGGTCTGGCTCGGAATTTGATGATAAAGTCCGGCGGGACCCGCTGGCGCAGATAGCCCCGGAGAGTATCATCTGCCAGCGTGACCAGACCAACCTCCTCCCGGTGGATCTCAGGGCTGTCCTCCTCCATCCAGGCGGTAAGGCCGATAGACGCCTCCCACAGCTCACTTCCCTCCTTTTGTACGGCGCCAAAGCCACTTGGCCCGGTGACAGCCAAAAGATCCAGCTCTACGGTGGAAAACTGGGCGGCCAGGGTTCGAAAGGCATCACTTTGGGAGCTCGCCTTGGGCTGGGGGGACTCCTTCTTCTTAAACAGTCCAAACATGGTGCACTACTCCTTTACTTTCCGGTGGAGCCAAAGCCCCCGGCTCCCCGCTGGGTCTCATCCAGATCATCCACAATCTGAATATTGGCCTGTACCACAGGGGTAATCATCAGCTGGGCGATCCGATCCCCGGGCTGAACAGTGAAGTCGGTATCTCCCGCGTTCTGCAGCCCCACCAATATCTCCCCCCGGTAGTCACTGTCGATGACACCCACACAGTTGGCTGGGGCGATGCCGTGCTTGATGCCAAGGCCGCTGCGGGCAAAGACAAGGGCAACATAGTCCGATGAGGGCAGGGCAATGGCGATCCCTGTGGGGATCACCTTCCGTCCCCGGGCAGGAATCACTTCCGGGGCATCCATGCAGGCGTGGAGGTCCATGGCCGCCGCACCCGGGGTGGCATAATAGGGCAGAGGGATATCGCTCCCAATTTTAGGGGAAAGCGCCTTGATTTTCAACTCCATAATGGTAAACTCCCAAATAATTTTTTATAACACAGCCTCCCTGTCCACTACCCGCAGGTAGCGCCTCAAGGGATATTCCCCGTCGTGACTCTCCCCCAAAAAGGGCTCGGACATGTGCCCGGCAGTGGTTACCCGGGTAACGCCCGCCCTGGCCAGGAGGGCGGACAGCTCCTCCCGCTCCTCCAGAGGGCACAGCAGCCCGGCTGTCTGGAGCCGCCCTCGCTGGGGGAACAGCGCCCGGACAAGTTCCTGCCGTGGCAGACATTTCACCAGCACATTTCCGTGAAGAGGGGAGAGCTCCAACGCCTGGTCGGGACACAGAGTCACCGAACAACCCCGGCCGCGAAGTACCTGAGCCGTGCTCTCTGCCACGGTCAGCTCCAGAAAGTGCTCATATCCGTGGAGGGTGGCCTGAGCCGCCTGACCGGGAGTCTGATGCTCTATGGAAGCCGCCCGCTCTAGAATGGGCAGAAAGCGCCGACAGAAAGCGTAGGCAGCATCCAGACTGGCGGTATCCAGGTAGATCACCTGGCACGAGGAGCACAACAGTCCTCCCGCGGCAATGATGTGCCCAGCCAGGGCCTCCAGTTCCTGATTCTCCGGGGAACCGGCACAATAGGCAAAGCTCAGCCGGTGCCCCCACTCCATAAACTTGCAGCCAGCGGGGGCCATGGAGCGCATGGCCTGAATAGCCTCGTCCCCGCCCCAGGTAACAATCCCGTCGGCCAGGTCGGCCAGGGCCTGAAGGGATCGCTTGTCACTGGAGGGAATGGAAAAGACATAGAAGTAAGGGGCCAGCCGGGGCTCCTCATCCGCCAACAGCTTCAAAAGAGCCAGAGAGAGCCCCGAATCCCCCGAGGGCAGCTTCAACAGGTTAATATTGCCGGTGAGCAGCCCCTCCACCACACTGAAGGCGGGCAGCCCATCCATATTTCCGGCGGTGATGTGAAGCAAAGTACCCAGAGGCACGGCAGCGGCGCAGCCAAAGGGGCGGGAGCCGGCTGAAAGGAGACCACCTGTCTCTATCGTAAGTTTATATTCCAGATTTTCCGGCCGCAGGAGTCCCCGATACTGTTCCAGGGCTTTCAGTGTCTGAGGGGTGGCGTACCGATATATCAGCTCATCCAGTTCTCCCCGGTCCAGCCGGCTGAGGAGCCTGGCGCAGGCATCAATGACCACATGGGGGGCCAGCGGCGGCAGGGACCGGAGAGCAATGATGTCCTCCCCCAGTTCTCCCAGGATCCTGGTCAGCTCAGTATCCTGCAGGACACTTCCCTTTGCAAGAATCAAAACCCTTCCCCCTTTCCCAAAAGCTGAGCTGCGCCGGCGGCGCAGGTCTGAATGTCGCTGAGGCCCACCCGCCCCAAAATGGTCAGGTAAGGGGAGGTGATGCCGCAGCCGCATTCCTCCCCCGGCGTGAGGTAGCCCAGGTCATCGGTCATGACGCTGGTGGTGGGGGTTGCATTCATCAGGGGTGAGATCAGATTCACCAGCCCAATGCGTCCCATAGGCAGAGGCTCCAAGGTATTTACATCCCGGATGATGATCCGGGCGTAGATGGGAATGTGAAAGTGGTGACGCTTGCAGGCGTTATAAAAGATGGGGTGCTCCACTGCACCGAAAAACTCGTGGATCTGATCCTCGGGGATCCCCAAAACTTTTCCGGCCAGCCGGTAGAGAACAGGCTTCTCCACCTGTTGCGAGTAGTGCTGCTTCCAGCCCCCCGCCAACATGATCTTGGAGCCCTTGGGCAAAGAGGCCTGAAGTCCCAGCTCCTCCATGCGCTGCAGTCCAAACCACAGGTAGGAGGGAAAGCCCACGATTCGTGTGGGGAAGGGGGAGCTGCTCAGCCGCTCCAGGGCCCGGGCCACCCCGTCCAGATCAGGGACATAGCCTCCATCCACATAGTGGAGAGCGTAGGTACGGCTGATGGGAGGGGAGAACCATGTCAGGCCGTACATGGTACGGGTAACGCCGGTTTTATTGGCCTTGTGGGGCTTATAGCCCAAAATCACACAGTGGGCTGGCTTCGGCGAGATAAGTCCATGGTGCCGGCCCAAGCGGAGGATCATAGGGATCTCGGCGAAAATGCAGCCCCAGTCAAAGCCGATCTGACTGAATTTTCCGCTGGTCCCGGAAGAGGTCACATACATGGCCATTCTCCGCCGCGGCATGGAAAACAAGGCGTGTCGTTTATAGAAAAGAGTGGGGAGTACAGGGATCTTGGCCAGATCCTCTGGGGCGCGCAGCTGTCCAGGGGTAAATCCCAGCGCCCCGGCAATGGCCCGGTATTCCGGACAGTGTCGGATATGATAGGCGCAGTTCTCCCGCACCGCCTGGAGGAATTTCTCCTGAGTACCCTCCAGATCATAGGGATGGGCGGACCAGAACAATCTCTGCCGTCCAAGCATAGTACGACCCCCCTTACTCCTCTCCCGATTTTGAGCATTTCCGGCCTTTTTGGCGTTCTCGTTCCCGCCGGGGCAGGAACACGCAAAAGGCTTGCGCCCTACTCCCTACTCCACATCCCGATAGTAGAGCCCCCGGGTAAAATCGTTGGGCTGATAACAGCCCTGAGACAGATAACGCTCCAGAACCTGGACACACTCGGCGGCATTCTCGGTGGTAAACATGAGCCGGGCTCCCCAGAGCCCCAGCTTCTGCCAATCGGCAGATTTGTCCGCCAGAAACACCTTCTTGGCATTATAGATCTCATTGCGGCAGCCCCAGGCCTTCACCACGGGGAAGCGCTCTCCCTTCCGGTCGGTCAGGAAATTTACATTGCCGCAGGTGTGACGGCCTGAGTGGTTGTGGATGATGCAGTTTTCCATGATCATCAGGGGCAGACGGCCGTATGCGATAAACTCTGTTGGAATGGTTTTGGACAGGTCGCGAATCTGGGCCAGTTTCAGTTCAAAGGAAGCAGTGGCTGAAATGAGTCCCAGCCTCTTGAGTTCCTTCATGGTTTGGCTGTTATATGCCCCCAGTCCAAAGTCTCCCCGAACCTGAAAGCCCATAAGGGCAGCCCGGCGCAACGAGCCAAGATTGCCGGCCAGCGCCTCGCTCACCCCCTGGTTCCGCAGGGCCACCAGATCCTGCTCCAGCTGGGGCAGTTCCTTATCGGTGCAGATCCGAGGCATGATCGCTGCCAGCGGAACGCCGGCCTTTTGGCAGAGCTGGATCAGCTCCGGATGGGCGGCAGCCTCATCGGCGGGGAGGTAGATAAGAGCCGGTCCCAGCTTCAACAGCTCCTGGCTGAACTGCTCGGCTGTGCGCAGAGACAGCGTAAAAACCGGGGGCCGCTTTGGATTTTCATACCGGACGCCGGGGCGGAAGGCCTCTTTCCGCCGCTGGGGCAGGGTTTGGCGCTGCTTGGACAACTCCTCCAGACAGCGCCGCCGCAGATCGTTCAGGGCGGACAAGGGCAGGGAAAGCCCCTCTCCCACCTTGGCAGTAGCCTTTTCACAGGCGTAGGGGGTGCCGCCGGTACGCTGGAGCTGCCCCTCCACCTTTTCCCGGGTAAGGGGGACATTCCGGGCCTGCTCGGGGACGGGTCCCTCAACACGGGCCACATGGCCCTGGCAGTCTTCCGCCGCCACCTGGGCCGCCTCTCCCTGCTGAATCAGGGCATAGATACGGATCGGTTCCTTTCGGTTTTCCCCGTTTTCATAGCTTGCCCGGGCCTTGGCGTACAGCTCCCGGGGTTCCTTTTCCTCCTGGCGGGTACCAAACATATCCGGGCCGGTCTCACCCAAATAGTAGCCGTCGGTAAAACCCTGGCGGGAGAAGGTCTGGGTCAGAATCTCGATCTCCTGGGGGGTGGGCTCCCGGCCCTCCCGGATGGCCCGGGCATAGATGCCGGTAACGATGGCCACATATTCCGGGCGCTTCATTCTTCCCTCCAGTTTAAGGCAGGATACCCCCATCTCAGACAGTTCCTTCAGATGACCCGCCATAGACAGATCCTTCAGGGACAAGGGGTACTCGTTGGCCTGTCCGCCCCATCCGTATTTCAGTCGGCAGGGCTGGGCACACAGCCCCCGGTTGCCGCTGCGCCCCCCGATGACCGAGGAGAAAAAGCACTGCCCCGACCAGCACATACACAGGGCCCCGTGCCCAAACACCTCAATCTCGATGGGGGAGTGCTGGCAGATGTAGGCGATCTGGTCCCGGCTCAGCTCCCGTCCCAGCACCACCCGGCTCATCCCCAAATCGGCACAGGCCTTCACTCCGTCCAGGGAATGGATGGTCATCTGGGTAGAACCGTGGATGGGCAGATCGGGCACGGTCTGGCGGAGCATCCGGGCCACGCCCAGGTCCTGAACGATGACGGCATCCACACCCATGTCGCTGGCATGGGCGGCCACCTCGGCAGCTCCTGGCAGCTCCCGGTCGGTAAGCAGGGTATTTAAGGTCAGATGGACCTTACAGCCCCGCAGGTGACAGTAAGAAACGGCCGCCGCAGCCTCTTCCCGGGTGAAATTCTTGGCGTTGCGGCGGGCGTTAAAATCTCCATATCCCAGATAGACGGCATCCGCCCCGTTTTGCACTGCGGCGGTCACCGCCTCCATGGATCCGGCTGGGGAGAGCAGTTCAAGCATGAAAAGAGCCTCCTTTGGCAAGTACGGTGAACAGGTCGCCCGTGTGGACGACCTGTGATGAAGTTTATTTACGGGTACTCAACTTGAAAATTTCCCGCTTGGCCTCGGAGAGCTCCAGCTTCAGACGGTTGGCCTCCTCCAGATTTTCCTTCACCTGACGGCGCAGGTCGTCGCTGGCCTGCTGCTCCTTCAAAAATTGGTCGGCAAGATTCATAGCGGCCAGGACCGCGGCGTCAGCCTGTGCCAGATGGTCGGATGAGATCTGCTTGAGCTGTTGATCCACAAGCTCGGCGCACTTGCGCACATAGGTCTCGTCCTCAACCGCGACCATGGTGTACTCCCGCCCGGCAATGTTGACCACGACTTTATTTCTCATCACGATTCCTCCCCTACTGGTTATCTTTTGGGCCCGAGCCCCCAGCATTATAGTTGGGACCATTATAACACAGACCTCTACATTTGAAAAATAGATATTTCATGAATTTTACTCTTTCTTTTCAAAAAATCCCTTGAAAATCCAGGAGCTTCGCCAAGGATGGGTCCGGAGGAATTTTGATGTTTACGGCGGGCGCTTTTTGCGGTAAAATGGAACAACCACATAGCGTCCAAAAGCGATTTGAAGAGAGGAGGAGATCCCCATGGCCTATACTCTGATGCCCGGCGAGGTCCTGGCCATGACCGGGCAGGCGGCGGACCGGCTTTTGAAGCTGGACCATGGGGACGCCGCTCTATTGTACCTGCACCTGCTGCGCCACGGTGGGCTGGAGGGGCTGAAGTGGACCCAGGAGCGCACCCAGACCGCTTTGGACAAGCTGCGGTCTCAGGGCCTGGCTCCCGCCCAGGAGCTTTCTGTTCCAGAGCCCCCCGCTCAGCAGCCCCCGCCCCCCGACTATGCCACGGAAGAGATCAATGCCGCTTTGGCGGACAAGGCATCTCTTTTTCCGCCTCTGGCAGACGAAGTGGAGCGGCGGCTGGGGAAAAAACTCTCAGCCGCTGACCTGAAAAAGCTCTATACCCTCTATGACCACCTGGCCCTGCCGCCCGAGGTCATTTTGATGCTGGTAGGCTGGTGCATCGAGGAAATGGAGCGGAAATACGGCTCCGGCCGCAGGCCCTTCCTTTCCCAGATCAGCAAGGAGGGCTTTGTCTGGGCCCGGCGCGGGATCGACACCATGGAACGGGCAGAGGAATACATCGCAAAGCTGACCCGCCTCCGGGGACGGGAGACGGAGGTGCTACGCCTGCTGGACATCGCCCCCCGCCCCCTTGTGGAGCGTGAAAAGACTTACATTGCCGCCTGGGACGACATGGGCTTTGAGGACGAGGCCATCCGTATGGCCTATGAAAAGACGGTGCTGAAAAAGCAGTCCATGGACTGGGGATATATGAACGGCATCCTGCGCCGGTGGCACGAAAAGGGCCTGCATACCGCCGCCGCCATTCAGGCGGGGGACCGGGATCCCCGGCCAGTCCGGGCCGGAGGGCAGACCAATCGCCCCCACACTGCGGACTCGGACCAGCGGGTGCGGGAGGATATGGAGCGTATGCGCCGGCTGATGGAACAGATGAAGCAGGAGGAGGGCTGAAACCATGGCCTATGATGCCAATATTTTGCGCCGGGCCACAGACCGGCTGGACGCGGAGCGCCGCCAGCGCCAGGAGCGCACTGAGCGGCTGCGGGAGCAGGCCTATCAGCGTCAGCCCAAGCTGCTCCAGCTTGACCGAAAGCTCCAGGGGACCATGGCCCAGCTGGTGGCCGCCACCCTCCGTCAGGGAGGCGACCCTGTTCAGGCCGTCCGTGCCATCAAGGCGGATAACCTGGAACTTCAGCAGGAGCGGGCCGTACTATTGGGCGCGCTGGGCCTCCCCGGGGATGCTCTGGACGACAAGCCGGCTTGTCCCCTGTGCGGAGACACCGGCTGGCAGGGGGCCAAGATGTGCCAGTGCCTGAAAAAGCTCTGCGCCCAGGAGCAGATCAAGGAGCTGTCCAAACTGCTGGATCTGGGGGAGCAGTCCTTTGACTCCTTCCGCATGGACTATTACAGCGAAACTCCCTACCCGGGAATGGGCTCTTCCCCCCGGAAGAATATGGAGCTGGTCTATGATGTGTGCCTCAGCTATGCCCGAAAGTTTGAAAGCTTTCGGTTTCGCAACCTGCTGATGTCCGGAGCGCCGGGGCTTGGGAAAACATTTTTGTCGGCCTGCATCGCCCGGGCGGTTTCCGAACACGGATATTCGGTGGTCTATGATACGGCGGGAGCGATTTTCGCCCAGTTTGAGGCTAAAAAGTTCCTGCGCGACAGCGCCGACGGTCAGGAGGCCCGGGATGAGACCCGCCGGTATCTCAACTGTGACCTGCTGATTGTGGACGATCTGGGCAGCGAGCTCACCACTCAGCTGACCCAGTCGGCCCTCTATGAGCTCATCAACGCCCGCTTGGTGGCCCAGCGGCACACGGTGATCTCCACCAACCTGTCACTGGATGAGATCGCCAGGCGCTACAATCCTCAGATCGCCTCCAGAATCGAAGGGGAATATCATGTGCTCCACTTCTTCGGGGACGACATTCGTCTTATTAAGAAAAACCGCCTCTGACCTTCGTTTCCCATCCCAGAATTTAGAATCAGAATTGACTGCGGAGGACCTGTCATGCCCTATCTTATCCTGACTGTGGCCCTGGTGGCCCTGGACCAGCTTGTGAAGCTGCTGGTCCTGAACAACATTGCGCCGGGAGCCCATGTGCCCTTTATTCCCCACCTGCTGGAGCTTACATATGTACAGAACACCGGAGCGGCCTTTTCCCTCTTCGAAGAGCACACCTGGATTTTGGCGCTGATCTCTCTGGCTATGTCCGTAGTGCTGAGCCTGGCCCTGTGGAAGAACTTTTTCCGCCATCCCTTGGGTAAAGTGACCCTCACCCTGCTGCTGGCCGGGGCGGTAGGCAACCTCATTGACCGGGTGTTCCGGGGCTTTGTGGTGGATATGTTCAATGTCCTCTTTATGAATTTTGCCGTATTCAATGTGGCCGACATCTGCGTGGTAGTGGGCGGCATTGCCGCCGCCCTCTACTACCTGTTTTTAATGGACAAGCTGGAGCCCCGGGAGAAACGCCATGACAACCATTCGTCTGAAAATTGACCGGGAGGGAGAGCGGGCCGACGCCTTTTTGGCCCGCAGCCTCCCCGATTTCACCCGCTCCGCCGCCCAGAAGCTGCTGGAAAAAGAAATGGTCCTTCTGGATGGAAAGTCTGTGCGGAAAAATGACCGTCTGAGTCCGGGGCAGGAGCTGGAGGTGACCCTCCCAGACCCGGAGCCGTTGGATGTGATCCCTCAGGATATCCCTTTGGATGTGGTCTATGAAGACGCCGATGTGATCGTGGTCAACAAGCCCGTGGGGCTGGTGGTACATCCCGCTCCCGGCCACCCGGACGGGACGCTGGTCAACGCTCTGTTATATCATTGCGGAACATCACTTTCCGGAGTCAATGGCGTGCTCCGCCCTGGGATCGTCCACCGGATCGACCGGGATACCTCCGGCCTGATCATCGCAGCCAAGAACGACAGAGCTCATCTGGCCCTGGCGGCCCAGCTGCAGGACCACACCCTGGCCCGGACCTATGAGGCGGTGGCCGTAGGCGGACTGAAGGAGGACGAGGGCACGGTGGAGGCTCCCATAGGCCGCCACCCGGTGGATCGGAAAAAGATGGCCATTGACCACAAAAATGGCAGGCCCGCAGTCACCCACTGGTCGGTTCTGGGCCGCTACCCGGGCTATACCCATGTGGAGTGCCGACTGGAGACCGGACGCACCCACCAGATTCGGGTCCACATGGCCTCTATCGGCCACCCCCTTCTGGGTGACACAGTCTATGGCAGTAAAAAGCCCTGGCCGGGCCTGGCCGGGCAGTGCCTTCACGCCCGAAAGCTGCGCTTTCTCCATCCCACAACAGGAGAGCCGGTGGAGGTGGAGTGCCCCCTCCCCGACTGGTTTCAAAGAGTACTCAAACAGATCGATAAATAAACCGGCGGGCCTTTTCCCAGGAAAAGGCCCGCTTTTCGTCTTACCCATGGAGGCAAATATGATTTGCTTGCCTCAAATGGCCAAAGCTGGTAGGATGGAAGCAGAAAAAGGAGGGAGCACCATGAACGAGATTGCCGTCAATATTAAGACGCTGCGCAGAGAGAAAGGGCTGTCCCAGGAGCAGTTTGCCCAGGCCCTCCATGTCACCCGGCAGACGGTATCCGCCTGGGAGCGGGGGCTGTCACGGCCGGGGCTGGATACTCTGGAGGCCGTAGCCCGTGTGCTGGAGGTGGAGCCCGAGGACCTCCTCTATGGGAAGAACGGGGTAAAACCCGTGCGTTACCGCTATGTGTCCTACTGGCCCATACTGGGTGTAGTGCCCCTGTTTTGTGTGATGACCTTCTGGGTGATTCCCATCCCCATGAGCCTGGTGGCGGGCACCTTTACTGACGCTGTTCTTGTCTTATGCGGACAGATTTTTCTTTCCATGCTCGTCATGTTTGCGTACTGCTCCTTAAAGGACGAGATCCGCAACCGGGAGTACTATGCCAAGCACCTTCCGGAGGAGCGGGAGAACCCGGAAGCAGAGAAATAAAAACGGGGCCCACCGCCGAAAAATCGGGGTGGGCCCATTGAATCGAGGACGGGGCTTCAGCGCCGGATGATATTCTCCGAAATTTCGCTTAATGCCTGGGCGGCCTCCATGTCAAAGCGGCCGCTCCGGGCCACATCGGCCAGAGAAATGACGCCCACCAGCTTTCCCCGGTCCACCACCGGAAGGCGGCGCACCTGATGTGCCGACATAAGCCTTGTGGCCTCCCGGCAGTCGTCCTCAGGAGAAACAGTGGCGCAGCCCCGAGTCATAATGTCCCGCACCGGAGTTTGGGCCGGATCCTCCTCGGCGGCAATGCACCGCAGCACGATATCCCGGTCGGTGACAACCCCCCGCAGCCGCCGGTCTTCCCCGCACACCGGGAGCGCGCCCACATTGTGTCGGCTGATGAGCCGGGCGGCCAGGGCCGCAGAGGAACCCGGCTCGATGGTGATGACACTGGGGTTCATCAGATCCTTTACCTGCATAACAAACCGCCCTTTCGGTAAAAAATGGTCTGCAGCCAGTTTAACCGAAAGGGCGGTATTCTATACATCATGGAGCCTTCTGGGCAGTGTCCTTACCGCCCAAGCCAGGCGGCGTAGTCTCCCACCGGGGACACCCGGCCTACCGCAGACAGGGAGGCCCGGTCCATTTGAAACAGCTCCCCAGCCAGATCCCGGAGTTGATCCCGGGTCACAGCATCGTAGAGCTCCACCAGCTCCTCGGTCTCCCTGATTTTCCCATACAGCAGAGCAGAGCCCCCCAGGTGGCTCATCCGGGCCTGGACCGATTCCGCACCCATGAGCAAATTGGCCTTGGCCTGCTCCCGCACCCGGTCCACTTCCTCCTGGGTGGGTCCGTGGTCAGCCAGGTCGGAGACCACCGCCCGAGCCAAATCCAGAGCAGCGCGCTCCTGTTCCTGGTTAAGGCCCACATAGATGCCCAGAAGGCCGGTGTCCTCGTGGTCTGACACAAAGGAGTAGACGGTATAGCAAAGCCCCCGCTGCTCCCGCAGCTGCTGAAAAAGCCGCGAGGAGCAGCCGCCCCCCAGCAGGGCATTGAGCAAAGTTACCTGTTGGCGGCGCTGATCCAGGTAGTTGGGGGCGGGGAAGGCCAAAATCAGGTGATTTTGCTCAATGGCCTTCTTTTTGGCGGTGACGGCGGGGCGGTAAGTGACCGGGCTGATCCGCGACGGGGTTCCCGGTTTCAGAGCGGCCAGCAGATCTGTGAGCTGCTGTACCTGTCCATCTGTAAAGTTGCCTGCCAGGGAGGCCACCATGTTCCCTCCGTGGTAGTGTCGCCTCTGCCAGTCCGCCAGCCAGGGTCCGCTCATTCCCTCCAGGGTGGACTGCCGCCCCAGAATAGGCCGTGCCAGAGCCGTCCCCTTGTAAACTGCGGCGGACAGCCGCTCGGCCACCAGATCCTCGGGGGTATCCTCGTACATATCGATCTCTTCCAAAATGACCCCCCGCTCCAGATCCACATCCTCCTGGCTGAATCGGGAGTGAAACAACATATCGGCCAGAATATCCATCCCCCGGTCCAAATGACTGCCCAGAGTGCGGGCATAAAAGCAGGTGTGCTCCTTGGTGGTATAGGCGTTCACCTGCCCCCCCACAGCGTCCATGTCCCGGGCCAGCTGCCCCGCGGAGCGCCGGGCAGTGCCTTTGAAAAGCATATGCTCAATAAAGTGGGCGGCGCCGTTCTCCTCCGCCGCCTCGTGTCGAGACCCCACGCCCACAAAAAAGCCCAGCGCCGCTGACTGGGCCTGGGGCAGATATTGGGTAAGAAGTCGGGCTCCGTTCGGCAATGTAATCTGCTGATACATACGGACCTCCTGCAGTAGTTCCATATCGATGGAAGAAGTATAGCACAAAATTGGAACATCGTCTATCCGGGAAAATTTTTGTCTTCCTGGTATAACCAGCCAGCGCTCTGTCCACAATAGCCTTTGGAGGTGGTTTTGTGAAAAACCAAGGCTTTATGAAGAAACTGGGCGACTTCGTGCTGGGGAGAGGGTTCTACATCGTCCTGTTCCTGTGCGTAGCCGCCATAGGGATTTCGGGGTACTATCTGCTCCAGACGGTGGCGCTGAACACCGGCTCTTCCACCCAGGCTGGGGGAGGCGCCTCTGTGACCATTCCGGACCAGAGTGTCCAGCGTCCGGTGACCCCGGTGGTCCCCTCTACTGAGTCCAACCAGCCCAAAGAAACCCTGGAGCCGGAGGTCGTGGAGCAGACCCAGCAGACCCAACCGGATGATCCTGAACCTCTGGCTGATGCCGAAACCGACCAGGAGCAGAGCGGCACAGTATCCGATGTCTTCACCTGGCCGGTAAGCGGGGCTGTACTGCGGGATTTTTCTGTGGAAACCCTGTCTCTGGATCCCACCATGGGAGATTGGCGTACCCACGGCGGGCTGGACATTGCCGCCGCTGAAGGGGTACAGGTCCGTTCCATCAGCGCGGGGACCGTGACCCAGGTCTATGACGATCAGATGATGGGCACCACTGTCGTAGTGGATCACGGTGGAGGACTTCAGTCCTGGTACAGTAACCTCTCCCAGGAGACCGCCGTATCCCAGGGAGACACGGTAGAGATCGGCTCTGTGCTGGGTACCGTGGGAGGCACCGCCATCGCCGAGGTTGGGGTGGAACCTCATGTGCATCTGGAAACCATTCTGAACGGAACCCAGGTGGACCCCAAGGAATATCTGGACTAAAGCTTCGCAAAAACGCCCGGGTACCGTGTGAGTACCCGGGCGTTCTTTCTACCGTGCCAGAAGGGCATTCCGGATATTCCGGGAAAATCCCTCCAGACGCTCCTCGATTCCGGGCAGGGCCAGGGCCTGTCCGGGGAAGTTGGCTGTCTCCACAAGGGCAAAATGGGGCGGGAGATAAAAGGACTTGTTCATATTCATGGCCGAAATGACCTGCCTGGCCAGAATATCTCCTCCTGAGTAACCGGAGACCACCAAGGCAAAGACCGCTTTGTCATAAAAGCGGGTTTGCCGGAACAGGGCGGTAAGGCGGTTGATAAATGCGGTGAGATTGGCGGAGAGGGCATCATTGTAGTTGGGACACAGCAGCACCAGAGCATCCGCCTCCCGCACGGCGGGATAGACCTCCTCCTGCATGACACCGCCGTAGAAGCAGCCCCCCCGCTCTCCAAAATGGAGGCACATGGTGTAGGGACAGCCGGAACAGTCAGAGAGGGTCCCATTACGCAGTCCGATCTCCCGAATGTCACAGCAGTCCTTCAGGGACTCCTTTGCCCTGGACCACAGATCCATGGTGTTGGAGGTATGGTGGCTAGAGGCATGGAGCACCAGCAGCTTGGGACGAACGCGCCGGGGAAACCGCTCCCTCTCCAGTCTTTCCACAAGCTCCCGGGCAGCGGCGCGGTAGGCCCCCATAAGGTCGGTACCCAAGTTTTTTGCCTGTACAGCAAAATTGGCCAGAGATCCGGTCCCCTCCACCAGGGGACGACCGGGCAGTGCACAGCCCGAGCGGTTGAGGGCCAGGGCCAACTCGGCAGCCGCCGACTTGGTGTACAGCTCACCGGCTCCATCCACAATGATGCCAGCCGTGCAGCCCTGAAGCAGGTGGGGCCGGGTACGCAGGCGGAGGAGCATCCGGGTATACTCCAGATTGATGCCTGCCTCTCCCAGCGGGAGTACGAACAGGAGGGTACTGCCCTCCAGGCCCTCCAGTTCCTCCGCCCGGCGGAGCGTATGCGTCTCCCGCTCCTCCAGCGCATATCGAAGCACGCCATCCAGGCGCAGATCCGCCCAGGCGGCGTCGGGCGCGGGATGTATGACAACAAGGGACATGAGGGGCACCTTCTTATAAAATAGTCTTCAAATGCTCCGCGGCTTCCTGAATGTGCCCGAAGAGCTGATCCGGAATGTGGGGCAGCAATTCGGTCTCCACACCGGCCGCGGTGTAGCGGTTCTTGACCCCCATATAGACCCCATCCAGAAACACCGAGCCGCAGTGCCACTGTCCCCGGAGGGTAAGCAGCAGAGACAGGGCCCCGGAAGACATAGCAGGGGCCACATAGGGCTTAAACCCGATCTCCCGCATCATCAGGTTGGCAGTGACCGTAAGATGGGTCAGCTCCTGGGAGACGGCCTCGTCATAGTGCTCAATGGAGTTTGCGATAAACAGCCCGGTTCCATGGGGCCCGAAGGAGCGCCCCTCGGTCAGGAAGGAGGCGAGTTTGGGATCCCGCTTGGCAAAGTAGGCTGCGCGGGCATTCATGACACCAAGGCCGAAGCCCTGAACCTGCTCCGGACGAAGGCCTCTTCCGTCAAACACGCCGTTTTCGTCCTTGTTGCTCTCCAGATAAGCGGTCTTGGCCAGGGGATCCACCGGGTCAGACACCGCACACCACAGGCCCTTGAATCGGGCAGCCCGGGCCATTTTGGCATAATGGGACACAATTTTGGCATTGTTTTCAAACTGATACATCCGTACATCCTTCACCTGGGAGCCCACGGGAGGGATGCCCTTTGAGGCCACAAAGACAAACATATCACAGTCAAACAGTTCCTCCGGCTTGACCACCCGCACCTCAGGGAAGGCGTCATAGTCCCAGGGCAGGGCGACCTGCCCCATCTCAAACTCCCAACGGGCCGTGATCTGATCGCTGAGATCGCAGATCCCAATGGACTGGATCACATCGCCTCCCAAAAGCTTAAGCCCGGTGAGCAGGGTGGACCCCACATCTCCGATGGCCAGAATGTTGACTCTCTTCTTGCCGCTCTGGTGGGACACAGAGAGAAGCTCCTCCCAGCCGGGACGGTTGGGGTTGACGGCAGTAAGGCGGCCCTCCCGGATGGCCGCGGAGATCGCCTCATCCACCTCCACCTTCGGCAGCCGGGAGGCATCCAGGCTCTCCAGGCCGTGGCCGGCCTTCAGCTGGCCGGGGTGGACCACCTTAAAGGAGCCCCGGCCCAGCACGGGATCTCCACCCACCAAGGCAAACAGAGGGCCCTGGGTAATGGGAGCAATCTGAGGGCCAAGGCCCTCCACGGGGGCAAGGGAGATCATATTTGCCCCTTTATAATTGTAATAATACATCAGAATATCACTCCAAGTATTGAATTTCTGTCCTTAGCTCCCCTGCGCGGGAATTCTGCGCTTCTTTATTGTCACGCCTCGGTTCCCTCGCGGCCGGGGATCTAAGTCCGCCGACCCTTCTATTGATTCTGCCGCAGCAGCTGTTCCAGATCATTTTCCAGGTAGACAGAGGCGGACAGATTGGGATCATAGTGGAGGCAGGTGCCCTTGTCCGGACACAGGGGCAGGATGACTGCCTCGGCCAGGCGGGACAAGGTCAGGTTCCGGCCATAGAGGATGCGATACTCCTGTTCCAAGGTGCGGATCACATCCAGCGAACTCTCCAGGCAGGCCCTGGACAGCTGGAACACCGCCTCCCGACCACACTCCTCCCGGTAGGCGGGGGTGGCGTAGGGCAGAATATGGTTAATGCCGGGCAGCAATCCGGGTACCGGAGGGCTTGGCCGCCGGACGGTGTTGCCCCCGATGAAGGGGAAGAGGGTGGACTCCACAAACCACTGCCGCAGGGTGGGCAGGTAGTAGACGCTGTCCACCGGGCGCTCCCAGGCATTCATCAGGTCCTTGCCGTAGCCGGACAAAACGCCCACCAGCACCATACGGATGGGAACTCCCTCTCGGCGGAAAATAGGATCCAGGGCTTTAAAACGGAAGCCGGGGTGCATCAGGTCATCCACCAGAATGACCGGCCGGTCGAAGGACTTGATGGTACGGATCTGGCTGGAAATAGGGGCGTAGTAGGGGAAGGGCTCCATGACGCTCTCGGACAGATCGGGGGAGAAGACCTTGTCGGTATGGATGGTCTTGGTCACGGTGTTGGGAACCATTTTTCCCCGCAGGAGCTTTCCGTAGGGAACACACATACTCTCACCCAGCACTCTGGGGGAGGTGGGGACGGAGGGCACCCCATTGTAAGCGGTGATTTTTTCCAGCAGCCGCTGGTGGATTACATCGGCGGACAGAGTAAGCAGCAGGGAACCGGGGTAGAGCTGGGCCAGCGCATTCTGGATACGCCGGTGTCCCCGCACCACGGCGGACAGGACCCTGGGGTTTCGGTTGAGGGGGTCCTGAATGGTGGTCTCCAGATTCTGAATAAGGACGGTGGGGGCGTGCATATCCGTCTCCAGAATGGAGCCGTGCTGCTCCCGGGCTGTAAATCCAAAGCGGAAAAGCACATCCTCCATAAAGGGCGCAATATGCCCGTCATAGGGAGCATAGATGGCATAGACGCAGCCCTCCTCCAAGGCCTTGGCCAGCAGCTCACAGAGGAGCAGCTGGTGGTAATCCTTGTGCCGGTCGGAGGTATCGGCGGCCAGAGAGGTGACCATCAGCACCTTGCCCGAGGCCCGCAGACGGATCCGATTGGCCAGCTCGGTATTCCCCAGGGCTGCAAACAGCTGGGAGGTGGTAAGGGAGCGATAGCTGATATATCCCAGCAGAGAGTGGGAGTGGCTGTGGCGCAGCAGAAGAACATTATCTCCCTGCTGGGCAATGGCGGAACGGAGCACCTCCCGGTTATCCTGCCCGGCGGTAATGCTCTCCAGCAGCATGGGGTCAGGGGCCCCCAGCCACTGAAATTCCAGCTCGCCCGCGTCCAGCATCGGCTTGTTCTGACTGTCCCGGAGATACAGACCGTTTTGATAGATATAATCCTGAATCACCGGGTCCACAAAGCTGGAGATATCCCGGTTCAGATCCACATTTTCTCTGATACGGGTGGAGCTGATATCTTTCAGGTGAGAGGGCAGCTGGAGGCGGATCACATCTCCGGTAATGGGCAGATCCCGGGGAAGCTCCCGCTCTCCCGCCCGGCGGAAAATAATGTGGTTCATCCGGTGGATGGAGTAGGGCCGGGAGGGGGCCTGGTAGGAGGAAGCATTGGCCACCACATCACTGCCCACCACGATATAGACCTCCTGCCCGGGGAACAGCTCCAGCAGCCGACGCAGATTGGCGGGGTTTGCAATATTCACCGGGATATCGTCGGGGAAGAGGTGAATATGGAAATCTCCGGCCACGGACATATTGACGATCTGTCGGCGGATCAGGTGAGGCTGGGCCTTTTTGGACCAGGAAAACTCATCCACAGCCAGATATACCTCAAAGCCCATATCCCGAATGGCGTGGACAATCCCCTTGTGGGAGAGGGTAAAGGGGTCAAAGGTACCCGGGAAAAAGGCAATTTTCCGGGGTGTCTCAAAAGCGAAGGGACCGTGGTCCAGGCGCCGCAGGGCAATAAACCGGTTGATGTGGGCCAGAGCGGCAGCCCGGTAAAAGAAGGTAAGTCCGTCCTGACGGGGGGACTCCTGAATCAGGAAGAGAAGCTTACGGTAGCACAGAGAGAACAGCCGGGCTTTTTCCTGCATATCCAGCTGGGGCGTGCTGAAAAGGAGTTTGCCAATAACCAGCAGAGCCTCCTGTCGCACCGCCTCCCGGTAGTGCGCCAACCCCTGGAGAAGCAGCCCCAGCAGTTCCTGGCGGCGGGCCTCATAGGCAGCGGTATCCTCAGAAAAACGCTCGCGGTAGGCAGGATAGTGCTGAAGCAGGATCCCCACCGTATTCAGGGCTCCGGCCACAGCAGAGTTGTTTGGGGACCCCAGAAGGGATTTAAGCCACAGCACCTGCTCATCCAGCTCACTGGGGTGGAGGTAGAGCGCCGCCTCCCCCAGGTACTGGGGAATGTATTTGGAAATCTGATACTGACCCATCTCCAGGCCCTTGCCCAGCTCCACCACCACCTCGTTGCGCTGATCCCGGCGCAGGGAAATGAGGGTACGCACCAGGGCGGAACCGGCGGTATGACGGACCACTACCCGCTCAGACACCTTAACCAGGTTGGAGAAGTGGGTGGCAATGTGGAGAATATGGGACTGGGCCCCGTGGTCTACCTGATCACGGAGCAGATCCACGCCCGCAACCTTGACGATCCAGGGGGTGGCGATCTTCAGATTGTCCAGAAAGACTTCGCTGGTAATGTCCGTATGGTACAGGATTTGCTCCAGGTCGCTCACATCCTGGCCTGCCCGGCGCAGGATCTTGCTTTTCAAAAAGACGGTGGTCAGCTCATTGCCCTTGACATTCCGTGCAATCTCCACAATCCGGGCCATCTGGGGATGGGAACGGGGGATATTGCGCTCGGTCTCCCGCAAAAACTGAAGGGCAGCGGTGGTCAGGCGCAGGTCGTCGGAGCCGGCAAAGTGGGCGGCAAACCGGATCAGCTTCTCCCGGGTGTCCTCTCCGTAGTGCTTCGGCGGCAGGTAACAGGCCGCGTCCAGCAGGGTGAAGGCGGTGTCCGCATCAGTATGCTCAGGGTCATCGTAATATTTCAGCAGCGCTCCCAAAAAACGGGGAATATCTCCCGGTCGGGCGTGAAGCAGCATGGATTCCACCACCAGCTTCAAGGTGTAGCCGATATGACTGCGCTGCTGCTGGGTGGTCTTGTGATCGGGGAAGATGATCATGTCCAGATACTGTCCCCACAGGGTGAAGGGGACCTCCTCCGCCGGGTCGCTCTGGGCATCCGCTGGGATCTCCTTCCGGTAGACCAAGTGGAAGCGGGCGATGATCTGGCCGATAAGGGCGCCGGCCTGACGGCGGATATCGCCCTCACGGTGCATCAAAAGCTCATAGAGGAAGGTGAGCGCCTGGGTCTTCTGACGCACGGACAGATAGGTGAAGTATTCTTCGAACACATTGAGATAAGCTCTCAGCTGCTGCCAGCTCTTCACCGAGCGGGCCTCTTCAATGATATTGCCGAATTTCTGCTCGTTGGACAGCATGTGCATCAACTGCAGATTGTGCTCCACAGACAGGAGAATCAGGCTGTTCAGCGTCTCCTGAGGATTCATCAGTGCGGTATCCTTATGTGGGACAGGAGGCTGAAGCTGACCTGTCAAATCCACATCAACCCCGAGGGAGCGCATATAGTCCTCAAAGTCATGGAGCTTTCCATAGACAAATTCATAGCGGCGGCGCTTTTTTGCGTCCACATTGTCCAGTTTGGAAAGGATCACCTGGAAAGATTCGTCCAGTGGAAAGAGGATGGTGATCTCGTTGCCGTCCTTGTCCCGCTCCTGCTTGGAACGAAAGTCCGCGTAGATGAGCAGCAGCGACTCCACAGACAGGGATTCCAGCTCCAGATCCCAGGTGGAGTGGTTGGAGGCAATGTGGCTGATAGAGTCCATTTTCCGCTCCAGCAACCACTGGTCGGTGTAGTAATAGTGGAGATAGGGCACCCGTTCTCCCGGCCGGCAGCCGAATTTTCCGATGTCGTGTGCCGCAGCGGCAGCCGAAATAAGGGCCAGGTCCACCTCCACCCCCGCTTCTTTCAGACCGTGGGCGGCTGTCATGGCAATATAATGGACACCGGAAATGTGACTGAGCGTCTTGAATGGAGTGACCTCCAGCCCAAGGCGCATAAGCTCATAGATAAACTCCTCTCGCCAGGCCCAGAGGAAGCGGCGGTACTCCCGGGCCATATCATAGGAGGAATACTCCTCCTCTGAGAGGAACTGAAAATCCATCATGGGGTCAAAGGGCAAAGCGGCGCGCTCATGGTCCAACAGTACCTGAAGGACGGTGAGATAAAATCTGGCTCCCGCCTCACATTGATCGGCTTCGGGAGCAAATCCATTCTGCGGGAACATGATGCGGCAGATATACTGATAGCAGAAGGGACCCCACCCCTGCTGAGGCGGCTGAGGGCAGAGTCTGTCCATAATAGGCGTACACAACTGCAGCACCTTGGTACAGCTGAGGCGCTCCCGAATGGGGAAGAAGGATGCCAGCCCCTCGGACCAGCCGGGCGTTTTGGTCAGCGCCATGGCCGCCCTGCGGCTGGAAACGGCGGTAAATTTTCGAGAGACAAGGGCCTCTATAATCTCTCGGTTCAGTTGACGAATCAGTTTATCATTCACGAATACCACCTCAGCTTATGCTTTGTCGGGGCAACATAGCCTGAGCCTGTGCTTATGATTAAGATAACACATTTTTCCCCAGAAGAAAAGGCAGAAAAAGGGCCTTGAGGAGATTCCCAAGGCCCGGATCTTTTATTCATTTGCATGCAGCATCCGCAGGCTGATCACCCTTCCCATAACAGCCCCCATCAACAGGATGGTACAGCACAGGTAGAGCCAGACCAGTAAAATTATCAGAGATGCCAGAGACCCGTACACCAGGGCATATCGGGAGGAGATACCGATAAACCAGGAGAACAGCGCCGAGGCGGCGACAATGGCCAGGGAGGCCAGCAGGGAGGAGAGCAGCACCACCGCCCGCCTCACCTCACCCCTGGGCGTGCCGGTACGGTAGACGATCAGCACCAGCAGCATCACAAAGCAAAAAAGCAGCAGATACCGAAGCCAGATCCACAAATCGGACAGGGAATCCAAAGGGAGCAGGCGAATGATATACTCCGGCAGGTGAGACTGCAGCAGGCTGAAAAACCAGTCGCCGGTAAAAATGACAATGACCGAGAGGTAGACGGTGAGCAGAAACAGCAGGGACAAAATGATACTGGCAACCAGGCGGCGGAAGGGATGGATATCTTCCCGCTCATAGAGCTGATCCATGGACATCAGCAGGGTACGCAGCCCCGCCGAAGCGGAGATAAGAATGGTAAACAGGCTGGCCAGCAGCAGGGCGGGAGACTGGATCACCGCCACATAAGAGAGATAGTCGGACATGACGGCCAGCACACCAGAGGGCAGAAACTGATCCAGAGAGCGGAGAAAATGCTCCAAATCCAGGTGAAACAGACCGATAAAGTAGTTGACACACACCAGCAGAGGAAAAAGGGTCAAAATCAGAAAGTAGGACAGCGCCGCCGCCGAACGGGATACTCCCACCCTCCCATAGAGATCTGCCGTCTCCAGCACAAAGGAGACCGGAGGAAAGTCAAGTATTCTTTTCACCGGTACACCCTCCTTCCGCCACAGGCACTACCTGTTATTATACCATAGCCGAAGTCCACGAAGACTTGCATGCCGCAGACGCGGCGTAAAATCGGCGCAGCCGATTTTGGCTATGGTGTAATATCAATAGCAGCGTTTTGCATACAAACGCCCGGGTACACAGTACCCTGCCGCACATTGTGCGGCACTGTTGATATTATACCAGAAATCCAGAGAGAAAAGGAGAGAAAATCCTGTCAAAGGACAACGAAAAAAGCCGTCTGACAACAGACGGCTTTCCACGCGATCAATATAATCAGGCCAGCTTGTTCAGCTTGATGGTCATATTGCTCTTCTTGTTGGCGGCATTGTTCTTGTGCAGCAGACCCTTAGCAGCGGCCTTATCCACAGCCTTGACGGCCACCTTGTAAGCGACATCGGCCTCGCTGCGGTTGCCTTCCGCCACCGCGGCCTCAAACTTCTTGATGTCGGTCTTCAGCGCGGACTTCGCGGCCTTGTTCTGCGCAGCCTTGGTCTCGGACACCAGCACGCGCTTCTTGGCAGACTTAATATTCGGCAAACCAAACACCTCCTCCGATTTTCATCGTTAAATTAGGCGCAATGCGCCTGTGCAGATTTGTATTTTACCATTGGTTCCAGAAAAAATCAACAGTTTTTTTCAAAAATTTTTTACGCCCGGGATAGTTTTCTTTGGGACGCAAAAAATAGAAGAGATCAATACGGAGTACCACAAGATATGGGATTTGGGAGGGAACACTATGGGCATCAGACGCACCGATCTGGCGCTGGAGGCCAGGGAGCTCTGGCAGGAGAGCGCGGGAGCTGCCGCCAGGCTCTCCGGCGTAGAGGCCAGGGAGGGCCTCCGGGATGGCCTTCCGGTCACCACGGTCCGGATTCTGGACCAGGCCGGAGAAAAGGCTCTGGGTAAGCCCCAGGGCTGCTATGTGACCCTGACGGTAGAGGGACTTGCCGGTCGGGAGGAGGATATTTTTAACCGCTCCATCCAGGCAGTGGCCGGGGAACTCTTTGAACTGATGAAAGAGGTACCTCCCCACGCCCTTGTTCTGGTTGCCGGACTTGGAAACCGCTCCATCACGCCAGACGCCGTGGGTCCCAAGGTCCATGAGCATACCTTGGTGACCCGACATCTGGTAGAGCAGGTCCCCGAGCACTTCGGTACGCTCCGGCCTGTGGCCTCCCTGGCCGCGGAAGTGCTGGGCAGCACCGGAGTAGAGAGCGGCGAAGTCGTGCGGGCCGTTTGTGAAACGATCCGTCCCGCCTGTGTCATTGCAGTGGATGCTCTGGCCTCCCGGTCAGTGGAGCGGCTGTGCCGTACCATTCAGCTCGCGGACACGGGGATTACACCGGGCTCTGGGGTGGGCAATCACCGCCTGGGCCTCAACCGAGAGACCCTGGGCATCCCTGTGATGGCCATTGGGGTGCCCACTGTGGTAGATGGGGCCACTCTGGCCGCCGACCTGCTGGGAACAGAGGATCTGCCTGACCTGGACCGCGGGCGGAGGCTGCTGGTCACCCCAAAAGACATTGACAGCCAGGTGGCCGATCTGGCCAAGGTCATCGGATACGGCATCAATCTGGCCCTTCAGCCGGGAATGACCGTGGAAGAGCTGGAGCTGCTGCTCAGCTGACTACCAAAATGCCTGAAATAAAAAGACAATGGCCAGATTTGCCCCGTATACCACCAAAAACCAGAAAAATCGTCTCCGAAAATCAGACGACACAGCGGTCACTCCCTTCTTTCCCGCTTCATAGTGTAGTGCGGGAACAAGGTTGAATATACCGGGAAAAAATGGGACAGACTACCTGTAACACTTGGATACAAGTCCCAGGAAGGATGTGGTTCATATGGTGAAGGGGATTACCCGGCAGGTGATCCTGGTGAAGTCTCCTGATCCCAGGCTCTTTGAGGAGGCCATTTTTATTGTGAAGGAGGAGGCTCTGGCCCGGGAAGGCGTCAGCGCCGAGCGTGTGCTGAAGGAGGCTCGGCAAGCGGCCGACGGATACCTGAAGCGGGGGAAGGCCTGGAACCGGCGGCTGGAACGGCTACCGGGAGCAGTCTGGGCGGCTGCGGGAGCAGTCACCGCCTCTGCAGGTTGGGCCCTGTGGCTCTTTTTATTGTAACCTTACCTGAAGATAGACATAGAATGGAGTGGAAGAGGACGGCGGCAGTCCCTTCTACCTCCTTTGTATATACGGTGATTTCACCAATGAGCCGGATTCTCTTTTTCCTCCTTATTCTCTGAGCCCTGGCGGGTAACCGCCAGGGCTTCTCTTTTTCCGCAGATCATCTACTCAGAGATGGAAACGACCAAAGGAAATGGCCGCCTGGAAATCGAACTAAATTGAAGTTCTCTTTTTTTAGGGCGGTTTAAGAAAACCTTAATCAAATCCTTAAAATTCCTTTAGAGGAAAGATGGGAACTGTATGCTATGCTTCCATACAGTTCGAGGGAGCTTTCCCCAAAGGAGTGAATGGTGATGATAGAAACCTTCAAAACAGCCCTGTGCGCCCTTGCCCTGGCTCTGGCGCTGCTGGCCGCCTGCGCCCAGGAAATGACATGGAGCACTGATTCAGTCCAGCCGCCGGTCCCCACACAGCCCGTGGTACTGGAATTATTTTTGAACTGAGCGTCTGAGAACTTAGGAGGACCATGATGGAAGAAATTTTAAAGGTGACTGACCTGAAACGGAGCTATGGGAAAGGAAGCGCCGTGACCAAAGCCCTGGACGGCGTGTCCCTTTCCCTGAAGTCCGGAGAATTTGTGGGCGTGATGGGCCCCTCCGGGTCGGGCAAGACTACCCTTCTCAATTGCGTATCCACCATAGACCGTCCCACCTCAGGAAGCATCGTCATTGACGGAAAGGTCCTCTCCGGACTTAAGGGGAAGGACCTGGCAAAATTTCGCCGGGAGCGGCTGGGGTTCATTTTTCAGGACTGTAACCTGCTGGATACCCTCACTGCCGGAGAAAACATTGCCCTGGCCCTGTCTGTGGTACGGGCCCCCGCAGGACAGATCCCCGGGCGGGTCAAAGAGATGGCTGAGCTTTTGGGGATTGGTGACTGTCTGAATAAATATCCCTACCAGATGTCCGGTGGACAGCAGCAGCGCTGTGCCGCCGCCCGAGCCATGATCACCCACCCCGCCCTTGTGCTGGCCGACGAGCCCACCGGAGCACTGGACTCCAAATCCGCCAGACTGCTTTTGGACTGCCTGGAAAAGCTGAACCGGGACATGGGCGCCACCATCCTGATGGTCACCCACGACGCCTTCACCGCCAGCTGCTGCAGCAGAGTGGTCTTTCTCCGGGACGGCCAGATCTATTTGGAGATTCGGCGGCAGGGAGACGACCGCCGATCCTTTTTCCAAAAAATCATTCGGGTAGTGACGGAAATGGGAGGAGAGATGGCGGATGTTCTCTAAGCTGGCCTTGCGCAATGTGCGCCGCTCCTTTCGGGACTATGGGATCTATTTTCTCACCCTTACCTTCGGTGTATGCCTGTTTTATACTTTCAATTCCATTGAAGGGCAGGGTGCCATGGCCTATCTGGCCCAACGGGAACACCCGATGGTGGAGGTCATCACCATCCTGGTAAATGTGTTCTCCATCTTTGTGGCGGTGGTGCTGGCATGTCTCATCCTATACGCCAACGGCTTTCTTCTGCGGCGGCGAAAGCGGGAGCTTGGGACCTATTTGCTGTTGGGCCTCTCCCAGTGGCAGGTGTCCAGGCTGCTGTTCTTGGAAACTGGAGTCATCGGTCTTATTTCCCTGGCAGCCGGGCTGGCACTGGGAATATTGGCCTCTTTCGGTCTGTCCGCCCTGACCCTGTCCATGTTTCAGCTGGATGTGTCCGGGATGCTGGGGCTAAATTTCTCACTCAAAGCCGCAGGAAAAACACTGCTTTACTTTGGGTTGATCTTTTTGCTGGTGATGATGCTCAGCGGCCTCCGGGTCAGCCGCAGCCGCCTCATTGATCTCATCCACAGCCAGCGAAAAAACGAGGTCCTGAAGGTGCGCTCCCTCACCCCGGCAGTCATCCAGCTGGCTGCGGGCATTCTCTGCCTGGGGGCAGCCTACGCAACTCTGCTCACCTTTGGCATGGCCATTGCGGTGGCGGTATTGCCCATCTGTATCCCCATGCTGACCCTTGGAACTGTGGGCACTCTTCTGATTTTCCGATCTCTGTCCGGCTTTGTCATTAAATTGGTCCAAAGCCATCCCACTCTCTATTATAAAAACCTCAATCTCTTTACCCTTCGGCAGTGGCTCAGCAAGGTACACACCACCTATCTGGCCCAGACCGTGGTGTGCATCCTCCTGCTGCTGGCCATTGGCATTACCGCCAGCTCCGTGGGCCTCAACAATACCATCGCTTCTACCAGCGGATATCAGGCCCCCTTTGATATTACCATTCAAAACCTCTCCGGCGAGGAGGAGCTGGTAGACTTTGAACAGTTGCTCAACGAGGCGGGCTTTGATACCGAAAACAAGCTGGCCTGGAGCTGTACCTCGGTCTTTTATTATAATGACCCGGACATCACCGGCGTGGACGGCCCCAGCGCGGCCTTGAAGGTGTCCGACTACGACGCCTTGATGGCCCGCCAGGGAACACCGGCCTACTCCGGTCCCCTGCCCCACGAAATGGAGGACTGGGACAAGGGACTGACCACTGGGAGCCTGGGGCTCTCCTATGTCCTCATCCCCGATGACATGGCCCGGGAGCTTTCACCCCGCCGCCAGATCTGGTCGGCGGACTATATAGGAGACAAGGAGGCGACGGAAGATGCGCTCATGGATACCATCCGGTCCATTGAGTTTCCCTTCGCCTCCTGGATCACCACCCGTCTCGCCATTTATCAGGATCTGATGGGCAGCAAGATTTTGGCTCTCTTTTTGGGGCTCTACCTGGGCTTTACCTTCCTGCTGGCCGCGGCGGCAGTGCTGGCCCTTCAGCAGCTCAGCCAGGCGGCGGACAACGCCGGGCGGTACGCACTCCTGCGCCGTCTTGGCGCAGAAGAAAAGCTGGTGGCCCGTTCCGCCTCCCAGCAAGTGGCCCTGGCCTTTCTGCTCCCCCTGGTCCTGGCTCTGATCCACAGTGTGGTAGGGATGAAGGCCGCCAACGATCTCATCGCCACTGCGGGAAAAGTGGACAGCGTAGCCAGCAGTACCGCCACCGCACTGGTGCTGGTGGTAGTTTACGGCGGTTACTTTCTGGCTACCGCCCTGGCCTGCCGCCGAATGGCAAAGAGCGCATAATATCAAAACAGCTCCTTCCGGCTCAGGACCGGGAGGGGCTGTTTTTTGCGGACTTCCAGCGGGGACAGGTGTCCCGGAGAGTACGGATTTTGATGCGGGGATAGGGGCAGTGGCCGAAGTCAGTGGGGATGTGGCTTCTGGGGCCCTTGGTGTAGCGGCGGAAAAAGTGGGCGCAGGTGCAGCAGAGCTTTTTCTCGGTGGAGAAGGATGTACACATAATCGTCACCTCACCAAGAATTTAGTCACATTGCGACTAAAAGTTAACAGTCGTAAAGAGACTGTTATATACTGATCCCGGGTAAGGAAATACGCTGATAAAACGGGTTCGGGAGCTGCGGGAGGACCAGGACTGAAAGCAGCAGAAGCTTGCCGAATATTTGGATGTGAAGCAGACCACATATTCCAAATATGAGCTGGGGAAAATCGACATTCCCATTGAGGCCCTGATCAAGCCGGCCGACTACTACCAGGTCACCCTGGATTATCTGGTAGGCCGGGACAGCCCAAAGCAGAAACCCTGAACGGGGAGGACGAAAGTCCTCCTCTTTTCATTTTGAGGAAAGATGGGCCGCTCTGCGGCTTCAATTTTGTGGAAAAAATCTCTATGCAGTGGGGACCATCGTGGCTATAATGATACGGATATTTGAGAAATCCATGAAAGAAGCAGGAGGGCGCTCCTGCATGGAAAGGAGACCTTATGACCAAAAATCTCACGGTGGGCAATCCCATGCGCCTGATCATCGGCTTTGCTCTGCCCACCCTGTTCGGTATGCTGTTTCAGCAGTTTTACAATCTGGTGGATACCATGATCGTGGGCAAGCTTCTGGGCGCCCAGGCTCTGGCCGCTGTGGGCTCCACCGGCTCCATCAACTTCTTTGTCATCGGCTTCTGCATGGGAGTCTGCAATGGCTTTGCCATCCCGGTGGCCCAGCGGATGGGGGCCAATGAGCCCTCCAAAATGCGCCGGTATGTGGCCAACGCCGCCTATCTGGCTGCCGTCTTTGCCCTGGTGCTTACGGTGGCCACCGGCCTTCTCTGCCGCACCATTCTGACCGTTATGCGTACCCCCGCCGACATCTTTGACAATGCCAACGCCTATATTTTTGTCATCTTCATGGGCATCCCCACCACCTTTCTCTATAACCTTCTGGCCGGGGTGATCCGCTCTCTGGGGGACAGCAAGACGCCGGTCTATTTTTTGGCCTTGTCCTCCTTTCTGAATATTTTTCTGGACTTCGCCCTCATTTTGTGGTTTGACGCCGGGGTGGCCGGAGCGGCCATTGCCACGGTGGTCTCCCAGGGGATCTCGGGGCTGGCTTGTCTTTTGTATATGAGGAAGGCCTACCCGATCCTGCGTATGACCCGGGAAGAGCGTCGGCTGGACCTCCACTCCTGCGGGGTGCTGTGCGCTATGGGCATCCCCATGGGACTTCAGTACTCCGTCACCGCCGTGGGCTCCATCGTCCTTCAGTCCGCCGTCAACACCCTGGGCAGCCTCTATGTGGCTGCCGTAGCTGCCGGAGCCAAGCTATTCCAGCTCTTCGCCTGTCCCTTTGACGCCATGGGCGCCACCATGGCCACCTACTGCGGCCAAAATGTGGGGGCCTGCAAGCTGGACCGGCTGGGCCAGGGCATCCGTTCCTGCTCTCTGCTGGGCCTGATTTATGCTCTGATTGCCTTCGGAGCAATGCTCCTCTTTGCCCCGCAGTTTGCCATGTTCTTCCTGAATCCGGGAGAAAGCGAGTTGGTACATCTGGTATCGCTGACCAGCCAATACATGGTCACCCTCACCGCTTTCTTCTTCCCCCTTGCCCTGGTCAATATCGTCCGCTTTTCCATCCAGGGAATGGGGTACAGTACCTTCGCCATTCTGGCCGGGGTGCTGGAGATGGCCGCCCGGACGGTGGTGGGTCTGTGTCTGGTGCCCCTGTTCGGCTTCACTGCCGCCTGCTTTGCCTCCCCCGCAGCCTGGATCTGTGCCGACCTGTTTTTGATTCCTGCCAGCATGGCCTGTATTGCCCGGCTGAGAAAGCTCTATCCCTCTGTGACAGACGAGGTGCTGGAGCTTCAAAAAAATCCCATTTGAGTTCTGTTTTGCCCGGTTCCACGAGGACCGGGCAAAATTTTGTCGCACCTCCTTCCAAAGAGGCCGGAAACAACCGGCAAGACCAATCACCGCAACAAAAAAATTTGGGGGGACAGTGTCACGATCCGGCAAATTTTTTCATCTTAAATATGGGGACTGTGTGGGTGACATAATTCTTAAATTTTTATGAATAGGCTATTTTCTCTTGCCGAAAAACGCCGGAGTCGGTATACTAATCTGGAATCAGCAACCGGGAGGGAATGACCCTGGAAGAAAGATATTTACACATGCCAAGCAAGCGGCAGGAGGCGGCTCCCCGCTCCAGGGCCGCTGTGAAGCGGCCCGAGGGCGACCGGAACGAGCCCCCGAAAAAACGAAATAAAACCGCACGCCCGGCAGGTGCCCGGCAAAAGGCAAGGCCCAGACGCTCCCGAGCCGCTTCCATCGGTTTCGGTTTCTACAAAGCCCTGGTGGTCGTGTCCGCTCTCATTGTGGCGGCCTATATCGGCCTTCAGCTGATGAGTAAGCCCCTGGAGCAGAAGCCCTCCATAGACAACACACCGGATCCCATTCCTGTGGGCGACACCGACGCCGATACCAGTCAGGAGGACCCCAACGCCCTGGTGCGGCGGGAGGATGTGTTTACCATTCTTCTGGCCGGAACTGATAAGGAGGGCTACCGCACCGATACCATGATGGTCATGTGCTATGATACCGCCAATCAGAAGGTGGGTGTAGTTTCTGTTCCCCGGGATACCATTACCCAGCGGGACGGACATGCCAAGCTGGCCTACGGCTCCGGCGGCGTCACCCAGCGCATGGAAGATATCTACCATATGCTGGGCGTCCCCATTGACTACTATGTGAAGGTAGACATCAATGGCTTCATCTCTTTGGTAGACTATCTGGGCGGCGTGGAACTGGACATCCCCCTGGATATGAATTATGACGATCCAACTCCCGGCCAGGAACTGCACATTCACTTTACCAAGGGCACCCACCTGCTGGACGGACAGGGAGCAATGGAGGCGGTTCGTTACCGCCACGATAACAAAAACAGTCCCAATTATGACGCCAACCAGTGGTACAGCGATGTCCAGCGCACTCAACTGCAGCAGCAGCTGCTCACAAATTTGGCCAAGAAAGTGCTGTCCTGGGACAGTCTGACCAAAATCAGCGGCTTTGTGGAGATTTTTAACGAAAATGTGGAAACCGACCTGAAACTCAGCGAGATGCTGTGGCTGGCCCAGAAGGCAGTGGATCTGGATCTTTCTACCGGGGTGGAGACCGCCACGCTGGAAGGCAGGGGGGACGCCAACTACAATGGGTATACCTGGTGCTACGAACTGGATGCGGAAAAAGCGGTAGAGACGGTCAACCGGCTGATCAATCCCTATACCCGGGATCTGACACTTGAAGATATGAATATCGTCTCGGCGGACAGCTACTATTACTGACCCCCGCTCCCATAGCTCCCACAACCGTGGGCGCTATGGGAGTTTTTCTTTCTGACGGCCCATGGGGCTTTTTCTGTTTTATCCATATTTTTCTTTGTTTTTCCATGTCTTTTGTGGGGTATCAAGGTGCAAATCCCTTGAAAAACACCGGGATGTTCGCTACAATAGCAGAGTACGCACACACAGTCTACTGGATATCGGAGACGATCATATATGGAAAAGCACTCATCTCCAAGCACATTGAACGACCTGAAGCCGGGACAGAGCGGCACCATTCTGTCCGTGGGCAACCAGTCCGGGGCGGTAAAGCGCCGCCTGGTGGACATGGGCCTCACCCCCGGCACCCAGGTCACCGTTACGAAAATCGCCCCTCTGGGCGATCCCCTGGAGGTCAGCCTCCGGGGCTATGAGCTCTCCCTGCGGAAGTCGGACGCCGCCCAGATCACCATGGGCCAGCCCCGACGGATTCCAAACGCTGCCCGAAGCGCCATGACCCGCCATGTCTCCGATCCGGAGGCTGCCCGGCGGCAGATGGAGGACCACGCCCACGAGCTGGAAGTCCACGGGGCCCGGTATGATTCCGCCGCCCATGACAGCCGTCCCATGCGCATTGCCCTGGCCGGAAACCCCAACTGCGGCAAGACCACCCTCTTTAACGCCCTCACCGGCTCCAACCAATATGTAGGCAACTGGCCGGGAGTCACGGTAGAGAAGAAGGAAGGCACGGCCCACCTGGGGGATAAGACCCTCACGGTGGTGGACCTGCCGGGCATCTACTCCTTGTCCCCCTACTCTATGGAGGAGATCGTGGCCCGGGATTTTATTATCGGCGAAGCCCCCGACTGTATTATCGACATTGTGGATTCCACCAATCTGGAACGCAACCTCTATCTCACTGTCCAGCTGCTGGAGCTGGAGCGCCCTACCGTGCTGGCTCTGAACTTTATGGACGAAGTAGAAAAGCGGGGCGACCGGATCGATGTGGACCGCCTGTCCAAGGAGCTTGGAATCCCTGTGGTGCCCATCACCGCCAGGACAGGGGAGGGGCTGGAAAAGCTTCTCCACACCGCCCACCGGCAGATGCACCTGGGCTTTACCGTGGAGCCCGATGACCTTTACGACGACTATACCCACGACATCCACCATCGCATGGGCGAGCTCATACACGACTATGCCTACGCCGCCCGTCTCCCCGCCCACTGGGCCTCCATCAAGCTGCTGGAAGGGGACCAGGTGGTCCAGGAGGCTCTGCATCTCCCCGCCTCCGTACAGCAGCAGCTGGACGGCATCGTAGCGGAGTATGAAAATTCCAGCGACCTGGGCGACCGGGAGACCCTCATCGCCGACAGCCGCTACCAGTACATTGAAAAGGTGGTCTCCGCCTCGGTGACCAAGGGGCAGAAGGCGGGAGAGCTCACTCTGACGGAAAAAATCGACAAGGTGGTCACTCACCGTGTCTTTGCCATTCCCCTGTTCCTGTGCACCATGCTGGTGATGTTCGTCATCACTTTCGGTCCTTTTGGGTCCTGGCTGTCTGATCTGGTGGGTGCTGCCATTGACGCATTTGATTCCTGGCTGGGCCTTACCCTGACTAATCTGGGCGTCTCCTATGTACTGGTCTCCCTGATCTGCGACGGCATCATCGCCGGCGTGGGAGGAGTTCTTACCTTCCTGCCCCAAATCGCCCTGCTGTTCCTGTTTCTCTCTCTTCTGGAGGATTCGGGCTACATGTCCCGGGCTGCCTTCATTATGGACCGGGCCCTGCGGCGGTTTGGGCTCAGCGGCAAGGCCTTTATCCCCATGCTCATGGGCTTTGGCTGCTCTGTTCCCGCAATCATGGGAGCCCGAACCATGGAGAATGAAAAGGACCGGCGCATGACCATCCTTTTGGTACCCTTCATGTCCTGCTCCGCCAAGCTTCCGGTTTACGGCCTGATTTCCGCCGCCTTCTTCGGCCCCTGGGCAGGGCTGGTGGTATTCGGCCTGTATATTATCGGCATGATCGTGGGCATCCTCTCCGGTCTGTTTTTTAAAAAGACTCTTTTTGTAGGGGAGCCAGCCCCCTTTGTACTGGAGTTGCCCCCCTACCGTCTGCCCTCTCTGTCCAGTGTTATGCTCCATGTTTGGCAGAAGGTGAAGGGCTTCCTCATCAAGGCGGGCACCCTGATCCTGCTGATGTCCATGATCCTGTGGCTGCTGCAGTCCTTTGACTCCTCTCTCCACATGGTGGACGACGCCTCCCAAAGCATGCTGGGTGCCCTGGGCAGCCTGATCGCCCCCATCTTTGCACCTCTGGGATTTGGCCGCTGGCAGGCTGCCGTGGCTCTGCTCACCGGCCTTATCGCCAAGGAGATGGTGGTATCCTCCCTGTCCATGTTCTACGGCTTTTCCCTTACCGCCGCCAGCAGTCAGGTAGCCGCTGCCATGGCCGGATTTACCCCTCTGTCCGCTTTCTCCATGCTGGTGTTCATCCTCCTGTATGTACCTTGCGTGGCCGCAGTCTCCACTCTCTTCAAAGAGCTGAACAGCCCCAAATGGGCTCTGTTCTCCATCGCCTGGCAGCTGGGATGCGCCTATGTGGTCTCCCTGGTGGTTTACCAGCTTGGCAGCCTGCTTTTCCTGTGACCCAATTACTTTAAGACAAGGATGTTGAAAAAGATACTATGATCCGACTGATTTCTCTGGACCTGGACGGCACTCTGCTGGATCCCTCCGGTGCTGTCACTCCCGCCACCAAGGCCGCCATTGCCCAGGCCCGTTCTGCCGGCCTTCGCGTTGTCCTGAACACCGGCCGCCCCATTCCCGAGGCCTTTTGGTTTGCCCGTGAGGCTGGCTGCGACAGTCTGGTCTGTGCTCTGGGCGGCGGGGCGCTGGCCGACAGCGCCACCGGTCAGGTCATTCGCCGCTGGGACATTGAGGAACCCTCCGGCCGTCAGGCTCTGGAGCTGTGTCTGGGAAAAGAGATCGAGCTGATGATTTTCGCGGGCAACGAAATTTTAGCCGATCCCTTTTCCAAGCAGTCTCTGCTCAAGACCTACCCCTTCCCCGCCTTTCACGACAACACCATCGTGACCGCCAATCCTCTGGGATACATGGAAGAGCATAACCTGCCCCTGACCAAGATCCACGGGGATCAGAATCCCGGCCGCTATCCCCTGGAAGAGCTGGCCCAGCTGCCTGAAATCCAGCTCACTGCCTCCAACGACCACGACTTTGAGCTGGTGGCCCAGGGAGTGGACAAAGGCAGGACCCTGGCTCTGCTGGCCATGATGTATGGTGTTCCCCTGTGCGACTGCGCCGGAGTGGGGGACAGCGACAATGATCTGGCTATGCTCCGAGCCGTGGGGACTCCCATCGCCATGGGCAATGCCGCCAAAGCCGTCAAGGATATTTCCTGCCGCATCGTCCCCTCCAACGGGGAGGAAGGCGTCGCCCAGGCGATTCTGAGCTGCCTGCCTGACGCCCATTGATCTCAAGAAACAAAAAACCTGTGGAAACGCTCAATGAGCGCTTCCACAGGTTTTTTATATTCTTTTTCCTCCACACTTTCATTTTTCCCTTGACTTTCCCCTTGGTGGAAGGTGCAGCATAGATCTGAGGAACGGAATTTAATGAAATTTTCATTTATTCTTTCCCCAGATATAAGATTTTCCTCTTACAATTTCTCTATCTACCGCAGTAGGAAACCAGGAAAAAAGGAGTTTTATGATGGACGCAACACAGGTAAAGACACAAGAAGAGGCCTCTCTTCCCAAAAAGAAGACGGGATTTGCTCTGAAGCTTCCAAAAAAGCGTAAAAAATGGTTGAAGTGGCTTTTGATCTTCCTGGCAGCCGCGGCCGTACTCTGGTGGGTATTTCTGCGCTCCCGCCCCAGCACCCTGATTCCGGGGGAACTTCAATACACGCCTGCAGCCGCATCCCTTCAGGACCTCACCGTCTCGGTCAATGGGTCTGGGGCAGTCACTCCCATTGAGTCCTATCAGGTTAGCGCCCTGACCAGCGGAGAGATCCTTCAGGCCCCCTTTGAAGTGGGCGATCAAATCCAGCAAGGTGCTTTGCTTTACCAACTGGACGGAAAGGACGCCCAGGCCTCCATTGCTCAGGCCCAGTTATCCCTCCGCCAGGCTCAGCTGTCCTACGACAGCCTGGTTTCCGCTATGACAGTCCGCTCCTCCGCCCAGGGGGTGGTACAGCAGATTCATGTGCAGAAAGGAGATCAGGTCTCGCCGGGCACTCCCATCGCCGACATTACCGACACCTCCTCTATGCTCCTTACCCTTCCCTTTCAGTCTGCTGACGCCTCCGGAATTTCCGCCGGTCAAAGTGCTCAGGTCACATTGGCCGGAACCTTGGAAACACTACTTGGTACTGTGGAGTCCGTTTCCACCGCCGACTTGGTGGGGGCGGGAGGCGCTCTGGTGCGCCAGGTCCAAATTCGGGTCCAGAACCCCGGAGCTCTGACCATTGACCAATCTGCTACCGCCACTATAGGGGAACTGGCCTGTGCCGGCAGCGGAACTTTTCAGGCCAACAGCCGACAGACCGTCACTGCCCAGACCTCCGGTGAGATTACAGCCCTTCATGTGACGGTGGGTTCCCAGGTCTCCTCGGGTACTGCCCTGGCCGACCTGGGCGGGGAAGCTGCGGATACCGCCCTGTCCAATGCCGCCATCGCTGTGGAAACCGCTCAGCTCTCTTTGCAGCGGGCACAGGACACTCTGGAGGACTACACCATTACCTCTCCCATTTCGGGCACAGTCATCGAGAAGAACTATAAGGCCGGGGATAAAATGGACGGCATGGAGTCAGGTACATTGGCAGTCATTTTTGACCTGAGCCGACTGAAGTTGCAGATAGATGTCAGCGAGCTGAACATCAGCCAGGTAAAAGTCGGCCAGCCGGTGGAAATCACCGCCGAAGCTCTGCCCGGACATGTGTTTCATGGAGTGGTGGACTCGGTCAGCATCAATGGAACCACCACCAACGGCTTTACCACCTATCCGGTCACCATTGTGTTGGAGGAGTTCGGCGACCTCAACCCAGGTATGAATGTCTCCGCCAAAATCATTATTTCCCTGGAAACAAACGCCCTGTGCATCCCTGTATCCGCAGTGAACAGCGACGGGACCGTGCTGGTGGCCACCCCCGGCACACTCTCTGAAGATGGCGCTACCGTACTTGACCCCGCAAAGGCTGAGCTGCGCACCGTCACTGTGGGGCAGGGAGACCAGGATTACATCTCCATTACTGACGGTTTGAAAGAGGGGGATGTGGTGCTGGTCCCCGTACAGTCCGCCGGTATGAGCCTTGGCACCGGTGTGGCGGTATCAGGAGGCTGATGAACGGTGGAACATCTCATTGAACTGAAACAGGTCTATAAAATCTACCAGATGGGAGAAGAGACTGTTCATGCCCTGGACGGAGTGGATATTGCCATTGACCAGGGAGAATTTGTGGCCATTGTGGGCTCCTCCGGCTCAGGAAAATCCACCGCCATGAACATCATCGGCTGTCTGGATGTACCCACCTCAGGCTCCTACCATCTGGGCGGTGTGGATGTGTCCACCATGGATGACGACCAGCAGGCGGAGATCCGCAACAAAATGCTGGGCTTCATTTTTCAGCAGTATAACCTGATTCCAAAACTCACTGTGCTGGAAAATGTGGAGCTCCCCCTGCTGTATGCAGGCCTTCCCTCCGATGAACGCCGCCGGCGCGCTCTGGGCGCTCTGGAGCGTGTCGGACTGGCAGAGAAGCAGAAAAACCTCCCCAGCCAGCTCTCCGGCGGCCAGCAGCAGCGGGTATCCATTGCCCGCGCTCTGGCAGGCAGCCCCTCAGTCATTCTGGCTGACGAGCCTACCGGCGCTCTGGACTCCCGCACAGGCAGGGAGGTACTGGGATTCTTGAAAAAGCTGAACCGGGAAGGGGACACCGTAGTCCTCATTACCCATGACAACTCCATAGCCGTCCGTGCAGACCGGATCATCCGCCTTCAGGACGGAAAAATCATATACGATGGAGATGCCCGAGACCCACATGCGGTAGTTCAGCCGGAGCAGGCTGGAGAGGAGGACGAGTTATGAACTACGGACAGTCCTTCCGTCTGGCGCTCAAGTCCCTTGCTACCAGCAAAATGCGCTCTATTCTCACTATGCTGGGAATTATTATTGGAGTCGCCTCTGTAATCGTCATTCTCGCCCTGGGCAACGGCGTACAGGGTATGATTGATGAGCAGGTGTCCAAGCTGGGCATCAATACCATTGTTACCTATACCTGGGGCAGGGGAGATGGGAGCACCATGGACCTGGACCCGGAGGATATGTACCGCCTGGTGGAGGAGCATCCGGATGTGCTCTCCGGGGTATCTCCCTATGTGAGCTTTCAGACGGTCATTCGCAAAGGCGATCAAAAGCTGGAGAAAACCAACCTCTATGGGGTCAGCGAAGTCATGTTCAACAACCACAGTCAATCCACCATTGACGGCGGTGAAACTTTGGAACAGGGACGGTTTCTCTCCTATCTCGATGTAGAACGGCGGCAGCCTGTATGCGTTATCGGTGCCTACCTGGCTCAGGAGCTGTTTAATGATGACCCTCTGGGCCAGACATTGTCCATTGACGGCCAATCCTACACTGTCATTGGAGTGCTGAAGCAGATCCAGGAAAATATGCAGGAGGGCAGTTCTGACGATCAGCTCTACCTTCCCTATGAAAATGCCCTGGAGATCATGGGGGCACGGAATGTGACTCTCTACATGTTTACCAGCACCTCAGGTGCTACTGCCGGCGCCGCCAAAGCTGTGATCGACCGCTACCTGTATGATTACTTTCAGGACCCGGATGCCTACTACATTCAGACCATGGAGGAACAGGCCAACATGATCAACGCCATGATGGGAGTTGCCATCGGTGTGCTGGTGGCCATTGCGGCCATCTCCCTTTTGGTGGGGGGCATCGGGATTATGAATATCATGCTGGTCTCAGTCACCGAACGCACACGGGAAATCGGAATCCGCAAATCCCTGGGGGCCAAACGAAAGGATATCCGCCGCCAGTTTGTTATTGAAGCGGGCACCACTTCCGCCATAGGCGGCCTGCTGGGCATTGGCCTTGGGTATCTGCTGGCTATGGGTGTGGGATCCATTCTGGGTGCCTCCCTGTCCGCTCAGATGAACGGCGCTACCTTTTCCGCCACTCCCACCCCCGGTTCTGTACTCATCAGCTTCAGTGTATCGGTGGGGATCGGTATCCTCTTTGGGTACTTGCCCGCCAACAAGGCGGCCAAATTAAATCCCATCGACGCACTGAGGTACGACTGATGCGAAGGATTTTCCAGGTTTCATTTTGTAAAAGGGGTCTATTGATATGAAAAAACAGATTTGTGCGGCACTGCTGGCCGTATTTCTATGCTTTTCACTGGCTGTCTCTTCCCTTGCCGCCCCCGCTGCCATTTCGCAGGAAGATGCGGCTCAGGCCTTATCTGCTCTGGGTATTATGTCTGGGGACGAAACCGGAGATCTTCAGCTTTCCCGGAAAGTTACAAGGGCTGAGTTTGTGACCATGCTGGTCAAAGCTACTCCAGGCGGGGATCAGATCGGTCAGTCGGCTACCTCTCCCTATCCCGATGTCCCCAGAAGCCACTGGGCTTCCGGCTTTGTGGAAGCTGCCGTCTCCCTTGGCCTCGCTACCGGCTACAGTGACGGCACCTTCCGCCCTGGCAAGGAGATCTCTCTGGCCGAGGGCGTAGCCATGGCTCTTCAGCTGTTGGGCTACGGCCCGGAGGATTTTTCCGGCGCCTACCCCACCGGCCAGCTGGCTATGTATCACAGCCTCCGGCTTGACCGTGGCGTCTCTGCCTCTGCACCCACCGATACCCTCACCCGGGGCGATGCCATGTACCTGTTTTATAATCTCCTATCGGCAAAAACCAAGGAAAATACCCCCTATCTTTCTACTTTGGGATATTCCCTTAATGATGCCGGCCAAATTGATCTGCTGGCCCTGGTCAACGGAGAAATGGAAGGGCCCTTGGTGGCCCAGGCAGGCTGGCAGTCCTCCCTTCCCTTTGTTCCCTCTAAAGTGCTTCGGGAGGGCGCAGCCGTAGCCCTTTCCGATATTCAAGACTATGACCTTGTTTATTGGAACGCCTCCATGGGCACCGTGTGGGCCTGCACCCAAAAGGCCACCGGCCCCATTCAGGCTCTGGAGCCCTCAGCCTCCAATCCCACTTCCGTCACAGTGGCTGGCCACAGCTACCCCATCGAAACCGCTGCAGCCGCTTATGCTCTGTCCGACCTGGGGGAATATGGCCTGGGGGACTCTGTCACCCTCCTGCTGGGCCGTACCGGAGGTGTGGCTGCCATTGCCGATGTCAGCGCCAGCGCCGGGGATCGGATAGGCGTGGTTCTCTCTGTCTCCAACTCCGCCTATCCTGACGGCAAGGGAGGCACCTACACCGCTCAGACCGTGACGCTGCTGGCCACCGATGGACAGACCTACCAGTATCAGACCAAGGGCGGCTACCGGGCGGGCAGCATCGTCCGGGCCACCGTCGCCTCTCAGGGCGGAGAAGTGACATTGCGTGGGCTGACTTCCTCTTCTCTTTCCGGAAAGGTGAACGCCGATGGGACCAAGCTGGATCACTACTCCTTTGCCGAAAACATTCAAATTCTGGATGTCAGCGATGCCTGCGGCGCAGTACTCTATCCCAGCCGTCTGGCAGGTATGACACTGTCAGGAGATATGGTCCGCTATTATTCGCTGAACAGCCTGGGACAAATCGACACTCTGATTTTGGAGGAAGCCACCGGCGACATGTACCAGTATGGCGTCTTGGTAGATCTGGAGGAGTCCGGAGACGGCATGTTCAAATATTACACCTATCAGTACGATGTAAATGGGACATCCTACACCATTCCAAACTCCTCCACCCGATTCCGTGTCTCCTCGGGGCCGATTCAGATCATCGGTGAAACTTCCGATCCAGAGCGGATGTTCTCCCTGACCGCTACTTCCCCGGGCCAGATCCAGGGTAACCTGTTTGTGGCTGGTAACCGGAAATATACCCTCTCAGACAGCGTGGTGGTCTATGAGCAGCGGGGCAGCCAGTACTATCTCTCCAGCCTGGGCCGGGCTCAAAGCGGTGAGTTTACCCTTACCGCCTGGTATGACAAGGCCGAAACCGCCGGAGGGCGGATCCGTGTCATTGTGGCTCGGGAAGCCTCCTGACATTTAAAAACCCGGGGCCGGTCAAATGCCGGCTCCGGGTTTTACAGTCCCAATCCGTAGATTCTGTTTGCATTGCAAAAAAACACCTTTTCCCAGTGCTGCTCCGGTACCAATCGGCGGATAAAGGCAATATACTCTTCCAGGTTCACAATGGGCCAGTCAGTTCCAAACATCACATCGTCCCACTGGGCAATGGCCTTCAGCCAGGTTCTCAGCAGTCCGGCATAGCCCTCCTGCTCCCGAAAATAGTCATCCAGGTCCACTCTTCCCTCCAAAAGGCCGGAGAGATCAGTGGCCACATTGGAATTTTTCTCAACAACCGCTGCTGCGCTCTCCAGGAAGGGGTTCCCGAAGTGACACATGACGAAGCGGGTACGGCGGTGATCTGCCGCCACCTCGTCCAGCACCAGGGGATGGCAGTATTTAAGATGAGCTCCTTGGCGGGCGGTGAGGCCCATATGTACTGCCACAGGCTTGTCATAACGAGCCGCCAATTGGTAGATCGGCTCATAGATGGGATCACTGAGCCACACCTTGTTATACCCCGGGTAGAGCTTTACACCGCAGCATGATTCGCGCTTCAGATTTTCCTCCACCCGGTCATAGAGATCCGGGATCACCTGCCGACCCTCTCTCATCAGGGCGCTGTCCAGCCCGATGCAGTAGTGGAACATGTCCTTCGGGTACTGATGGTATTCACACTCCAGACTGCGGTTGCCCATCACTACCCCGTGGACGATCTCCAGCCGGCCGTACACCTGCCTCAGGTGGTCCCAGTTGTTGTGGTGTCCCACCGCTTGGGCCGCCTCCTCCGCCCAAGACTCATCCTGTGGAAACAGATGGAGGTGGGCATCGATCACTTTCATAGGCCATTCCTTTCCGCCCATCAAGCTGGGCTCCGCTCTCATTATGATAGGGATTATAGCAGAACTTCCAGAATAAAAAAAGAGTTTACTGCCGGCCAAGCCCCTCGCCTTAATATGGCATCTCAATTTCTTGTGTATTTTCATCTTCCGCGGACAGGAGTACACAAAAAATCGAAAAGAAAAAATAAGATCCCGGCCAAAAAGGCCGGGATCTTAAAAGCCTGTCTTGATTACACCAGCTGAATGATGGCCATCTCAGCAGCATCACCGCGGCGGGGGCCAATGCGGACGATGCGGGTATAGCCGCCGTTGCGGTCGGCGTACTTGGGCCCGATCTCCTTGAACAGCTTGTTGGCCACATCCTCCTTAGTGATGTAGGCCAGAGCCTGGCGGTAAGAGGCCAGGGTGTTGTTCTTGGCCAGGGTAATCATCTTCTCGGCCACGGGAGCGACTTCCTTGGCACGGGTAGCGGTGGTCTTGATCTGACCATTCTCCAGCAGGTAGGTTACCATGGCGCGGAGCATGGCCCGGCGCTGATCGCTGGTACGGCCCAGCTTGCGATTCTTCTGAGACATGAGAAACACTCCTTCGACCTCGCGTGGCGAGATCCTACATAAATTCGTTCATTCGACCAAAGGTCCGGGCACCCGTTGCCGGGACGGCAAACGCCGCACGGGAAGCGGAACGTTACATACCTTCCACGCTGCCCTGAAACAGGCCCTCCGGCCTGTCAGGAATTGCTGTCCTCACTGGCCAGGGAAAGACCCATCATAGCCAGCTTGTTGATGACCTCTTCCAGGCTCTTGCGGCCCAGGTTGCGGACCTTCATCATCTCTTCCTCGGTCTTGGAAATCAGATCCTCCACCGTGTTGATGTTGGCACGCTTCAGACAGTTATAAGACCGTACGGACAGGTCCATATCGTCAATGGTCATCTCCATCACCTTGTCCCGCTGGGCCTCTGCCTTTTCCACCACTGTCGACTTATTGCCCATGGTCTCGGACAGGTCGGTAAACAGAGTAAAGTGATCGCAGAGAATGCGGGCCCCCAGGGACACCGCGTCCCGGGCATCGATGGTGCCGTTGGTCCATACCTCCAGGGTCAGCTTATCATAGTCCGTGGCATCGCCCACACGGGTGTTTTCCACAGTATAGTTGACCTTACGCACAGGGGTATAGATGGAGTCCACCGGGATCACCCCGATAACGGACTGAGCGGACTTGTTCTTATCGGCGGGGATATAGCCCCGGCCATGGGACAAAGTCAGCTCCATGGACAGGGTGGCGTCGGGACCCAGGGTGGCAATGTGCAGATCGGGATTCAGGATCTCCACATCGGCATCAGCCTTGATGTCTCCGGCAGTCACCTTGCACTCACCGGCAGCCTCAATGTGAACGGTCTTCACGCCCTCGCAGTACAGCTTGGCAATGATCCCCTTCACATTCAGGACGATCTCCGTCACATCCTCCTTCACGCCGGGAATGGTCGTGAATTCATGCTGGACGCCGGCGATCTTGATGGAGGTCACCGCGGTGCCAGGCAGAGAGGACAGCAGGATCCGGCGCAGGGAGTTGCCCAGAGTGGTGCCGTAGCCGCGCTCCAGGGGCTCCACCACATACTTGCCGTAAGAGGCGTCGCCGGGGTTTTCCACACATTCAATGCGGGGCTTTTCAATTTCTACCATATGCTAGGATACCCTCCTTTTCTCGGCGGCGCTCCTGCGCCGCCTCATTCAGCTCACCAATATCTGAGGGTTGTCTAAGTCTCTTAGGTCGGCCGCTCCGGCCCTTATGAGCCGGAGCAGCCAAATGAAATTACTTAGAATACAGCTCGACGATGAGGTGCTCTTCCACGGGGAAGTCGATGTCGTCCCGGGTGGGCATGGCAACGACGGTGCCCTGGAGGGTATTCTTGGCCCGGTCCAGCCACTTGGGCAGGTTGACCACAGGGGCATCCTCACCCAGCAGGCCCTTGAACTTGACGGAGGAACGGCTCTTCTCACGCACCTCGATCACATCTCCGGCCTTCACCAGATAGGAGGGGATGTCCACGCGCTGGCCGTTCACGGTGAAGTGGCCATGGGTGGTCAGCTGACGGGCCTCACGGCGGGTCTTGGCGAAGCCCAGACGGTAGACAACATTGTCCAGGCGGCGCTCGATCATGGTCAGCAGGTTCTCGCCAGTCTTGCCGGGCATGCGGGAAGCCTTCTCATAGTACATATGGAACTGCTTCTCCATGATGCCGTAAACAAACTTGACCTTCTGCTTCTCGGTCAGCTGCATCGCATACTCAGACTGCTTCTTGCGCATCTGACCCTTGGGGTTACGGTTGGTAGTCTTCTTGGCATAGCCCATGGCGGCGGGGGACAGGTTGAGGGCCTTGCACCGCTTGGCGATGGGCTGCATGTTCTTAGCCATCTGTCAAAACCTCCTTCTAACGATCAGACACGGCGGCGCTTCGGGGGACGGCAGCCGTTGTGGGGAACGGGAGTCACATCCTTGATCAGGGTGACCTCCAGGCCCACGGCCTGCAGTGCCCGGATAGCAGCCTCACGGCCGGCGCCGGGGCCCTTCACGAAAACCTCTACGGTCTTCAGGCCATACTCCATCGCGGCCTTGGCAGCCGTCTCGGCGGCGGTCTGAGCGGCGAAGGGGGTGGACTTACGGGAGCCACGGAAACCGAGCCCGCCGGAGGAAGCCCAGCTCAGGGCATTGCCCTGGGAATCGGTAACAGTGACCATAGTATTGTTGAAGGAGGAGCGGATGTGCACCTGGCCCCTCTCTACATTCTTACGCTCGCGGCGCTTACGCACCACTTTCTTAGCCTTGGTATTAGCAGCCATGTGTATCCCTCCTTACTTCTTCTTATTGGCGACAGTGCGCTTGGGACCCTTGCGGGTACGGGCGTTGGTCTTGGACCGCTGGCCGCGCACAGGCAGGCCCTTGCGGTGGCGGAT